>NZ_JBQVRO020000004.1:0-289732 GCF_052439115.2 Halorubrum sp. FL23
GTTTCTCTGACAGGTAGTCCCAACGGTATTCAGATCAGGAGACGGCGCTGGCGTGAGGCGTTAAACTACAACGGATGCTCCACCAATACAGAACATAGCGCTTGTCCCGTGCTCAGTCATGAGATTCTTCGTCAATTCGCTCGTCGATCCACGTCTCGATGACATCGTTGATAGTCTGGTTCTTTGACAGTGTGTGCTTGAATCTGTTCCACTTCTCGTCTGGTATTTCTAGTCTGTATGATGTCGTTCCCATACGACACATGATGATACGTGTGGTTAGAATATAAAAATATTCTAATATTATAGAAAATAGCTACTATGATTCTACTAGATAAAAAATTGATCAGAAATAGTGGTTTATTGCTACAAATATCTAAGTAAGAGAATCCTGAGAAGTATTACGTGAAGATATCCCTTAATCAGATCTAATCTAGTCACCTTGTCGCTCAATATCCCCGCAAAATTAGCATAGTGCTGGATAGAAAGACTACTTCTCAGATGAGTTATCAGAATTCGACGCTCATACGATACTTCTGAAGACACATTAGCAGCTCTAGTCTGGGATACCGGGATTCGGAAATCAGAGATCGGATACGGCGTTTGCTATGCTATATAAACACCTCATCGGAATCCGGAGATCGGAGACTGAGTGGTAGTTGTAGTATATAAACTCCTCCTAAATCAATCAGAGACGCGCGCCCACACGTGTGGGCATGCTACTACTCTCAATTAAGCAGGAAAGATATTTTCAAGTTGATCTTTGATAAAGATTGAATCAATCGTGGGGCCTAAACATTACTATCTATTATATTCGTTTGAATATTCTAGATAAATATATAAAATATGGATGTAGCTATCACGGTCGCTTCTCATCCCGATTGAAAATTTGTACGGATTTATATGTGATAGAAGTACTCTCATCTCCGTTTTCCGACTTCCGATAATAGTTTATATGCGAAATAATTCATTTATTTCCGGTTTCCGTATCTCCGTTTGGTCAGTCGATTTTTATTTTATATTCTTTCTCTCTCTCTTTCGTAACTGTCTCAATCAACCCAAGCGATTCCAGCTCCGAAGCGTACTCTCGAACCGTCCGGTTACTCCTATCAATGTCATCAGCAACCTCAGATTGCGTCTTTGGATCGTTACGGAGTAGTGTCTTAAGCATCTCAACCATAGCTTCGTTTAGAGACGACCCATTGCGAGTGTCGTTAGCTTGGTAATGGGCCTCAAAAAAGTCGAGGGTCTGTCTCCATGATCTCTCAATTAACCTCACTGCTGATTCCATGTGCGAATCGTCGACAACTTCAGAGCAATAGTCAAGCGCAGCGAATACTGCGCCGAGTTTTAATGTGTTTTCTACCATTCTGGTCAGATCTGGCTCAACCAATTCTTGAATCTCCTTGGTATACTCTTCTGAGGTGCCGTGGATTGCGTCAATAATCATATCTTCAACCTCTTTGCCAAACTGATGATCAAATTGGAATCCAACATCGTAGTGTAGCGCAATAGCTCGAATTATCGTTCCAAGTCTTTGGATATCGGTTATCGACTGGTCTACATCCGGCTCGGAAGCACGTGCGCGTTGTAGAACTTCACGACTGGTTGACTTGAAGAATTCTGAATCAATTGGGCGATAGAAAATGAAGAATCGAGAGAGTGTCCCGTTAGTCATAAAGCGCTGATAATCAATGTCGTCTGGCGGGTAGGTAATTCCGGTCAAAACACAACGTGGCTCATAATCAAGGTTTCCAGTTGCCAAGTCCTTCGTCACGTTCCGACCGTCGAGAATATTGTTAAGATGTTCTGCGAAGTTAGCACTATGATCTCCTCTTGCGATACGAAACAGACTGCTTGCTTCATCGAAACAAATAACATCGTATTTGTTGGCAATACCTGGGACGACCTCACCATCGCGTACTCCGCCGATAAGACCACCCGAGGTAAGATCACCACTCATCCGTACATCATAATCAGCTGCTTCTGCGACCATTCGAGCGAAGTCCAATGCCGGTGATTTTCCGGTCCCACTTTTCTGAATCGCTAGCGTGTGTAATACTGGTGGCACCTGTCGATTACCATGCTGAATTCTAGTATCTTTTAGCGCTCGACTGACGAGCGTCAGCATAGTCGAGACGTGGATCACATTATTATCGTGCGAGACAGTATTTCCACTCTCGGTATAGACACTCCCAAATTTATTGCCCCATGGGAGGTCTACGTCATGGTCTTCGTAGTAGTCTTTGAGGACCTTTTTGGCTGGTTCTGCTAGCGTTTGTTCATCATCAGATAGTTGTGACATAGATACGAGCCCTACAGAACCCCTATTGGATTACTTGTGATGCTAATCATACGAACCAAATTAACAAGTATACTGTTAATCTTCCAGTCAGAGTCCTCAAACTCTCTGTCTATTCTCCATGCCACGAATTTGTTCTTATTACTCATGTTCATTTTATAGTATCGAATGTTTGTCTTTTCTAGTATGTTTGTTATCTCTTGTGTGAACCGTTCTATAGAGACTAACTCCTTAACCTCTATTTGGAAGCCGAGAGTGGGAATCTGTCCAGATCATAGGAGGAGAAGGCCAAAGTTATATCTTTCTGATATATGTGGCTACTTATGATAAATTACGAGCAAATATCAGTACAAGTCTTCACTTACCGTCTAATCCTCAGCAAAGGATCTCGTGATCGACTAGATCACCATAAGCATCCAAGGGTTTACTGATCGACAATAACGTGCTGAAGCACTTGCCGGATATAGAAGTCTTTGTCAACAGGATCCTCAACTTCCAGTGCCGACTCCAAATATCGATACAACGCTTTCTCTCTCGCTTCCGACTCCATGAATCGCGGTCCTATTTTGAGTTATTAAGCCTGATTATTCGACTAGGGTTTCTCTATGGCGTCAAGAGAAGTCCCCTATATTAGGAAGCTCGTCAATATCGAATATCCACAGTAATCCGGCGAAAAATAGACCCAGATAGCTCAGAATCCCTGCACTCAATCCCACAGCGATGATCTCGCTCGCTTCCCAGGGTGTTGTGTAATAACCTCCTGTTTGGAAGGTTCCGAAGAGAGTGATTGCCGTTCCAAGCACGACTATAAGTAGTGAGAGAGCAGCTAACTGCACGTAGCCGTACTTCTTCCATTCACTAACCGTAGGTTCTGTACGCTCAGGCTTGACCTCAACATCAGGAGGAATAGGCCAATCAGAATCTTTGCTATTGAGCCAATAGATGTAACCGTTATTTACCTTCTCGCTTCTAAGAACATCTCTTTCGACAAGTTCGTCCATTCGAGATTGTACGGTGTCTGTGCTTGTATTACCTCCAAGCGCAGCATGCATTCTAGAGACATTATAATAGGGGCGATCTTCCTTGACAAATTCTTTAGCGACTTGGTATTGGGTAATACTCCTACTGGTGCTTGGAGTATCAATACGTGAGTTGATCCAGTCGGACAGCTCTACCTTATCGGATTTCATAATATCGTACTAGTTCTTCATTCAAGGAACTCATTTCCTGATTCGGTGAACTCCGTTCTTCATTCTTCAAACTCGCCTTTTCGTCACTGGTCTAAGTAATTACCTCCCGATTGGAATTATTGATGCACTCCACAGATCTGCATCAAGATAGCATCGGTTACACACCGAGTGATAGTGAATGGTAAATCTTGTACCAGCGGGGTTAGCGGTACTGGTGTTTGTACTGATCCTCTCCGTCTGGAACTGGATCAGTAGTATCCTACCAGGTTCCCCGAGTGGTCAAGTTCAGTGGATAGTATTCCTCGTAGCCGCGATCGCAGCACTAGCAGTCTATCTCACCACCACGAACAGTAGGTGAGAGCCTTGTTTAGACGCTCCCGGCGGCTGCGGTTAGTTGCTCTCTTGGGTGAACCGAATCACTCCGAGAGTAGCTCTCTACCCAATCTCGTTCGTTGGACAACGACTGTAGAACACGATCTGTACCGCGTCTAAACAAGGCCGTAGGTGAGTTTTCACTGTCTCCCAGTATTTGTAGTTCTGCTGTACGCAAGATACATTTTGACTATACCAATTAGACTGAATCTGCTCGCTATATATTACTACACTACTATAGAGTTATCAATAGAGTGACCGAACAGCGTCGATCCTGATCGTGGTCACAAATTTGTGTGGTATATACCGCCCTCAGACCCGTATAACCGCATATCGGCACGTTGCGTGGTTTTCTACCACGGTAGGTTAAACCGAGCTCACACGGTTCACACGACGTTTTGATACATTGGGGGTGTTATAACGCACTTGTACTGCGTGAGAATGGGCCTTTCTGTATCCTCTCCATGATTCTTAGACGCTCATCAAAGCAAATGAAGCAAATATTTAGTGTCTGATATTAATACAAGATAGAGGGCGCGAATGTGACACCCCCCCTAAGCACTACTGAACACACAATTCTGTTGAATATGGGTAGTAGTGTGTTCTACTAATATCTGTACTTGACCTCCATTTTGCGAGATAGGATTTCAAGCTGATAACCGACCCATATCGCTCAACGCAGTAGAGTCAAAAACTAACTGAATCGACTAAGCAGTTACTTTCAGTCTGACTTTAGGATTATCAGATGTGTATCCTAGATTAGTCTATTGAAAATACTGATGGTAGATCCTCTGGAATCTGTCCATATAATGTATCGGGATATTGATTAATTTGGTGTAATGCTCTCTGGTGAACCTCCACTAGATCGTCTATATTTTTTATTTCTGCGTCTTCATCTAAAAATGAAGGATCTTCTATTCTAACTGTACTCTTGCTTTTACCAGATGAGAAGTTGTCAATTGTTCCGTTCTTATCGTCGATTGTATGTAGAAGACCTTCTAACCCTTGATAAAACACATATATCATTCCCATCTCTTTTGCTCGGAGATATTTCAAACCACTTATATTTTCTCGGTATATCTTTGGTATGAGTTGCTTTTTGTAGGATGTTGCCTCAAATGTATTTTCTTGAGCAGCAGCTATTTTGAGTTCCTGTAATGGTTGCCTCATTAATTCCAATTCGAGAGAGAACTCTCTACGAATCCGTTGACGACGCATACGGCGTTGGCTCCAATTGAGATATGTATTAGTTAGTAGAGCAGCTGTCGCCCCCAAAATGAAGCTTATTAGATCTAACCTACTCAAAGAAAAATCGATAACTTGCCCAACTGCTGACAATATGGACATATATTATACATATATTATGTTTTTAACATATAAGTTGACGAGAAGGTGGCAAAATTACACAGACATCGGACCTCGGTCGCTTGTGAAATGGTACTTATTGTATCCTCCGAATTATACCCGCTCTACAAAGAGTGCGATAGTTTGGCTAATTTGCTGAGCACACTCTCTGAATCTTACACTACTCAAGTTACGGCTTTCCAGACAGATACTTCACTTTGCTGCGTTCAAGAAGATTCTAATCATGATGACTATACACTAATCCGTTTGCCGCATTAGACTGCCGCTACATTTCAGACACCTCTTTCATCGCTTCAACTGCGACCAATTTAGCATCAATTACATCGTCAACCTCTCTCCCGTCAGCGACTAACTCAGTTTCTTCTTCAGGGTCGTCAACGAGTACTCTGTGTGAGTGAGTGAATTCCGGAAATCTATCAGTTGGAATCGGAGCTATACGGATCATCGTTTCTGAGTTCTCCGACTCGTAGACAGCGCAGAGTGTATTGAAATCGACCAGTTCAGCTATCGTAGGCTCCCATCCATCGGGTAGTTCATACTTTTCAGGTATCTTAGTCATGGTTAGCCGCTATATTCTCTCATCTTCTTGATTGCCGTTTCCTCTGCGTCTTCGACGTGTTCTACCTCCATTCCGACTACTATCTCTTCGACTCCGTCCTCTGGATGGACAAGGACTAAACGGTGAGCGTTACAGAAGCCAGGTTGTCCATACGTCTTGTACGGAGTAACTCGGACGCAGGCTCCGGTTTCTTCATGCTTGAACTCAGCTACCAGCTTGAAGTTCCCCGTAAACTCGTAGATATTGGCTTTCCAGCTATCGGGAATGTCAATCTCCGGCTCGTCATCAGTCATCGCTGCCGAACCTCTCTATCGCTCGCTCAAGCGTTCCCTCGAACTGCCATTCAGCTACTTCGAATGCCTGCTCAGTATCATCCTCCCAGCGAGGAAAGCCGCGATGCTCGCTAATTTTAATATTCCAGTCATCAGGTTCCTCAAATGGATCTCGTGTTGGGAGTTGAACGATATAGATGTACTCCTCATCTCCGTGGATACCTCTGGAAGGGTCCTCTACGCCATGGCCCAGCAGGTAAGACGGTGTTGCGTCTATGTTCTTCCAAGACTCTGGGTTTAATATTCCAGCTACCGTATCAGGCCAGTCACTGTAGGTGTCACTTTCAGATTCAATAGTATGGCCTATGTGCCGAAGCTTATCGATCAATAAGAACTGCGCTGCTGTGTAACTCAGGTCGCGTTGTGTTCCAGTGTCATGTAGGAGCTCTTGAAGATGCTCCAATGATGACAGTACACTTCTTGGGTAACCATCTGAGTGCCGGTAGATCTGAGCCACTCGGTCAGAGTCGGTCTCTGTGAATCGGAGTTGACAGCGAGTGCTCATAGATTATCGTACTTGAAGGGGTCGAGACTGGTGTTCTGCTGGATAGACTGGAGCCGTTCAAGATGATATGCGCCGGTTGCTCGGCTACTACTTCCCCAGGAACAGGCCGGACAGCCGTTCCCCCGGAGAATGTCTTCCTTTTCGTCTTCGGACATCTCGTGAGTGAGATTATTGTACTCCCACGGTTCGCGACATTGACCGCAGATCACTACTGCTGCCATTCCTGCGGGAGCATGAATCGAGTCGTAGACGAAGGGATCTATGTCTGGTTTGTAAGCCTCTTGCT
Source organism: Halorubrum sp. FL23 (assembly GCF_052439115.2). Classification (NCBI taxonomy): domain Archaea; kingdom Methanobacteriati; phylum Methanobacteriota; class Halobacteria; order Halobacteriales; family Haloferacaceae; genus Halorubrum; species Halorubrum sp. FL23. The sequence goes on from NZ_JBQVRO020000004.1 coordinate 6,909, forward strand.
CCTCAACTTCGTGCTTCTGCCTGACTGCCTCAATTAACTGTTCGGCTTTTTGCGGATACTCACTTTCGATGTGAAGCCAGTGTGCTCTAGCGGACTCAATGAGAGCACCGAGGTCAGTGTCCAAATCCGCTACATCCTGTTCATACGACGCCGTAACTCCACCATCTCTGAACTCTTGGACATACGTTACTGCGTGAGCGGGAGTGCCATGACCGATTGAGCCGTCAACAATTGCTGCGACCAATTCCTCATCGGTCAGCTCTTCTGCCGTATGTGAGTTCAGTTCCTGAGCGCACTTCCAACAAAGTCTCTCAAATTCATCTGATACTCGATACTGTTTGTAATGCTCGACTCCAATAGCCGACAGTGAACCACAGTGGTCACATGAGCGGCTAGAGATACTCTCGTCTGCTGAGTTTTTTGTCATAGCGAATCTCTCCGAGAATCGGCTGTTTTGGACGTTGAAAAGCCGATTCAGGAACACCAGACGTGAACGTCACAAATATGTATTTTTCAAAGTAGATTATAAGAAACAACTGGGAGACATAGCGAGTTTCTAGTTCGTATAGGCCAACGTTGATAACTCGCCGTCTTGTATATCAGGACATGCCTGCCACCAAGGAAGTCAAGTGTACTTCACAAGACTGCGAACTCGATATGTTTGAGAATCACTATACATATGATATTTCGGACGACCACTCAGTTGATGATCTATCGTGTCCTCTTTGTGGAGGTACTGAGTGTCTTGAGGAAATCGAAGTCTAGTCAGTAGGGAGTCCAGTCACGCTCTCTTGCCTCCGCTCTGGATGTATCTGGCTTAAGAGATTTGTACTCATCAGTTGTATGGATCTTCCGGTGACACGAAGAGCAAACATCCATTACTTCTTCGGGGTCATAGGAAATGTGATGTGTTTCCAGCTTGGAACTAGGTTCTCCACATAGCTCACATACCTGTGGATTACGACTAGGGTCCGAGTCGTATCCTATGGTCGCAGCATGGTCGGCGTACGCTTTATCGACTTGATCCTCGACAATCTCAGTATAAACCTGTGTAGTCTGGACGTCTTCATGGGCAAGAATCTTCTTGAGTTCTTCTAATGAGCCCTTGTTTGGAGGCTGTAACCAGTGAACAGCGAAGGAATGGCGGAGAGCATGGCTTGTGATCTTCCTCCTCTTGTTGCCTGATTTGTCCTCATACAGTACTTCCTGAATTCCGGCTCTTTCAGCAGCTTCCCGAATGATACGGGTGATATGGTTTGGAGCAATCTTTTCGGCTTGTTGAGTTAGGAAGAGGTGAGGGCTGTCCGGAGCAGTAGTGTACGCCTCTCGGTGTTGCTTTACCCACTCTTTCAGAAGAGGGTCTAAATGAGGCTGCCACCGGACGGTTATAGTCTTTCCAGTCTTTTGACTGTTGATTTTCGCCTTCCGCTCGTCGAAGTTCATATTCCGGACTTTAGCTTGAGCCGCCTCGCTCCGTCGGCAGGCGGTATAGTACATGAAGAGAATGAGACAGCGGTTACGGACTGCGGGTTGAGGGGCATTCTCAACAAGCTGGTTAATCTCGTCTCTAGTTAGCCAGACACGTTTCTGTAACGCCTCTTCTTCTCGCTTGTTTTTTCGACTGGCGTATTTACTGATCTTGAATTGATTGGCAGGGTTGTCAGAGTCTTCTTTGATTCCCAAGTGATCAAGAAACTGTCGTACTGTGAGATGACGGTTTCTTATAGTATGATTGCTGTAGTTCTCACGGTCCATCTCATGGAAATAGTCTTCTAGTACATCACTGGATATTTGATTGATAGATAGGCCGCTCCGTTCTATGAAGTCTGAAAAGTGACGTAAGTTGCTGCGGGCATTGCGAACTGTGCTCTTTGCTCTGCCACGGCGGTACGACCGAAGAAACTCTTCAGCCTCCTCGATCATCGTCGCTCCTCCTGCTTGAGAATATGCTTGTTCCCCTCGTCATCAACTAGCTCTAGTATCGGTAGGAAGTTTGATTTCAAGTGATGAATTGAGTCTTGGATGTCCTTCTTATCAGCGTTCAAGTGTTGAGCAATTCCGGTTATTGTACTCGGTTTATCGGAGTTTCGGAGAACCGTATGAGCATGTTGATGATCCAGCTCGTCGTAAGATCTGCCTGTAGAGGCGATCTCAGCGCTATTGGTCGCTGGTGCTCGTGGAATCGTTTCATACACTTCCTGTGACAGTGATTGTATATCCGTATCTTCTGATTCGAGTTGGATAGTGACCTCATTGATGCCGCTACGGATCTCCTCTAGCTCTTCTGTAATTTGATTCAAAGTTTGACTGACTCTCGGGGGGACTTGTGGGGAGTCTTCCTCTTCGTCACTCATTTCCTTGTTTGCCGCTATTCGTATGAAGTGTGACATACTTGAGTACTCATTATTCTCTTCCACGTACTGCGTTATTTCGTCTTTTTTCTCACTATCTATTTTCAAATTGATACGTTCCATCGCGTGCTCGCTCTGGCTGTCGCGGGGTATAAATGTACCGCACGCGTTACGTACAAACGACATGGAATACACACAACGTGCGCACAACCCACGTGGGATCCACTACACCTACGACGTGCCCGACGACCACGCGGTCGATGACCTCTCGTGCCCGTACTGCGGCGGGAGCGACCTCGCCGAGATCGAGGTGTAGCTCGTGAGCGGATTCGTCGAGACGGGCCGGTCGGTCGTCCGCCGCGCCCTCGAACGCGTCGGCCGCGGGTGGAGCAAGATGCAGGAGCGGCGGCCGCTCTCGTGCGATCTGCTGGAGAGCGACGACGCTTACCTCGTCGTCTTCGACGCCCCCGGCGTCCGCGGTGAGGACCTGAAGGTGACGTTCCTCGATCACACCGTCGAGGTCGAGCTCGACCGGTTCCGCGACTTCTACGACGGCTACGAGATGCTGTTTCCCGGACGGGGCGTCTCGCTCTCCGGAAGTGCCGAGCTCCCCCGCGACGCGAACGTGACCCCGCAGGGCGCGAACGCGACGCTCACGCGGAACGGCACTCTCCAAGTGGAGATCCCGAAGAAGGACGACGGCCGCGACGTGGCCGTGGTGGAGGAAGATGAGGAGGCGGACCCCGACGCGGAGGCCGACCCGGCCGCCGACGCCTGATCCGGAGTTCTCGGCAGCCTCTCGCGTACCCCCGTCCTGTCCCAGTCGCTCGTTCTCCGCCGCTCGCTCTCAGTCGCTCACTCCCTCGCTCGGCTCTCGACCGACATCCCCTCAGCGATGTCGAACGCCTCGTCGCCGTCGAACCGGTCGGGATCGAACGCGTCGATCCACGGGGATTCGGGAGAGTCCGCGTCGACCCCCTCCAGCGACGCCAACACGCCCTCCGCGACGAGCTCCCCGGTCGCCGGCGCGCGCATGAACCCGTGGCCCTGCCAGCCGGCGGCGACGAAGACGCGGTCGGCGGGGTCGCCGACCGGCCCGACCAGCGGGTCGCCGTCGGGCGTGGCCGTACAGAGCCCGGCCCACGCGCGCTCCACGCGGAGGCCGTCCGCGCCGTCTGCCCCGCCCTCGCCGACCGCGGCGAGCCGCTCGCGGAGCGTCGCCGAGACCGACTCGACGAACCAGTCGTCGCCCGTTCGGTCGTACTCGTCCGGATCGGCCGGGACCGGCTCGGTGCCGTCGCCGGCGAGCAGCCCGGTCGGGTGCGGTCGGACGTACGCGCCCGCGGTCGCGTCGTACACCATCGGCCCGTCGTAGCTCGCCGCGCCGCCCGCACCGAGCCCGGCGGTCAGCGCCTGCACGCGGTAGGGGACCACGGGGACCTCGATCCCGGCGCCGCCGAGGAGGTCGGCGGTGTGCGCGCCGGCGGCGACGACGACCGCGTCGAACCCTCCGCTGTCGGCGGGTCGATCCGCGGCGCCGACCCGCAGCTCGGGACCGTCACCCGCGAGCGAGACGGCGGTGTCGGTCTCGACGGCGACGCCCGCCCGGCGTGCGCGCTCGCCCATCGCGGCGACGTAGCTCGCGGGGTCACACCAGCCGGCGCCGTCGGCCACCGCGGCGACGGCGAGGTCGTCAGTGACGAGGGGAAACCGGTCGGCGAGGGCCGCGGGGTCGACGAGCGAGACGGCGCAGTCGTGTGCGCGCATCCGGTCGACCATCGCCGGCACGGCCTCGGCGTCCGCGTCGCCCTCGCGGACGGCGATGACGTAGGGGCACGACGTGAACGAGAATCCGGGGAGCGAACGGTCGAGCGCCCGGAACCGCTCCATCGCCCGGGCGGCCAGCGCGGCGTCGACGTCCTCGGCGTACGCGTCGTACAGCACGCCCGCGGCGCGCCCGGAGCTGCCGGCGCCGAGGCCGCCGCGGTCGTACAGCGTCACGTCGGCGCCTCGGGCCGCGAGGTCGGCGGCCGCGGTGACGCCGACGGCGCCGCCGCCGACGACCGCGACCGCCGGTCCCTCGCCCTCGCCGTGGCGGGCGCTCCCCGACGGCGTGTCTCGGGTCATGCCGACGCGTCACGGTGCGTCGTGTTAAAAACGGCGGCGGTCGCTACGAGAGGAACTCGTCGATCCCGCGCGCCGGGTAGCCGACCACGTGGTCGACGCCGGCCTCGCGGAGGTCGGCGACGCGCTCGCGGACGGTGTCGGGCGACCCGACGAGCGCGAAGTCCCGCGCGGCCGCCGAGAGCACCTCGCGGGTGCGACCGGTCGCCGAGGCGTCCGTGGGAGGCGCGTCGTCGGCCCCGTCTCCGTCCGGAAGTGCGCGAGCGACCGGCCGACGACGGGAGACGTACGCGCCCACGGCGTCGAGGACGGCGTCCTCGTCGTCGGTCAGGACGGTCGGCGCGTAGACGGCCAGTTCGCCGTCGAACCCGGCGGCCCGGAGCGCGCGCACGTCGCGGTCGGTCGACCGGGAGAGCAGTTCGAACTGGGTCCCGCCCGCGGCCAGCGCAACGCGCTCGACGCCCTCCGTGCCGACCCACGCGTCGGGGGCGTCGCGCCGCGCGGCACCCAGCCGCGGTGCGACCGCGCGCGACGACTCCGCCTCCGAGAGGTAGGCGCCGTGGCCCGCGACGAGCACCCGGCGGGCCGCGTCCGGGATCCGATCGACCAGCGAGTCGTCGCCGAGCGGGTCGAACCCGTCAACCCGGACCGGCGTGGTGACGTACAGCTCCGTCTCGTCGGCCACGTCGGCCAGCGTCCCCGCGTCCGGGAGGTGTTCGCGGCCCTCGTAGTCGATCGTCACCCGGTCGACGGGGAGTGCTGCGGCCCGCGACACGTCGCACTCGGCGGGCTTCAGCGCCACGGCGTCGATGCCGGTGCGAGCGACCGCCTCGCGGCCGGTCAGCATCGGGCGATCACCTCGATCGCGGGCGCGGCTGCTCTCGGGTGCGGGGCGTCGGTTCGGGGCGCGGTGTCGATACTCACGGAGAAGACCTCATCACGATCGCGGAACGCGATCCATCGCCTGTGCGGCCATGACTAGCAGCGAGTAATCGCGTGCGTCTCATAAACCCGTCGCGACGCAGCAATATTTCCGTCGCCGCGCCGTCGCCGCTGGGACGAGGAAAGCCGTATCGGGAGGAAAGCCGTATCGGGAGGAAGCGGGATCGAGGGAGGCCGGTTACACGCAGGGTCACCGGTGACACGCGCGTCCCCGCCCACGTTATGGGGCTCGCGTCCGTACGGGCGAGCATGAATCAGCTCGTCGACGGCGAGTGGCGGACCGACACGTACGAGGCGACCGACGAGGAGGGCTCGTTCCAGCGCGGCGAGACGGCGTTCCGGAACTGGATCGCCGGCAGCGACGTGCCCGACCACATCGACGCCGGGCCGGACGACCGGTTCCAGCCCGAGGCGGGCCGGTACCACCTGTACGTCTCGTACGCCTGTCCGTGGGCGCACCGGACGCTGCTCGCGCGGTCGCTGCTCGGGTTGGAAGACGCGATCGGGGTCTCGGTCGTCGACCCGTACCGGGGGGAGGACGGCTGGCAGTTCTCCCCGGAGAAGGGGGGGTGTACCCCCGACAGGCTTCACGGCAGCGACTACCTCCGCGAGCTGTACGTCGAGGCCGACCCGGACGCCACCTGCCGGGTGACCGTCCCCGTGCTGTGGGACACCGAGGAGGAGACGATCGTCAACAACGAGTCCCGCGAGATCCTCCGAACCCTCTCGACCGCGTTCGATGATCTCGGCAACGACGCGTCGCTTCTGCCCGGCCCCGACGACGAGGCGACCGTCGAAGCGGTCGACGAGGTGATCACCGAGATCTACGAGCCCGTCAACAACGGCGTCTACCGCGCCGGGTTCGCGACCTCGCAGGCGGCCTACGACGAGGCGATCGACGACCTGTTCGGCGCGCTCGACCGCTGGAACGACCACCTCGCGGAGCAGCGCTACCTCGTCGGCGACTCGCTCACCGAAGCGGACATCTGCATGTTCACGACGCTGGTCCGGTTCGATCAGGTGTACCACACGCACTTCATGTGTAACAAGAAGTTCATCCACCAGTACGAGCAGCTCTGGCCGTATCTGCGCGACCTCTACCAGACCGAGGGGGTCGCCGAGACGGTGATGATGAGCCACATCAAGGAGCACTACTACACGACTCACCCGGACGTAACTCCGACGGGTATCATCGCTCGCGGGCCGGACCTCGACTGGGAAGCGGGGCACGACCGCGACCGGCTCGGGGGCGAGGCGCCGACGCCGGACGCGGCGGACTGAGGCGAAACGGGGCGGGCGGCGCGGATCGCGAATCGAACGTCGAGAAGGCGGGCCGGGTCAGGCCACCGCAGCCGCGATCTCCTCCTCGGTGAGGAACACGTCCTCGCCGGTCTCCGCGTCGAACAGGTGGATGTTCGCTTCCTCGAACACCACGCCCACCTCGTCGCCGGTCTCGGGCAGGATGTCCGGGGTCGACCGCGCGAGGAAGTCCTCGTTGATCGCGAGGTGGACGTAGTTGTCGGAGCCGATCGGCTCGACGACCTCGACCGTCGTGGTCAGGGTCTCGTCGCCGGTCGGGTTCTCCACGATCCGGATGTTCTCGGGGCGGACGCCGAGCGTGTACGGGGCGTTCTCCAGCTCGTGGCCCGCGACGTACTCGTCGCTGAGTTCGAACGCGAGCCCGTCGTCGTCGCTCCGGATCGTCGCCGACGAGCCGTCGGTCTCGACCTCCACGTCGACGAAGTTCATCGAGGGCGAACCGATGAAGCCGGCGACGAACTTGTTGACCGGGTTCTGGTACACCTCGGTGGGCTTGCCGACCTGCTGGAGCTTCCCGTCGTTCAGGATCGCGAGGCGGTCGCCCATCGTCATCGCCTCCTCCTGGTCGTGGGTGACGTACATCGCGGTGACGCCGAACTCCTTCTGGAGCTTCTGGATCTCGGCGCGCATCTCGGTGCGGAGCTTGGCGTCGAGGTTCGAGAGGGGTTCGTCGAACAGGAACACTTCGGGTTCGCGGGCGATGGCGCGGCCGAGGGCGACGCGCTGTTTCTGTCCGCCGGAGAGCTCGTCCGGCTTGTCGTCGAGCAGGTCCTCGATCCCCATCATCTGGGCCATCTCGGTCACGCGCTCGCGGCGTTCGTCCGGAGCCATGTCGGTGCTCATCTTGAGCCCGAACTCCATGTTCCCCATGACCGTCTTGTGGGGGTACAGCGCGTAGTTCTGGAACACCATCGCGACCGGACGCTCCTTCGCGTGGACGTCGGTGACGTCCTCGTCGTCGAACCTGACGGCGCCCGACGTGGGTTCCTCCAGACCCGCGACCATCCGGAGCGTGGTCGTCTTCCCGCACCCCGACGGCCCGACGACGGTCACGAACTCGCCGTCCCCGATCTCCAGGTCGATGTCGTCGACGGCGACGATGGTCCCCCGGTCGAACTCCTTCCGGAGCGTATCGAGCGTGACTCGTGCCATTTCCCTGAGAACGGTCCTACTGGCATATTAGTTCTTTGCTGTTTTTTCGATGTGTGAGGAACGATCTCATCCCAAATATTTCTATCAGGCGCATCGCGGAGTACTCGGGCGTCAAGCCGCGTTTATCGGGGTTCTGCGAATCCGACCCAAAGTACTAAATGTATGAATATGTAATTCATCGTTTGTTGTGAACACATGAACGAGAAACGTAGAACGCTTCTGAAAGCGGTGGGGGGATCGACGGCGCTCACGGCGCTCGCGGGCTGTATCAGCACCGGCGGGGACGGATCGGACGGCTCCGACGGGTCTGACGGGAGCGACGCGTCGGACGGCAGCGACGGCTCCGACGGCGGAAGCGGGGGCACCGCCCGGCTGTGGGTCGACCTTTCCGACGCCGAGGACGAGGCGATCACCGGCTACATCGACCAGTACGAGTCGGAGTCGGGGAACACGATCAACAAGGAGGCGCCCGGCGGCGAGCTGGACCAGCAGCTCGAGACGGCGATTCCGGCCGGCGACGGTCCCGACTCGTGGATCTGGGCCCACGACTGGGTCGGCCGGTTCGCGGTCCGCGAGGACCCGCCGTTCCTCTACGACGCGAGCGACGACATCGACGTTTCGCTCGACAGCTACACCGAGACCGCTCGTCAGGCGGCCCAGTTCGACGGGTCCCTCTACGGGCTTCCGTTCGCCTCGGAAACCGTGGCGCTGTTCTACAACGAGGACATGGTCGACGAGCCGCCCGAGACGATGGAGGAGATGGTCTCGATCATGGACGAGCACCACGACCCGGAGAACGGACAGTACGGGCTCTCGTACCCCGTGACGGACCCCTACTTCGTCAGCGGGTTCATCCAGGCGTACGGCGGGAACATCTTCGACGAGGAGGAGCTGGAGGTGACCGTCGACAGCGACGCGTGTAAGCGAGGCATGGACGCGCTCGAAACGCTGTCCGAGTACGTCCCGTCCGACCCCGGCTACGAGTCGCAGATCGTCGCGTTCGCGGACGGCCTCGCGCCGTTCGCGATCAACGGTCCGTGGGAGCTCGGCAACCTGCAGGGTGAGATCGACAATCTGGGCGTCACGACGCTCCCGACCGTCGACGGGAACAACCCGCGCTCCTACTCCGGGATCCAGCTGTTCTACTTCAGCGCGATGCTGGCCGACGCGGAGCAGTCGACGGTCGACGCCACGACCGGCCTCGCCGAGTGGTACACGACCAACGAGGACGTCATCCAGACCAACGCCGAAGAGCAGGGGTACATCCCCGTGCTCGCCGACGTGGTGAGCAACGACGACCTCTCCAACGAGGTCCAGGCGTTCGCCCAGCAGGTCGACCACGGCGTCCCCATCCCGACGCACCCCGACATGGACAGCGTCTGGACGCCCGTGACGGAAGCGTTGGAGCGCGTCTTCAACGACGAGCAGGACAGCGACGCCGCACTCGACCAGGCCGCCTCCGAGATCCGGGAGGCGCTGTAGGCCCCGTTCGGGACCATGGCCTCTTCGCAACTCGGCACCGACGTCAGCGGGCTGTCGCGCCTCCGGGCAGCGCTGCCCTTCTCCACCCGCGACTGGGGGCTCCTGCTCGTCGCTCCCGGCGCGATCCTCTTCTCCAGCTTCATGCTGTATCCGATCATCTACCTCTTCTACATCTCGCTCACCGACGCGACGTTCGCCGGGTCGGTGATCGGGGGCGGCGCGCAGCTGATCGGGCTGGAAAACTACGTCCAGCTGATCGCGGACCCGCAGTTCCGTACGTCGATGTTCACGACGTGGCTGTTCGTCGCCGTCTCGCTCGTGTTCAAGGTGTTTCTGGCGGTGGGGATCGCCCTGCTGTTGAATCACGTGCGCGTCGCCGGCAAACGGTACATGCGCGCGGCGGTGATCGTCCCGCTGGGGTTCCCCGGCATCTTCACGATCACCGTCTGGCGCGGGATGTTCAGCGACGCCCGCTACGGCGTCTTCAACACGATATTGGGCCGGTACAACGAACTCATGTCGTCGGTGTCGGCGCCGGAACTCCTCCTCTTCGACGTGCCGATCGGCTTCCTCAGCGGTCGGTGGGAGGCGTTCTTCGCGTACGTCACCACGGAGGTGTGGCTGGCGTACCCGTTCATGGTGATCATCATCGTGAGCGCGCTGCAGGACGTGCCCCGGTCGCTCCACGAGGCCGCGATGGTCGACGGCGCGGGGGCGCTCCAGCGGTTCCGCACCGTGACGCTCCCCGCGATCAAGGGGCCGGTGCTGTTCGCGTCGATCCTCACGGCCGCGACCTCGTTCCAGCAGTTCCTGATCCCGTGGGTGTTCAACCAGGGCGGTCCGTCGCGGCAAAACGAACTGATCATCGTCTACGGCTACCGCGAGGCGATCACGTTCAACCAGTTCGGCTTGTCGGCCGCGATCCTGATCGTCGGCATCGCGTTCGTCGGGCTGTTCATGTACGCCGCCGTCCGCTACGGCGGCCTCGCGGAGGGGGTGGGTGACGAATGAGCGCGATCCGCGCGTTCGCGTCGTTCGTCGCCGCCAAGCTGATCGCGCTCGCGACCGCCCCGCAGCGGTTCGCCGTCATGGTCCAGCGAGCCGTGTACGACGTTCGAACCGGGAAGCGCACCGCGTGGGACGTGACCAAGAGCGTCCTGATGACGCTGTTCGGGCTCGCGATGGTGCTCGTCCTGCTGTTCCCGCTGTTCTGGATCACGACCGCGTCGCTGGCGGAGGGGTCGCGGCTGTTCAACACGAGCGGGATTTTCCCCGACCCGACGACGTACAACCTCGGCGCGTACCGGTGGGTGATCTTCGAGTCCGACTTCTTCTTCGTCGACGGCGACTGGGGGTACCCCCAGCTCGTCCTCGGCGGGGAGAGCGGGCTGGTCAGCTTCCGATGGGCCGGCACCGAGACCGGTCCCGGCGCGCTGTTCAACAGCCTCTACATCGTCAGCGTGACGCTCGTCGCCGGCTTCGGGATGATCGTCCCGGCCGCGTACGCGTTCTCGCGCCGACAGTTCGTGGGGCGCAAGCGCATCCTCTACGGCTACGTGCTGTTCACGCAGATCGGCGCCGGGCTGTCGATCGCGACGCTCGTCGCCCTCTACTCGCTGTTCAGCACGTACGGACTCACGAACAACCTGTTCATCCTCGGGCTGTTCTACGCCGCGTCGGCGATCCCGTTCAACACGTGGCTGTTGAAGACGTACATGGACAACATCCCCGTCTCCTACGAGGAGGCGGCGATGGTCGACGGCGCGAGCTTCCTGGACACGATCCGGGAGGTCATCCTCCCGCTGACGAAGCCGGGGCTCGCCGTCGTGCTCATCTTCGTCTGGCTCGCCGGGTGGAACGAGTTCATCATCGCCCAGACGCTGCTGCGCCCCGAGAACTACCCGCTCTCGGTGGAGCTGTACAACATCGCGACCGAGGGGCGGTTCTCCACGCCGTGGACGCGGTTCGCGGCGTTCGCGAACCTGTTCGCGCTCCCCGTCGCGATCGTCTACTTCGCGGCGCAGCGCTCCGTCGAGGACGGCCTCTCGTTCGGCGGGATGGAAGGCTAAGCGGCTCCGTCCCGGTTCCGCCTCGGCTCGCTTTCGGTTCGCTTTCGGTCCGCTTTCGGTCCCTTTCGGTCCGCTTTCGGTCCCTTTCGGTCCGTTTTCGGTCCCTTTCGGTCCGTTTTCTATCGGCTCGCCGTGCGACACACCTTCCGTCCGGCGTCGCCGCCGCCGACAACGGGTTCAAGTGCGCGCTCGGCCCACCAACGGGTAGCAATGGAGCCGCCGAACATCGAGCGGTTGGACGAGCGGACCGTCCAGCGCATCGCGGCCGGCGAGGTCGTCGAGCGCCCGGCCAGCGTCGTCAAGGAGCTGATCGAGAACAGCCTCGACGCGGGGGCGACGCGCGTGGCCGTGTCGGTCGAGGCCGGCGGCACCGAGGGGATCCGCGTCCGCGACGACGGCGTCGGCATCCCGGAAGGGCAACTGGAGGCCGCGGTCGCCGAGCACGCAACCTCGAAGATCGGCGACATCGAGGACCTCGACCGCGGCGTCGGCACCCTCGGCTTTCGCGGCGAGGCGCTGTACACCGTCGGCGCGGTGTCGCGGCTCACCGTCCGGTCCCGCCCGCCCGGCGCCGACGCGGGGGCGGAGATCGCCGTCGAGGGCGGCCAGGTGGGAGAGGTGCGTCCCGCCGGCTGCCCCGAGGGGACGACCGTCGAGGTCGACGACCTCTTCTACAACACGCCGGCACGCAAGAAGTTCCTCAAGCGGACCGCCACCGAGTTCGACCGGGTCAACACGGTCGTCACGGGCTACGCGCTCGCCAACCCCGGCGTCGCCGTCTCGCTCGAACACGACGGGCGAGAGACGTTCGCGACCGAGGGGAACGGCGACCTCCGGTCGGCCGTCCTCGCCGTCTACGGCCGCGAGGTCGCCGAGGCGATGGTCGACGTTGAGTGGGAGCCGAAGGGGAGCGACCCGGACTCCGCCGGTGACCCCGATTCCGCCGCCAGCCCGCCCGTTCGAGGTGTCAGCGGGCTCGTCTCGCACCCGGAGACGACCCGGTCGACGCGCGAGTACCTGGCGACCTACGTCAACGGTCGGTACGTCACCGCGAGCGCCCTCCGCGAGGCCGTCCTCGACGCGTACGGCGGCCAGCTCGCGCCCGACCGGTACCCCTTCGCGGTGCTCTTCGTCGAGGTCCCGCCCGGCGACGTCGACGTGAACGTCCACCCCCGGAAGCTGGAGGTCCGGTTCGACGAGGAGCCGGCGGTGCGCGAAGCCGTCGAGGACGCCGTCGAAGAGGCCCTCCTAGACCACGGGCTGATCCGGTCGACGGCTCCGAGGGGCCAGTCCGCCCCGGACGAGACGGCGGTCGCCCCCGAGTCCCCGGAGACCGAGGCCGTCGGCGGCGCGGGGACCGACCACGAACGCGCCGCGCTCAGCGATCGGAGCGGGCGGAATCGGAACGGGGGCAAGTTGGGGAGCGGCGAGGCGGGGCGCGGCGACGGTCCGAACGACGGCGACGATCAGAACGACGACGGCGACGGTGAGGCCGCCGCGTCCGCGACCGGCGCGTCCGAACTGGACCCCACGGACGAGGAGGCGTGGGCGGTCGGCGACGTCGGGGCGGAAGCGGCCGGGTCGGTCACTCCCAGCGAGTCGGTCCCCCCCGACACGTCCGGCGGTTCCGCGACCGACCGCCCCTCGCCGCGGACCTGGCAGTCGGAGCCGGACGAGAGCGGTGGGGGCGGGAAGGACGACGACGACGGTTCTGACGCTTCCGGGCCCGATGCCGCCGACTCCGCGAGGGACGACGCCGCCGACTCCGCGACGGACGCCGCTGTCGACACGTCGGGGGGACAACGGAAACTGGGGGCAGCGGCGGACTCGGGCTCGACCCCGACCGCCCAGCGGACGCTCGACGGCGAGGCGACGACCGCGGAGCGCACGTACGACTCGCTCCCGCCGCTGCGGGTGCTCGGCCAGCTCCACGAGACGTACGTCGTCGCCGAGGCGCCGGACGGGCTCGTGTTGATCGACCAGCACGCCGCCGACGAGCGCGTGAACTACGAGCGCCTGCAGGCCGCCTTCGCCGGCGGCGCGGACGCGCAGGCGCTCGCGGAGCCCGTCCGAATAGAGCTCACCGCTCGAGAGGCGGCGCTGTTCGAGGAGTTCGTCGAGGACCTCGCGGGAGTCGGCTTCCGGGCCGAGCGGGCGGGCGAGCGCGAGGTGATCGTCGAGTCGGTCCCGGCGGTGTTCGACGCCGCGCTCGATCCGGGCCTCGTTCGGGACGTGCTCTCCGCGCTCGTCGACGACGCGGCCGCCGGCGACGAGCCGGTGACCGACGTGGTCGACGAGCTGCTCGCCGATCTCGCCTGCTACCCCTCCGTGACCGGGAACACCTCGCTGACGGAGGGGGCGGTCGTCGACCTGCTCGACCGGCTCGACGCGTGCGAGAACCCGTACGCCTGCCCGCACGGGCGCCCGGTCGTGATCCGCCTCGACCGCGACGAGATCGGCTCCCGGTTCGAGCGCGACTACCCCGGTCACGCCGGGCGACGCGGGGAGTGAGCCGCGAGGGCGACGGTCGATCGGTCGCTCGCCGACCGCAGAGAGGTACGCTTTAGGCGGGCGCCGTGGACCCACGGATATGGAACGCGTAGCGATCATCGGCGCGTCGATGACCCCGTTCGGGCAGCGTGACGCGTGGGTGCGAGAGCTGCTGGCGGAGGCGGGCGCGGCCGCGCTCGACGACGCCGGAATCGACGGCGACGACCTCGATCACCTGTACGTCTCGAACATGGCCAGCGGCGAGTTCGAGGGCCAGACCGGGGTCCCGAACGCCCTCGCCCACGATCTGGCGGCACAGCCCGCCTACACCGCCCGCATCGACCAGACCTCCTCCTCGGGGGGCGCCGGCGTGTACGCCGCGTGGCAGTCGGTCGCCTCCGGCGCGTCGGACCTCACCATGCTGGTCGGCGGCGAGAAGATGACCCACCGGACGACCACCGAGGCGACCGACGTGATCGCGTCGCTCACCCACCCGGTCGAGTACAAACAGGGCGTGACGCTCCCCTCCTTCGCGGGACTCACGGCGCGGCTCTACCTCGACGAGTACGACGCGCCGCGCGAGAGCCTCGGGAAGGTTGCGGTGAAGAACCACGCGAACGGCGTGGACAACCCCCACGCGCAGTTCCGGAAGAAGGTCGACCTCGACACGGTGCTCGACTCGCCGATCGTCGCCGACCCCCTCCGCCTGTACGACTTCTGTCCGATCACGGACGGCTCGGCCGCGCTCGTGTTCTGTCCGGAGTCGGTCGCCGCGGAGTACGTCCCCGAAGACGAGTACGCGGTCGTCTCGGGGATCGGCGGCGCGACCGACACCCACGTCGTCCACGAGCGGGCCGACCCGACGACGATGGGCGGGGTCGTCGACTCCTCCGATATCGCCTACGAGATGGCCGGGATCGGGCCGGACGACATCGACGTGGCGGAGCTCCACGACATGTTCACCATCCTCGAGTTCCTCCAGAGCGAGGACCTCGGCTTCTTCGAGAAGGGCGAGGGGTGGAAGGCGGTCGAGGAGGGCGTCACCGACCGCGACGGCGCCCTCCCGATCAACACGTCCGGCGGCCTCAAGTCGAAGGGGCACCCCCTCGGCGCCAGCGGGGTGGCACAGGTGTACGAAATATTCGAGCAGGTCACCGGCAACGCCGGCCCGCGGCAGGTCGAGGCTGACACGGGGCTCGCCTGCAACGTCGGCGGGTTCGGGAACTGCGTGACCACGACGATTCTGGAGGGCAACCAATGAGCGACAACGACGCGACCGACGACGCGAACGCGGGAGACGCGAGCGAAGAGACCGCCGAGCCGGCCTTCGAGGCCGCCGAGTACACGGACGGCACCGTCACCTACCCACCCCACACCGTGAGCCCGAACGGTGCCGAGCGCGTCGGGACGGTCGACCTCCGTGAGTACGAGGGGCACGTCCTCACGTGGACGACCTCGACGGCGACGCCGCCGGGCGTCCGCGAGCCCAACACCCTCGCTATCGTCGAGTTCGAACTGGGCGATGAGTACGACGGCCCGGCCGTCCGCGCGCTCGGACAGATCGCCGGGCGGGAGGACGGCTCCGGGGAGACGTTCGACGTCGACATCGGCGACCGCGTCCAGCCGGTCTACGCCGGCGAACTGCGCGAACCGGGCGCCGGGATCCGCGAACCCGAGAGCCAGGCGTGGGACGGGTTCCGGTTCCGGCCGGTCGAGTAGTCGGCGACGCCGCGAGCCGCCGGCGCTGTCGCCGGCTCAACTTCTGAACCGCGCCGAGTCCGAGTCGGTGAGGGGGCCGAGCCGCGTTTCGTGGACGCCCTCAAGCGTGTACACGTCCGGGCGGTACCGGATCTCGCGAGTCACCCCGTGGGCGTCCCTGAGCCGGCGTCGCACCCGATCGACATCTCTCCGGTCGAAGTAGTTCGGCGTGAACACGAGCACCGCGTGCTCCGTCTCGCCGAACGCCTCGCAACCCGCGCGGGTCGAGACCTTCGCGTCCCAGAAGCGCCCCGCCGCGACATCGTCGACCACCGCCTCCCAGAGGTCGTCCACCGCCTCTGGCGGGCGCTCGACGAGCCACTTCCCGCTCAGGTACGTCGTTTCGAGAGCGAGCCGGTCCGCGTCGGCGACGGTCTCGGTGTCGGCCGGGAGCGACTCCTCGTCGGCCTCGATCGCCGGGAGGTGCGCCTCCGTCGTCGCCGCCGGCCGCGTCACGCCGTGTTCCGGGAAGTAGCCGTCCCGGGCGTCCCGCGGAAATCCCGTTACGTGTTTGACCCGGAGCCAGTGCCACCCCGCCTCGTCGATCTCGGTCGGCGCGCGGTCGACGGTCATGGGCGTCGTTTCGTCCCGCGAGAGAAAAACGCTCCCGGCGCGGGAGGGCGGCGAGCCGGGGAGGAGCGTCGCCCCTTCAGATCCGTCGGAAGTCGCCGAGTCGCGTCCCGTTCAACAGGTAGGCGTCGCCGGACGGGAGGGCCTCCGGGAGAAACGGCGCCAGGAACGACTGGCCGTCGACGTTGATCCACGTCCCCCCGGAGCGCTCGTTGAACGCGGGAAAGACGACGAGTTCGGGCGGTTCGGAGGGAGCATGCTCGTCCCCCTCCACGAACGCCGCCGGATCGAGGGGTCCGCGGAGCCAGGCGCGCTCCACGCGCGACCCGCCGACCGCGTCTTCTAGCCGCAGTTGGGGGTGCTCGTGGCCCATACACACCACGTCGGCGTCGAGGAGTGCGGGATCGGGCCACGTGTGGCCGTGGAGGACGCCGATTCCCGTGTCGCCGCGGGGGGACGCGCCGTTGTCACCGCGGCTGCCGTCGCCGAGAATCCCGCCGCCGGCCCCGATCACGTCCAGATCGTCGGCGAACGCCTCCGCGACTCCGGCGTCGTGGTTGCCCTCGACGAGCGTCATGGGGACCCGGTCCGTCACCGCCCGGACCAGCTCGACGATCTCCTCGCGTTCGTCGCCCTCCGGCGCCGCGATCCGGTGTGCGAGGTCGCCGAGAACCACCAGTCGGTCGGCGTCGGTCTCGGCGATCAGATCGCAGAGGCGCTCGCGGCGCTCGGCGGCGCGGCTGTCGAGCTCGACGCCGCGCTCGTAGCGGAGCCCGACCTCGATGCCCGCGTGCACGTCGGCGACCAGCAGGGCGCGCTCGCTCCCGAGGTCGGCCACGGCCGCCGGCTCGCCGACCACCGGCTCGACGGCGGGCGACGCCCCCGGCGTCATCAGATCGGTTTGAGCATGCCGTCGCCCGGCTCGTAACACTTCCCGCTCATCAGCGCGTCCTGGATCGCGTCCTCGACCGCGTCGGCCGCGACCCCGTGATCGTCGGCGACGGCCTCCACGACCGCCTCGCGGTCGGCGCCGTCGCCGTCGTCGAGCGCGCCCATCGCGTCGACGACCGCGGCTTCGAGGTCGATGTCGGCGGCCGTTTCGCCCGCCTCGTCGCCCGCCGGCGCCTCGTCCGCCGGCTGCGCGCCGGCGTCCGACTGCCCCGCGGCCGCGTCACCGCTCTCGGCCGCGGCCGGCTCCTCCATCTCCTCGGGGTCGGGAACGTCGATGTCGGCCTCGCCGGGCTCGTCGACTTCGCTGCCGGTCGAGAAGTCGGTGCCGAACTCCGACTCGATCTCCTCGCGCTCCGCGTCGTCGAGTTCGTACATCTCGTCGGCGGCGGGCTCGGTCGGCGGCTCGTCGGGGTCGACGTCGGCGCTCTCCGCGCCGGCTTCGTCGGCGTCGCCCGCTCCGGCGTCGAAGTCGCCGAGTCCGTCGCTCTCGTCGGCGGGCTCGGAACCGAGGTCGGGTTCCGGCTCGGCGTCGAGGGACTCGGACTCCGTCTCCGAGGGGTCGGGCACGGACGCGGCGGACTCGGTCCCGGTGGGTGCGGAGTCGGAGTCGACAGCCGCGGCGTCGGCGGCGTCGGCGGCGTCCGCAGTGTCGACAGCATCGGCAGCGTCGGATGCTTCGGAGCCGATCGAGGCGGACTCCGTCGATTCGGAGTCGATCGTCTCGGTCGCCTCGGCCGTCTCGGTCGCTTCGGTCGCTTCGGTCGCCTCGGCTGCCTCACTCGTCTCAGTCGTCTCGACCTCCGCGGCCTCGGAGTCCGTCTCAGAGACCGGTTCGGGCTGTTCGGAGTCGGACACCGCCGGATCGGCCGCCGACGAGTCGGCGACCGCGTCGGTCGGCGGCTCTATCGTAACGTCGGTCTCCGGGAGCGCGCCGATCGCGGCCTCGCCGCCCTCGTCGGGCGCGGCCTCGAGGGCGCGCACCTCGTCGCGGTCGCCGGCGATCAGCTCCAGGGCGTCGACGGCGAGCCGCCGGAGCGCCTCGACGTAGGCCGTCGAGGTGTCGTAGTGGGCGATCGCCTTCGGGATTCCGGCCGCCAGCGAGTCGGGCGCGCCGCCCGATTCGAGCGCCGCGCGGAGCGCCTCGCCCCGGAGGTCGGAGTCGAGCGCCGCCGCGAAGACGGCGAGCCGGTCGAGCGTGGCCTCCGCGGCGGAGACGACCCACCGGTCGCGAGTGTCGGCGTCGACCTCGTTGAGGCTCTCGGGCCGGACCGAGGTGAACACGCGGTCGGAGTCCTCGGGTTCGAAGGTGCGCGCCTTCCCCGTGAGTGCGACGAACGACGGCGGGTCGGCGCGCTCTAAGAAGGCCTGCGCCTCCGGCTGGTACTGCCCGGCGTAGGTGACGAACGCGCCGGTGGGATCGACGACCCGCCCGCGGCGCGTCTCGTCGTTGACGCGCTCGACCTCGGTGAGCACGCCGGCGACGAACAGTCGGTTCACGCGCGCGCCGGTCGGCGTGACCACGTAGTTCGGGGCGCGCTCCTCGTCGCTCTCGGAGTACGAGAGGGAGGCGTCGTCGAACTCGGCGGCGAACAGCCGGTGGGCGACCTCGCGGGCGCCCGGCCCGTCGTCGCTCATTCGCCCACCTCCGCGAGCGCGGCGCGGGCGTGGTCGGCGGGGTCGTCGTCCGCGAGCGCGAACTCGGTCGCGTCGAGGTTGGCGCCGTAGTCGTCGACCGAGAGGTTCCCGCGGACGCGGTACGCGCGCCCGACCAGCGAGTCGGCGATGTCGTCCGCGACGACCGCCTTGTCCATCGCGTCCTTCGCGGCGTCGAGGGCGTCGTCGAGCCCGCCGCCGTACACCTCGGCGGTCAGTTCGTCGTCGAGGACGACGGTGACGGTGTCGGTGCCGTCGTCAACGATCGCCTTCACGCGGAGGTCGTCCTCGCCGTCCACGTCGCCGTGGCTCCGACACTGGCCGTTCTGGACCACGCGGCCGCACTCCGGACAGCGCTCGATGAGCCCGGAGCCGTCCCGGATCTCGAGGACGTTGCCGACGATCTCCACGTCGAACATGCCGCCGGAGCCGACCGCCTCGGCGATCGACAGCCGGGGCGCGTCCTCGGCGACCTCGACGGGGTCCGGGAGCGGCGTCACCGTCGAGAACTCCGTGAGGTTGAGCGAGGGGACGCCGCGGAACTCGCGGACGTACACGTCCTCGATCCGGAGGTCGGTGCCCGGCTTCAGCTCGGAGCGGGGCTGCCAGTCGGTGAACGGCAGCTTCGCGGTGGCGTCGCCGACGACGCCCTCCAGGATCTCCGTCTCGCCGTCTCGCCCGGAGATCGTCTTCTCGTCGACCTCCAGCACGCGGACCTCGACGTTACGCCCGCGGTCGCCGGCGTCGATGTCGACGAGGCTCCGGTCGCCGCCGACCGCCCGATCGACCTCGACGGGCTCGTCGGCGATGGCGACGGTGGTGGAGTCGTTGAGGTTGAGTTCGGGCTCGCCCTCCCACTCGCGGACGCCGGCGTTGCCGATCGTCAGCGAGTCGCCCGGCTCGAAGCCGAAGTCCTGCCACGCGGTGTAGGAGATGACACCGGTCTCGTCGGCGATCTCCCCCTCGCGGATCGTGAGGTCGTCGCCCTGATACCGGATCGTGCGGGTCCCCTGCGTGAGCACCCTGACGGTGACCGTCACGCCGTCGTGGTCGGTGGTGATCTCGCCCACGTCGACGGCGTCGGGCGTCGGCGTCGAGCCGCCGCCACCCCCGCCGTGTTTCCGGCGGACGCTCTGTTTGGCCTCGTCGATCGGGACGCTGTACTCCAGCAGGTTCTGCAGGTCGGCTTTGACCTCCTCTTTGTCGACACCGAGGTCGGAGGCGAGCTCCTCGGCATGGCTGTTGACGTCCATCGGGTCGGAGTTCGACGCGACCGCACAAAAGGGTTCACCACCCCTCCCGGATCTCGGGTCCGCGGTGCCCGTTGCCCGCCTCCGGGACCTCGTCGGCCGCGGGCGCCGGTAGTGCTAAACCGCCCCCGTCCGCAACGTGAGGCATGGACGAGATCGACATCGACGCGCGCGTCACGGGAGAGCGGACCGTCATCGACGTGAGCGGAACTCGTGACATCGCGGTCGTCGTGCGCTCGGCGAGCGGCGAGCGGATCTACCTCCCGCCGGAGGACTTCGACGAGCCCGTCTCCGAGTCGCCGTACACCTCGCCGTATCAGGGCGGGAGCGGCGTCGACGGCGAGGAGAGCCCGTACGGCGGCGGGTCCGGAAGCACACGGGGCGTGATCGACACCGCGGACGGCTTCCGGATCACCCACCCGGAGACGGCCACCGAGTTCGACGTGTACCGCGGCGACGGCAGCGCTGTCGACGGCGACGCGGGCGACGCGAGCGGCGGCGACTAGCCGGTGAGTAGCGCCGGGCAGACGCGGTGAGTCGCAGTCGATACCGATGGAAACGGGTTGAGAAACGCCGAGCGGAGTGCAGAGCGTCTTACGCCACGTCTTCGTAGACGGCGAGCGTGTCCTCGGTGACGTCCGACCACTCGCGTCGCTCGTACGTCGGGGGCTCCTCGCGGTCGAGCGCGGTCGCGATCCCGTCGACGATCGACTCCGAGTCGACTTCCACCTCGACGAGACAGTCGTCCGGGAGCACCTCCGCGACGCCCGAGCGGGTGGCGACGACCTGCGTCCCGGACTCCAGCGCCTCGGTGATCGTGATGCCGAACGGCTCCGCGTACGAGGGGGAGACGAACGCGTCGGCGGCGGCGTAGTAGTCGCCCAGCTCCGCCTCCGGAACGTAGCCGACGAACTCGACGCGGTCCTCGATGCCGAGCAGCTCGACGAACCGCTTCAGCTGGTCGGTCTGGTGGCCCGAGCCGCCGACGACGAGCGTCACGTCGTGGCGGTGGAGCTTCCGCATCGCGTACAGCAGGTGCGAGATCCCCTTCTGGTCCGTGTGTCTCCCGACGAAGAACAGCATCTCGCCGTGGATTCCGAGGTCTTCGCGGATGTCTTTCCCGGAGAACTTCGGCGTCGAGAAGCCGTTGTACACGACGCGGGAGTCGGCGTCGTACAGCTCGCGGATGTCCTCGCGCACGAGTTCGCTGACCGCGATGTTGGTGTCCGCGGCGTTCGCGAGGCGGCGCTCGGTCTCGACCTCGCGGGTCGGCGGGTCGATGTTGCGGTCGCTCGCCAGCGAGTGGAACGACGACACCCACGTCGCGTCCGACGCGCGCGCGGCCTGTCGGCCGGGGCCGTAGCCGAACCAGTCGTGCGTGTGGATCACGTCGTGGTCCGGAGCGAGATCCGCGAACCGGTCGCTGAGGCGGTCGACGCGGGCCGCAACGTCCCCCTTCCCCGTCTCGACCGGCTCGATCCCCGGCTCGTCGTCCGGCGCGAACTCCGCGGGCAACACGAGGGTGGCGTCCACCCCGAAGTCGTCGCGGAGCCCGGAGAAGAGTTCACCGACGTGAACGTCGAGCCCACCGGTGATGTTCGGCGGATATCCCCATCCCAGCATGAGTACGCTCGGCGGCATACCTCCCCGTTTCGGGAGTCGGCACTTAGGTATGCCCCTCGTTCGGCCGGGCGGCTCGCGGGAAAGAGCGGAAGGTGAAGGGCGAGAAAGCGGACGAAAAGACGCTCCGAAACGCTCTTCGGTCCCGGTTCAGGCCGCCTTCACGGCGTCGCGCAGCGCGTCCGTGCGGTCGGTGATCGACCCGGCGGCGTCGGCGAGCACGTCGAGCGGATCGCCGGACTCGGCTTTCACCGTCAACACCGGCTCCGTCTGGCCGCCGGACTGCTCGGGGTTCATGTCGTAGGTCGCGGCCGCGACGTCGTCGGTCTCCAGCAGGACGCCCTTCAGCACGTTCATGAACGTGTGGTCCTCGCCGGCGATCTCGATGCGGAGCTCCGTGTCGGTTTTCTCGATGACCCGCAGTTTCATGTTTGTCAGGTCGAGCGAGCGGCGTTTCAAGCTTTCGTCTCCCGAATATCGAGAGGTGCGACCGATCCCCACGCGACCCGAAAGCGTATGCCGCCGGCTCCGGTTGCCGCCGTATGGAGATCCGACGCCTGCCGGCCACCGAGGCCGCCGTCGAGCGGTACGCGGCGGAGCTGTGGCTCCCGTATCACCGCGACCTTGCAGCGAATGTGGCGAGGCACGCGCTCGCGGACCGACCCGACGGAGAGCTGATCGCCGCGGAGACCGAGTTCCAGCTCGGCCTGCTGCGGGAGAACCCGGACCGCCGGGTGTGGGTCGTCGCGGCCGGCTCGGACGCCGATCCGGGTGCGACCGACGGCGACGCCCTCGACCCGATCGATCCCGCGCCCCCCGGCGTCCCGGACCCGGACCGCGATTTCGTGGCGTTCGTCTCGACGAGCGTCGACGAGTGCCCCACGGTGTTCGACCGTCCCGACCGGCTGGTTGTCGGCGACATCTACGTCCAGGAGCCGTACCGGGGGAGCGGCGTCGCGAGCCGGCTCCTGGAGCGCGCGGCGGCCGACGCTCGGGAGCGTGACTGCGGCGAGCTCCGGCTCGACGTCGACGTCGACAACGAGCGAGCGATGGCGTTCTACGAGAAACACGGGTTCGAACCGTACCGCGAGCAGCTGACGCGGGAGGTGGGGTAGTTGTGTGACCGCCGTTTCGGTAGTGCGGGATCGACGGTTAACGGCTTCAAATTCCCAACGACAACCACAGCCTCACGCCTCCCCAGCCTCGTCGGTCGTCCTCCGCGTTGCTCCGGACGACCGACTCCAGCGAGGGACCTTCGGTCCCTCTGGCAGCCGGCGCGTAGCGCCGGCGACCTCGCGCGCTGCTCGGCCGCGGGGCGGCCTCGCAGGCACGCGCCACCGTCTCCGATCTCCATTCTGGATAGCGCCGCCGCTAGGTGATCGATAAACGGAAAAACTGCGGAGTCGCTCGGCGAGGCGTTACTCGTCGGCGTCGACGGCCACTTCGTCGGCGTCGACGTCGACGGCGGTCTCCTCTTCGGCGGCGACCTCGGACGGGCGCGCTTCGAGGGTCAGCTTCTGGACCTCGACGCGGCGAAGCGGGTAGATGAGCTTCGCGTCGCCGTAGATGGCCGACGAGAGGTTCCCCTCGACGATGGCGTCGACGAACGACTCGAAGGTGCGGTCCTCGGCGGCCGCGTGGACCTTGTCGATCATGACGCGGCGGATCGCCTTCTCCTGCGAGCGATCGGCCTTCTTCGTCGTCAGCGCGACGGGCTGAACGCGGATGCGGTAGTCGTCCGTCGTCAGCACCGTGATCGACGCCTCGACCTTCGAGGCGCCGCGGCGGACGAGCGAGCGCAGGTAGTCCCGCGTGAGCTCGTACTTGATGAACTCGGTGTAGGCCGTGTCGCTGCCCACGTCGGTGATCTTGAAGGTGAGCTTCGTGTTGTTCGCGCCGGAGTCGCCGGTCAGCTCGCCCAGCGTCGTCGTGATCGTGCGGCCGACGACCTGCTCGGGCTCCTCGGCGAGCGTCTCGCCGAGCTCCTTCCGGTCGAACTGTTCGGGCGCCAGCACGGAGTACCAGCGCTTCTGTTCTCTGCTCTTGGATACGGATCGTTCGCTCATGTGTTGGTGTCTGTGTCGCCGTTGGTGTCGGAGCGGCGCGCTCCGTCGTCGGCCGCGAGGTGAGCCCTCGCGCGCTCGACGAGTCGGTCCGCGACGCGTAGGTTCACGACGTGGTCGTCCACGGTCGACCGCAGCCCGCCGGTGGTGGGGCGCTCGACGACGCACTCGATCGCGTCGCCGTCGACGCGGGTGGCCATCGAGTCGGTCTCGTCCGGGGCGAGCGCGGCGGCGACGAGGGGGGCGTCGGCGTGGGTCGTCCGGACGGTCGCGGTCCGGCCCTCACCCTCGCTCGGAGCGGACTCCCCGCTCATAGCGCCTCCCTGAGCGCGGCGAGCGCGCCCGTAATGTCGCCGTCGGTCTCGCTCTCTGCGACCGCGATCCCGCCGCGCTCGGCGGTCCCCCAGCCGTCGCCGCCGACGTCGCCCGCCGCGGACCGGCAGGCGTCGCCGATGCCGATCGGCTCGGGGGGCGCGTCGTCCGCCGCGCGGTCCCCGCCGGTCGCCGCGTCGTCCGCTGCGCGGCCCCCGTTGATCGCGGCGGCCGCCAGCAGACCCGCGGCCTCGTCGACCGCGACCGCGACCGGCTCCGGCGACCGGAAGTCCCGGGCGAGCCGGGCAACCGTCGGCAGGACGGCGGCCGCGTCGGGCGCGACCCCGTCACCGCCCTCGGTGTCGTCTCCCGCGAGGTCGACGCGAGCGACGAAACAGCCGTCGTACCGGGCGGTCGTCGCGGCGTCGAGGGCGCGGTGCGCGGCGAGCCCGTGCGTCCGCCAGGCGTCGAGCGCGGCGGTCCGCAGCTCGGTGTCCGGGTCGGCGTCGAGCGCCAGCGCCACTCCCGTGCCGGGAGCCGCGCGGGCGAGCGCGTCGAGCACGTCGGCGTAGCCGCCGACCGTCTCGAACGGCGCCGCGTCGCCGACCGTCGCGTAGGGGCGGAGCGCGCGCTCGACCGCCGAGGCGGCCCGCGCGCTCGCGCCGTCCGCGTCGGCGACGTCGACGGCGACAAGCGACGCGAGGCGTCGGTGGGCGTCGTCGTCGATGTCGGCCGGGAGCCCGAGCTCCGCGAGCGCGGCGCGCGCAGCCTCGCCGTCGCCGGAGTACGGCGTCCGGACGAGCGTCGAGGCCGCGAGCCCGTCCGCCACGTCGGCGGTCGGGAGCGCGACGCCGGGGCGTCGCCGGACCCGGTCGTCGTCCTCGGCCGCCGCCAAGGCGTCGCCGGAGCCGTCCGTGCCGGGTACGGAGCCGGCGGCGACGACGCCGGCGAGCGCGACGACCGGATCGGGATCGTCGTCGCCGAGGGCTCGCGCGATCGCGAACGCGTCCGCGCTCGCCGGGCACCTCGTGCCGGGAATCGCGTGCGGGCCCCGATCCGCGCCGACGGCCACCGCGACGGCGTCGTCGCGGGCGTCGGGGACGGGGTCCCGAGACACGCGGACTTGGAACGGCGTGCCGACCGCCCGCAGCGCTCGTGCGAGGAGCGCGGCTGCCGCGAGCGCGTCGCCGTCGTCGGTCGCGACGAGCCGGGCGAACGGCGCGTCCGCGAGGACGCCGGCGAGGGCGTCGGGGGCGGGCGTGACGGATGTGGCTTCGGTCATCGGGTGGGTCGTGTGGTGCGGTCGTGGGGCGGTGCGTTCTGGATCGATGCGTCGTGGATCGATGCGTCGCGAATCGACGCGTCGCGTCAGTTCGTCGCGACCTGCTGTCGCGTCGTGTCGGTTACTCGTCCGAGTCGCTCCCCGTGGGAGCCGGCCTCGGCGTCGTCAGTTGTCGCCGAGGAGCTCGGCGGCGTTCTCGTAGGTGTACGTGAACTCCTCGTCGATCTTGTCGCCGCGGTAGTAGTTCGCGAGGCGGCGGATCTTCGACTCCGTGTTCTGGAGCGCGCGCTTGTTCTGGTGGTCCTGCCCGTTCTCCGCCATGTGCTCGCGCAGGCGGATGGCCTGGGACATCAGGTTCCGGAGGTCCTCGGGGAGCTCCGAGTCCGCGTCGTGCTCATCGAGGATCTCGGTGACCTTCTTGCCGGTGGCCAGCTTCACGTCGGGCACCGGGACGCCCTTGACGCCCTCGTCACGGAGCTTGAGTCCGATGACGCTGGGGTCGTGACCCTGCTCTGCCAGTTCGACGACGCGGGACTCGATGTCCTCGGCGTCGACGTCGCTCCACTCCGGGTTCTCGTCCGTCGCCGGCTTGTCCGAACCGGACGAACCGCGACGGCGCGTGTGCATTCGTGCCATTGTGTATCTGGTTGGAACGGCACAACCGCAACGTGACCGCGACTCCGCGCGACGCGGCTGACGGACGGCTCGCGAGTCGAGCGGTCCGACCGGGCGACCCGCGGAAGCGGGCGTCCCGACCGCGACGCCGGAGGCGTCGGCGCACTGCTACATTCCCAAGCCGTGGGCGAAAAGACCCCGGCGCGTCGGATCTGCAGCTGTGCTGTTCCCGTATGTGGGGTCGGCGTCGGGGTTCTTAAGCGTGTTCTTGTGGCTCTCCCGGACGACCGCGAGAGCCCACGTCGAGTGACGCGAGCGGGACGAGGGGCGGACGCGCCGACGGATGCGGGACACGAGGGTTTACGTAGGTCGTGGGTTACCGGATGCGTGGGAAAGACACATGACCGACGAATCCGACGGCGACCCGATCGACCGGACCGGCGACGAACCACCCGACGGCGCCCCGCCCGGCGGGGGCGGCTCCGACGTGTCCGACGGCGGATCCGCGTCGGGGAGCGAGTCCGAGACGAGCGGCGAACTCGCGACTGACGGCGGACTCAGCGCCGGGACGGGAGCGGAGACAGACGCCGAGCCGCGGATCACGTTCTACGGCGGGAAGTGGGCGAGCACGATCCCCCTCGCCTTCTTCATCGTCTGGGCCATCTTCCAGAGCGGAATCCTCAGAGTCGGCGGCTCGGACGGACTCGTTATCGGGGCGCTGATCGGGACGATCCTCGGGATGTTCTTCGTTCGCGGGAGCTGGAAGACGTACGCGGACACCATCTTCGAGGGGATGACCCAGCGCGTCGCCGCCACGGCGATCGTCGCGTGGCTGTGGGCCGGGATGTTCGCCGACACGCTCCAAGTCGGCGGGTTCGTCAACGGGCTCATCTTCGCCGCCGACGCGTTGAACGTCGGCGGGGCGACGTTCCCGGCGGCCGCGTTCGTTCTCTGTGGGCTGCTCGCGACCGGAATCGGGACGGGGTACGGCGCGACCATCGCGTTCGTGACCCTCTTTTTCCCGGCGGGGGTCCTCCTCGGCGCGAACCCGGTGCTGCTGTTCGCCGCGATCCTGTCGGGCGCCGTGTTCGGCGACAACCTCGCGCCCGTCAGTGACACGACGATCGTGAGCGCGGTGACGCAGGATGCCGACATCGGCGGCGTGGTCGCCTCGCGGTTCAAGTACGCGATCGCGGCGGCGGTGCCCGCGTTCGTCGCGTACCTGGTCATGGGCTCGGTCCTACCGGGCGCGAGCCTCGAGGGCGCGGCCGAACTCGACGCGGCTGCGGCGGGGCTGGTCCACCTGATCTCGATGGGCGTCGTGATCGTGACCGCGGTCGCGGGCCGACACATCGTCGAGGCGATCTCGTGGGGGATCGTCGTCGCCGTCGCGTCCAACCTCCTGTTCGGGCTCTCGTCGGTGAGCGACATCCTCGTGTTCACCGTGAGCGAGGCCGGAACGTTCACCGCGCTGCCGTTCGTCGCGGTCGGCGAGACCACGGGCGTGGGCGGGAGCCTTTATACGGGCGCGACCGGCTTCTTCCCGCTCATCGTGTTGACGCTGCTGATCGTGTCGATGGCGCAGATCATGATCCGCGGGGGCGGCTTCGAGGCGATCTTGGAGTTCCTGTTGAACTCCGTCGCGACCAACGTCCGGCGGGCCGAGCTGACGATGGTGCTCGGCACGGCGACGATCAACGGAATGATCACGATCAACACCGCCGCGGAGATCGCGATCGCCCCGTACATCGCGCGGATCGGCGAGAAGTTCAACATCAACGGCTACCGGCGCGCGAACATTCTCGACGCGAACACCTCGGCGCTCGGGTACATCTTCCCGTGGGCCGGCGGCGTCCTCGTCGGCTACCAGGTGATGGTGGGTCCAGGGGGGCTCGGCGCCGAGTACGGCGACGCGATGGTGGTCAACCCCATCGAGGTCGTGCCGTACGTGTTCCACGGCTGGTTCCTCGTGATCGTCTTCCTGATCGCCGCGATCACCGGGTTCGGGCGGGAGTACATTCCCGACCGGACCTCCGAGGAGGTGTCGCGCGCATGAGCCGCTTCGACAAGTTCTTCGCCGGGTTCTCGTTCCGAGGCTCGACGCCCGACTACGACACCGGCGACGTGATTGAGGTGATGGTCACCGGTCAGGAGGGCGACACGGCCGTCGCCCGCATCGGCGACTCGACGCTCCGGATCGAGGACGCGCCGGCCGACGCCCTGAACACCCGCGTGCTGGTCGCGGTCGAGACGTGGGACGTGGCGGCGCACCGCGGGACCGGAACGTACCGCGAGACGGTCGGCGGAAGCGCGTTCTGACCGGCCGGCCCGGCGCCGAAGCCGTTTTTTCGCGGACCGCGTCGCCGGCGCGGACTCGCCCGCCGCTTTCGACGCGAACCGCCGCGGACCGGGGCGCTTTTGAACAGCACGCCCGAATCAGAGCGCGTGTTATCGGTCGAGCTGCACGCGCACTCCGCGCTGTCCTACGACGGACGCGACCCGGTTGACCTCCTCTTGGAGCAGGCGTCGGCGGTCGGACTGGACGCGCTCGCCGTCACGGACCACGACGAGATCGACGCCAGCATCGAGGCGGCCGAGAAGGCCCCCGACTACGGGCTCGTCGGCATCGTCGGCATGGAGGTGACGAGCGCGGCCGGCCACGTCCTCGCGTTCGGCATCCGCGAGCGCGTCGAGAGCGGGCTCCCCTTCGACGAGACGCTCGATCGCATCCGCGATCAGGGCGGGATCGCGGTCGTTCCCCACCCCTTCCAGAAGTCCCGGCACGGCGTCGCGGCCCACATCAGCGACGAGCAGCTGGCGAGCGCCGACGCCCTCGAAGTGTACAACTCGCGGCTGTTCACGGGGCGATCGAACCGACAGGCCGAGAAGTTCGCGATCCGGAACCGACTCCCGATGACCGCCGGCAGCGACGCGCACATCTCGGAGATGGTCGGACAGGCCGTGACCGAGGTCGGTGCCGACGAGCGCTCGGCGGCGGCGATCCTCGAGGGGATCGCCGACGGTCGGACCAGCGTCGTCGGGAAACGGACCCCGTGGCGCGTCTCGCTCCGCCAGTTCGGCGGCGGGGCCAAGCGCCGCGCGCTCCGGGCGCTGGACGCGTTGCGGTGACCGCGATGGGCGGCGCTCATCCCACCGAGCTGTGCGGGGCATCGCCCGAGCACGTCCGCGACGCCCTCCGTGACGGAGACGCCCTCCCCGGCGGACGCGGCTTCGCGGGGCTCCTTCGCGATCCGCCGGACCGCGAGGGGCCGGTGCTCGTCAGGGACGCGCTCGGCCGCCAACCGCTGTTCGTCGAGCGCGGCGCCGCGGGCGTGGCGCCCGAGGGCGGGTCAGCGACCGACGGCGATCCAGCCACCGACTGCGATCCAACCACCGGCCGCGATCCCACGGCTGCCGACGCGTGGAGCTTCGACCGGGCCGACCTCGACGAACCGGAACCCGTCCCGGCAGGCGCTCTCGTGTCGGCGGCGGGGACCGAGCGCGTCTGGTCGCTTCCGGACGGCGGCGCGGTCGACGCTGAGTCCGGACAGACCGCGGTCGACGACGCCCTCGGCGCCGCGCTCGCCGATCTCGACGTTGCCGGCCCCGAACCGGGAAGCGACGCCGGCGACCTCGCGGTGGCCTTCTCCGGCGGCGTCGACTCGGGCGTCGTCGCCGCCGCGGTCCCGGACGCGCCGTGTTACGTCGCCGGGTTCGAGGGGTGTCACGACATCGAGGCCGCCCGCGAGGCCGCCGCGGCGATGGAGCTGGAACTCCGCGTCGTCGAGATCACCCACGACGGCCTCGTGCGCGCGGTCCGCGAGGTGGCCGCGGCGACCGGACGGCGCAACCCGATGGACGTCGCGATCGCGGTCCCGCTGTACCTCGCGGCGGAGGCGGCCGCGGCCGACGGTATCGATCGGCTCGCCGTGGGCCAGGGCGCCGACGAGCTGTTCGGCGGCTACAGCAAGGTCGCCGACCCCGTCGGCGACGACCGCGTCGCCGCGGAGACGGTGCGAGGCGCGCGGACCGAGACCGTCCGAACGCTCCCCGGACAGCTCGAACGCGACGTGCTCGCGCTCCGCGCCGCCGGGGTCGAGCCGGTCGCGCCGCTGCTCGACGACCGAGTCGTTGCGGCCGCGCTCTCGCTGCCGGGCGAACTGCTCGCGAGCGACGGCGAGCGCAAGATCGCGCTCCGGCGGGCGGCGACCGGGCGCGTGCCGGAGTCGGTCCGGACGGCCGACAAGAAGGCGGTCCAGTACGGAACGTACGTCTCCCGAGAGCTCGACCGGCTGGCCCGGCGGGCGGGGTTCAAGAGACGGATGGACGACCACGTCGGGCAGTACCTCGACGCGCTGCTGGGGACGGAGTAGGCGAGGACCGAGCGGCGCGAAAAACGGCCCGTGAGGGCCGGTGCTGACCAAGCCGCCGTATGGAGTACCAGTCCTACGGCCGACGCCCGATCGTTCGGGCGCCTACTGACGAAAGACGGTGACTGATATAAAATTCGGGGAGTAGCGACAAATATCACACCAGCGTCCCGCGAATGAATGACGTTCGAACACTAATCTCTCGGATTCGCGCTAATCGATCCGATCGGAGCCTCGGAGCCATGTCGGAACCGCACATCCATCCGGCCGAGCGATCGGACTGAGTGGGGTGCGCCGCCGCGGGCGGTGGTCCGTGCTCCGGTGCGCGTCACCTGACGAGGTACGGGTCGCTGCCCGCGATGAAGCGCCCGAGGTCGCTCTCGCGGCGGAAATCCGTCGATCGGAGCTCGCGGAGCGCGGCGGCGAGGCGGTCGCCGTCACCCTCGGTCCACTCGACGGGGTCTTTGATCGGGAGGACGAGCCACCCGGAGCCGAGCAGCTCCTCGGCGTGGAGCGCGTCCATGTCGATCTCCGTCTTGTGCGCCCGCGAGGTGTACTGCCGGAGGACGTGGTCGGTCGCGCGCGCGCCGACCGGGAGGAGGACGTGGGCGGCGATCGCCCGGATCTCCGCGTCGAAGAACCGCTCCATGTCGTCGTACGACGACTCGTCCGGGCGGCCGTCGGACACGCACATGTGGAGATACGAGAAGAAGGTCCGGTCAGCGGCGATCGTCCCGGCGGTCGCATCGTCGTCACTCGTCGGGGGATCGTCGAACCCCGCGATCAGTCCCCCTTCGACCAGCGCGGAGAGGAACGCGGTCGACCACGGCTCGCCGGTGAACGGGACGCCGGTGTCGGCGCCGCCGTGGACCCCGGGGTAGTCACCGATCACGTGGAAGTCGGCGTTGGCGTCGCCGTACCCGGGCACGAACGACTCGCAGTCCGGTCGCATCCCGAACGGGTTCCGCGTCCTGTCCGTAACGTTCTGCACGCCGCGTGATAGGCGACGGACCGGTTAAATCGCGTTCGGTCCGTACCCGGACCGATCCGAGCGTCGAGCATGGCTCCGAGGCCGACGGGGACGATCGAGCCGTCGGTCTCGGATCGCGTCGCGATCGCCTAGAGGCGAGGCGCACGAGGCGCAAACGATTCCCATAACTTATGGAAACGAGCGGGATTCGAACCGCCGTGGATATCCCGATCGTGACCGCCTCCCGTTTATATTTCATAATCGTTAATTTATGACTCCAAACCGCATGACTGCATCGAGGTGGGTCGCTCGCGCTCCCCGGAAGGTATTTATACGTACCTCCGCTCCGGTTGCTCGAAGACCCATGTTCGACCGCATCCGTACGGCGGCTCTCTTCGGGCTGCACCAGGCGACCGTCGCCATCGGGATCTCGCTGTTCCCGGTGGCCGTCTTCGCCCGCGAGCAACTCGGTATCAACGTCCCCATCGGCCGGCTCGTCGAAACCACCGGCGAGGTGTACGAGGCCACCGAGGAGTGAACGCGCCGGCGCCGTCGTGACGACTCGTTTTCTGGACCACCCGTCCCGAGCGCACCGACGATCCAGAGCGCCCGCCAACGTCGAACGCTCACCGTCGTTGCCGTGACTCGTCCCTCACCGTCGTTGCCGTGCCCCATCCAGCGCCTCGGAGCGCGCGTATTCGCCGTGCGTCGTCTGAATATCGTCGGAGCGCGGTCGCCGACGAATAGACCCGTCGGAACCGGCGGTCGGTCCCCGAAGGGTTGCCTTTATCAGCGCGCCGAGCCAACGGAGGCGTAATGCGAACACCGACTGGCGACCTCTCTGACGGGCCGGCCGAAGAGCTTGGCCGCGACCAGCCCGTCTTCGGACCGGAGATCGGCGAGTTCGAACACAGCGAACGCCGCGCGGCGCAGGCCGACGGCGAGGGCGAGATGAAGACCGGCACCACGACGGTCGGCATCAAGACCGCCGACGGCGTCGTGATGGCGACCGACATGCGCGCCTCTCTCGGCGGCATGGTCTCCTCGAAGGACGTTCAGAAGGTCGAGGAGGTCCACCCGCGCGGCGCGCTGACCATCGCCGGCTCCGTCTCCGCGGCCCAGAACCTCATCTCGACGCTGAAAGCCGAGACGAGCCTCTACGAGACTCGCCGCGGAAAGGACATGTCGATGGAAGCGCTGTCGACGCTCACCGGGAACCTCCTCCGGTCGGGCGCGTTCTACATCGTCCAGCCGATCCTCGGCGGCGTCGACGACGAGGGCGCCCACATCTACTCGATCGACGCCCTCGGCGGCACGACCGAGGAGGAGTACACCGTCACCGGCTCCGGCTCCCAGTACGCCCTCGGTGTCCTCGAACAGGAGTACCACGATGACGTGAGCGTCGACGAGGCGAAGACCATCGCCGCGAAGGCGATCCAGTCCGCCGTCGAGCGCGACCTCGCGTCCGGCAACGGGATCAACGTCGCCGTCGTCACCGACGAGGGCGTCGACATCACCCGCTACAAGGACTTCGACGACCTCCTGTAAGGCGGCCCCCGAACTCGTTTTGCGACCCGTTCCGCGCTGTCAGTCCGCCCGTTTCCCTCCACTCACCCGTTTATCCGTTTCGTACCGAGCGGTTCCGCCGCGCCCAGTGACGCGCCGACAGCCTAGGCGCCGCGATCCTCGACGGCGTCGGCGTCTGTCGCGTCGTCCACGTCCCTCGGCGACTGGATCCCGTCCCCCCAGTAGAACCGCGGACCGAGGACGAGGTAGCCGGCGGAGAGGAACAGCAGCGCGAACGCGAACCCCTCCCCGATCCACGTCGGGAGGAGCGACGTGACCATGTGGCCGACCGGGGTGAGGATCACGGCCGCCTGTACGACGCCCATCACGAGCGCGTCCTGCGCGTGGAGGTCGGGGTACGTGACGGTCGACCCCATCAGCAGGGCGAACGCGGCGGTCGCCGCGACGAGCAGCGGGGGGGCGGTGTAGCCGGCGATGACGGCCGCGGCGAGCACCGTGGCCGCCAGCGTCGTCGGCACGCCGACCGTCTCGCGCTCGTCGGTGTCGTAGGCCGTGTACATGCCGAGCCGGGCGACCGCCATCGAGACGAACAGGGCCGCGACGGCGACGCTCGCGGCGACGAAGACCGGTTCGGTCGCGAACGCCCGCGCATCGAGGACGACGAACGCTACGAGCGCGGCGGGAGCGACCCCGAACGACGCCACGTCGGCCAGCGAGTCGAGGTACGGACCGGCGTCCGTGGAGCCGCGATGCCGCGCGACGACCCCGTCGAGCCCGTCCGCGACCGCGGCGAGCAGGATGAGGCGGGCCGCGAGCCGGGGGTCGACGGCCGCAGCGACGACCGCGAGGAAGCCGACCGCCGCGTTCGCCACCGTCACCGCGTCTGCGAGCCCGAGCCGCCCGACGAACCGCAAATGCATACGGGATCGGTTGCCGAGCCGGGTTTTAGGGTTTGTTATCTCCGAAACGACTCCCGCTCACGCCGGCGCCCGGTTCGCAGT
The DNA here is from genome assembly GCF_052439115.2 of Halorubrum sp. FL23. Taxonomy (NCBI): domain Archaea; kingdom Methanobacteriati; phylum Methanobacteriota; class Halobacteria; order Halobacteriales; family Haloferacaceae; genus Halorubrum; species Halorubrum sp. FL23. The sequence continues at coordinate 40,781 of NZ_JBQVRO020000004.1, forward strand.
CTCCCCGCGCCGACCGACGCCGCGCTTCCGTCCGGGCGCGACCGGCTCCGCGTTCCGTGCGACGGGATCGGCGTTGCTGGAGCGTACACCCCGATCGGGCGAAGTATTAACAACGCGTTGGTCCAACTTCTGTCCATGGATCCGATTACCCTCCAATCCGGGCTCGGCTTCGGCCTGGTGAGCGTTGGGCTGCTCTTCCTGCTTCTGGTGGTCGTCACGCTGTGGCAGTCGTTCGAGATCGTCGACGCCTACGAGAAGAAGACGCTCACCGTCTTCGGTGAGTACCGGAAGCTGCTCGAGCCGGGTATCAACCTCATCCCGCCGTTCGTCTCCCGCACCTACGCGTTCGACATGCGGACCCAGACGCTGGACGTTCCCCGTCAGGAGGCGATCACGCGGGACAACTCACCGGTGACGGCGGACGCGGTCGTCTACATCAAGGTGATGGACGCCAAGAAGGCGTTCCTCGAAGTGGACGACTACAAGAAGGCCGTCTCGAACCTCGCGCAGACCACTCTGCGCGCCGTCCTCGGCGACATGGAACTCGACGACACGCTGAACAAGCGGCAGGAGATCAACGCGAAGATCCGGAAGGAGCTGGACGAGCCGACGGACGAGTGGGGGATCCGCGTCGAGAGCGTCGAGGTCCGCGAGGTCAACCCCTCGAAGGACGTTCAGCAGGCGATGGAGCAGCAGACCTCCGCCGAGCGCCGTCGCCGCGCAATGATCCTCGAAGCGCAGGGGGAACGCCGCTCCGCCGTCGAGCAGGCCGAGGGTGACAAACAGTCCAACATCATCCGCGCGCAGGGCGAAAAGCAGAGCCAGATCCTCGAGGCACAGGGGGACGCCATCTCCACGGTCCTCCGCGCGCGCTCGGCCGAGTCGATGGGCGAGCGCGCCATCATCGAGCGCGGCATGGAGACCCTCGAAGAGATCGGCAAGGGCGAATCGACGACGTTCGTCCTCCCGCAGGAGCTCACCAGCCTCGTCGGCCGCTACGGCAAGGCCCTCTCCGGCTCCGACGTTCAGGAGATGGAAGGGCTCGACGGGAAGGAGTTCGACGACGACACCCGGAAGATGCTCGGGCTCGACGACATCGACGAGATCCTCGGGCAGATCGAGGAGTCCGCGGAGATGAACGTCGAGGAGCTGGAGAAGGAGGCCGAAGCCGTCAAGGCCGGCGGCGCCGGCGCGGACATCAAGTCGGCCGACGAGGTCATCCAGGAGATGGACGAGGAGGCCGTCGACGGCGACGCCGAGACCGACCGAGAGAGCTGACCGAGAGACGCCCTCGCCGTCGCCGATCGCGATTTGGGACCGCAGTGTTCCGTCGACGGGTGCGACGCCCTATCGACGCCCACCGCCCGGAACGGTCCGATACCGCCCCGAACGAAGTGCTTTAGTCGAACGGACGACGATTACGCCCGTGACAGACGGGATCGACGGGCGGAAACGCGAGACGCTCCGGCGGTTCGCCGCCATCGGAGCCGCCGCGCCGTTCGTCGGGACCGCAAGCGCCGACTCGGACGGCGACGGGGGCGACGCGAACGAGACCCGCGAGGCGATCCGCGGGTACGTGCCGACGACGCCCGGCGCTCACTTCTCGAAGCTTCGCGACGACCTCCGGCTCGGCACCGGCGAGGCGCAGCACCACCTCCGGAAGCTGGAGGAAGCGGGCGAGATCGAATCGGCGAAGGACGCCGACTACCGACGGTACTTCCCGGCCGACAGGTTCGGCGACCTCGACAAACGCGCGCTCGGGTACCTGCGGCGCGATACGTCCCGGGGGATGATCCTCGCGCTGCTGCGCGACCCGACGGCGACCGGCGCGGACCTGGCGGCCGAGCTCGGGGTCTCCCGACCGACCGTGAGCACCGCCGCCGCCGACCTCGAAGCGACCGGACTCCTCGACCGGACCGACGGCTACACGCTGACCGAACCGGAGCGGCTGCTCACGCTCGTCGTTCGGTACGCCGACTCCTTCGACGCCGACGCCGTCGCGTTCGCAGACGACGCGTCGTCGCTTGTCGCGTACGACCCGTAACCGCGCTCTCGTCGCGGACTCGCGCGCTTCGTCAGACCGTGACCATCCACGTCGTTCCCGACGAGTATCCCCACTTCTCGACGTCGATGTCGGCGGCCGCGTCGGCGACCGCGCTCATGTTCGCGCCGACTTCCTTCGCCGAGAGATCGAGCTCGTCGGCGATCAGCCGCGATTTGAAGTACGTCTTGTCGGCGGCGTTCTCGCGGAGATACCGCAGGATGCGCGTCTGTTTCGCGGAGAGGCCAGCAGATTCGACGGCAACCGCGTCGGGTTGGACCGTGCTCATACCGGAGACAGGTCATGTCTCCTCATAAACCGGTTGGTAGACCGAGTTAACACCTCGCAGTCATGCGATTTTGTCGCTGAAAGCGGTCACGGACGGGTGACGAGCGCCGCGTTTCGGTACAGCTCTCGAACCGTCACGTCGGGGGGCGGGGCCGGTCCGCAGCTGCGCCGGGACCGGTCGGTCTCGGACCCGGATCGGAACGAAACGAGAGCCGTTCCGGGTCAGTACAGGTCGGAGACGAACGGTCCGAGCGCGCCGGCGACCGCGGTTGCGAGGGCGTCAGCGCGGTCGACGCGACCGCGCGTGAACGCACCTGCCGCGCCGCCGCGTCGCGCGACACCCTCCGTGTCGAGGAGGTCGTCCATCACGGGACCGAGTTCCTCGCCGTCCTCGATCCGGGCGGCCACGTCCGCGGGGAGTTCGAGGCTCGGACCGGCTCCCCGTCCAGTACGCGACCCGTCTGAGACGGCCGCCCACATGACGAGGAAGAGCCCGTCAGCGCCGTCGAACCCAGCGACGCCGCCCTCGATCCCGACCGCGAGGTCGTACGTGTCCGGCTCCGCGTCGAGGACGGCCGCGGCCCGATTCTCGGCGCCGGCGATCGTCTCGGCGTGGCCGGTCGGCTGCTCGCTCACTCCCGACGGGACGGGGACGGTCTCGACCGCGATCGCTTCAGGGTCGCCCCGGAGGTCGTGGAGGGCGCCCGTCCCGGAGTCGCGGGAGACCGTACCGGGATCGGAGTCGCGCTCGACGCCGAGCGCCTGTTCGACCGCGCGCCGCTTCACCGGGTTCCCGCTGCCGACGCCGACTCGCATACCCAAGATCGGGCGACGGGCTACGAATAGCTCTCGGTCCCCGGATGGAGCAGGCGCGCCAGCCGCTCGACGCCGTCGACGAGGGCGGGGCTCGGCTGGTTTAAAAGTGAGTCGTCGATCACGTGGACGGGGGCGTCGACGGCCCAGTCGCGTTCCTCGACGGTCGCCGGGTCGACCCGGTCCCCGTGCCCGCAGACGTGGACGATCACGTGGTCGGGGTCGGCTCGCTCGACGGTCGCGAGCGCGACCTCGCGGGAGCGCTCGCCCGGCTCGACGAAGGGGTACCGACCGCCGGCGGCGCGGACGGCGTCGGGGACCCAGTTCCCGGCGGCCATCGGCGGGTCCGACCACTCCTCACAGTAAACGGTCGGGCGGGGACGGTCCGCGACCGCGTCGGCGATTCGATCGAGGCGGTCCCGGGCCTCGGCGGCGAGGCGGTCGCCGGCCTCCGGTCGCCCCACGTCGGCGCCGCGGGCGGCGAAGGTCGCGATCACCTCGTCCAGCGTCGCGGGCTCGCGGTGGCGGACGGCGAACCCGCGCTCGCGGCAGTCGTCCGCGAGGTCGCTCTGGAGCCCGTCGCTGGTGAGGACGACGTCCGGAGCGAGCTCGGCGACGCGGTCGAGGTCGGGATTGAGCCAGCCACCGACGGGAGCGGGCGACTCCGTCCCGTGTGCGGCGCCCGCGTCGTCCGGGGTGTCGCAGTGGTGCGTGACGCCGACCAGCGTCTCGGCGGCGCCGAGGGCGGTCACGGTCGCCGTCGCGCTCGGAGCCAACGAGACGACGCGGGGGGAGCTCATCGGAACCGGCTCGGAGCGCCACCGGCCCAAGCGTTTCGGTCGTCACGAGAGATCCCGAAAACACGTGATAGATCGTGTCCTTTCGTCGGGTTTCCGGCGACGCGTTCCGGTCGTTTTAAGTTCGGTTCCGCCGTCTATCGGACAAGATCGCTCTCGGGCCGTGTTCAGTTACCGAGAGGGGGTTTAGCCATGAGTGAACGATTACACACGCGGGGGAGTCGCTCCCGAACGGAGACGGACGAGACGGAATCGGAACAGACCGACGAGACGCTCAGTTGTCCCGAGTGCGACGGCAACGTCATCAACGACGAGGAACACGGCGAGAGCGTCTGCGCCGACTGCGGGCTCGTCGTCGAGGCGGACTCGGTCGACCGCGGGCCGGAGTGGCGCGCGTTCGACTCCCGTGAGAAGGACGAGAAGAGCCGCGTCGGCGCCCCGACGACCAACACGATGCACGACAAGGGGCTCTCGACGAACATCGACTGGCGCGACAAGGACGCGTACGGGCGCTCACTCGGCGCCCGTCAGCGCCAGAAGATGCAGCGCCTCCGCAAGTGGAACGAGCGGTTCCGCACCCGCGACTCGAAGGAGCGCAACCTGAAGCAGGCGCTCGGCGAGATCGACCGCATGGCCAGCGCACAGGGGCTCCCGGACAACGTCCGCGAGACCGCATCGGTCATCTACCGCCGCGCGCTCGACGAGGACCTCCTCCCCGGCCGCTCCATCGAGGGCGTCTCCACCTCCTGCGTGTACGCCGCCGCCCGGATGGCCGGCGTCCCGCGCAGCCTCGACGAGATCGCCGACGTCTCCCGCGTCGAGAAGGCGGAGATCGCCCGGACGTACCGCTACGTCGTCCGCGAGCTCAAGCTCGAAGTGAAGCCGGCCGACCCCGAGCAGTACGTCCCCCGGTTCGCCTCCGACCTGGAGCTCTCCGAGGAGTCCGAGATGCGCGCGAAGAGCCTCCTGCGCAACGCGAAGGAGAAGGGCGTCCACTCGGGCAAATCGCCCGTGGGGCTCGCGGCCGCCGCCGTCTACGCCGCCGCGCTCCTCACCAACGAGAAGACGACGCAGGCCGCCGTCTCGGAGGTCGCCGACATCAGCGAGGTCACCATCCGGAACCGCTACCACGAGCTGCTCGAGGCCGAAGACGGTCTCGTCGCCTAACCTCGACCCGACGACGCTTTTCTGGCCACCGATCGGTTCCGCTTCCCGCCGGACGCACACACATAAGTCCCCGCCCGCGGAACCCCCGCGTATGTTCGAGGCGTTCGTCCTGACTGCGAGCACGGCCGACCTCTCGGAGGAACCGCGCGCTCGCGAGCACGCCGACGCCGTGGAGTTCCGGATGGACCTCGCGAGCGACCCGCTCGCTCAGCTCGACGCGTACGACGGCGAGCTCCCGCTGCTCGTCACGAACCGGGCGACGTGGGAGGGCGGCGAGGCCGGCGACCTCGGCCGGTTCGACGCGCTCTCGACCGCGGTCGCCCGCGACGCGGTCGCCGCCGTCGACGTGGAGCTCGCCGCGCTCCGCGGGAACGCGCCCGAGGGTGAGGAGTCGCACGCGACCGCGCTCCGCGACACGGCGCGTGAGGAGGGCGTCTCGGTGGTCGTCTCGGTCCACGACTTCGAGTCGACGCCCGAGCCCGCCGCGCTCGTCGACCTGCTCACCGACGCGGCGAGCGAGGGCGACGTGGGGAAGCTGGCGACGACCGCGACCGCGCCGGCGGACGCGCTCGCGATGATCGAGGCGACCCACGAGGCGACCGCGGCCGGCCATCGGGTCGCGACGATGTGCATGGGCGAACCGGGGCGGCACACCCGTGCGGTCACCCCCCTGTACGGCTCGAAGATCGGCTACGCGCCCGTCGATCCGGCGAACGCGACCGCGCCCGGGCAGTACCCGCTGGCGACGCTCAGAGAGCTCGTCGACGGGCTGGGAGGGGACGGGACGGACGAGTGAGACAGCCACGGCAAAGAGCCAAACCGCTTTACGACCGCCCGCGTAAGTGACGGCAATGGCGACGTGCGACGTGTGTGGGGAGTACGAGAACCTCCCGTACCAGTGTAAACGGTGCGGCAAGACGTTCTGTGCCGATCACCGCCTGCCCGAGAACCACGACTGCCCGGGCCTCGCCGAGTGGGACGACCCCGGCGGGGTCTTCGACAGCGGGTTCGACGAGGGCGTCGAGGCCGGCGGGGCGGGTGGCTCCGGCTCCGGGTCGTCGGCGGGCGTCGTGGGGCGTCTCAAGCAGCGGCTCGACCGCGAGACGAGCACCGGCGGGCTCGTGAGCTACTTCCGCGGGAACGCGACCTACGCCATCCTGGCGGCGATGTGGATCACGTTCCTCGCGCAGTGGGTCGTGACACTCACCCTCGGCGAGGCCGCTCACAGCCAGCTCTTCGTCCTCCGGTCGGACGCGCTCGGGAACGTCTGGACGTGGGTCACCTCGGTCCTCTCGCACTCGCGACTCCAGCTGTTCCACATCATCGGCAACAGCATCGTCATCCTGTTCTTCGGCCCGCTCGTCGAGCGCGCGGTCGGGTCGCGCCGCTTCGTCGGGTTCTTCTTCGGCGCGGGGGTCCTCGCCGGCCTCGGCCACGTCCTGTTCGCGATCGCGACCGGCGCGCCGACCGTCGGCGTGCTCGGCGCCAGCGGGGCCGGCTTCGCGATTCTCGGCGTGCTCACCGTGTGGCGACCGAACATGCAGGTGCTCCTCTTCTTCGTCATCCCGATGAAGATCAAGTACCTCACCTGGGGGATCGCGCTCATCTCGGCGGTGCTCGTGATCCAGACCGGAACGGGCGGCGTCGGCGGCATCGCGCACCTCGCGCACCTGATCGGCTTCGCCATCGGCCTCGCGTTCGGCAAGCGCAACGAGAGCCTCGCGCGGTCCGCGGGTGGCCCCGGCGGGATGCAGATGGGCGGCCCCCGCGGTCCGGGCGGCCCCCGTGGACCGGGCGGGCCGGGAGGGCCCGGCGGGCGGTTCTGAATGGGACCCGATCCCGCGGCCGATCCGGCTCACGGCGGTCACAACGGCGTCGTCCGCCCCGAGTTCCTCCCGGACCCGACGCTCTCGCACGAGGAGATGGCGTCGCTCCAGCGCGAGATCGCGTCGACGGCGACGTTCGCGGACGACCACGGGATCGAGCCGGCCGCGGTCGCGATCGACGAGCCCGCGGACCTGACCGACGGGCCGCCGGACGCGCGCCAAGAGACGCTTCCGGGCCCGGGCCGGAGTGCCGACGCTCCGGACGCCCCGGTCGTCGTGGGGATCGACCAGGCGTTCCTGACGCCCGACGACGGGGAGGACCGGGCGGTCTCCGCCGCGGTCGCGATCCGCGACGGCGACGTGATCGAGTACGCGAGCGCCGTCACGCCGCTGTCGATCCCGTACATCCCGGGCCTGCTCGCGTTCCGGGAGGGGGAGCCGATGCTGGCGGCGCTCGATGCCCTCTCCGTCGAGCCGGACCTGCTGGTGTGTGACGGCTCCGGTCGGGTCCACTTCCGAGAGGCGGGCGTCGCGACCCACGTCGGCGTCCTGCTGGACGTGCCGAGCGTCGGCGTCGCGAAGAGTCTGCTGTGCGGCGACCCCGACGAGCCGACCGACGAGCGCCCGGAGGGATGGCGGACGCCGATCCGCGCGGACGACTCGGTCAAGACGGCGGAGCCGGACGCCGCCCCCGTCATCGGTCACGCCTACCAGTCCCGTCAGTACCCGAACAGCCGGCGCGTGAACCCCCTGTACGTGAGCCCCGGCCACCGGGTGTCGCCCGCGACGACCGTCGAGCTCGTCGCGGCGCTGTGCGCGGGCTACAAGCTCCCGGAGCCGACCCGGATCGCGGACGCGTACGCGGACGCCGTGAAGCGGGACGCCGCGTGAGGGCGAGGCGCGGCGTGAGGGCGAGGCGCCGGGCAGCGCGAAGATCAAGCGTCGTGTGCTACCAATTACCACAGTCAGGCGGTTTTTATACGCTGGGTCGCGAACGCGAACGCATGGGAGACGAGGAGACCGAGGGTCCGATGTCCGCAGAGGAGTTCCGATCGCTGACGGACGGTCTGGTCCGGCAGAGTTCCGGCGGCGGGACCACCGTGTACAAAAACGCCGCGGGGGTCGGCTGCCCGAACCCCGACTGCGACCGCGGCGTCTTTCAGACGCTGTTCGTCAGCGACCACGGCTGGCAGCAGATCGGCGCGACCCGCGACGGGATCGATCTGTGTCTCTGTAACACCGAGTCGAAGCGGCTCGTGTTCATCCACGACGAGTGAGTCGGGCGGCGGTAAGTCGGACGATAGCGAGTCGCGAGATAGCGAATGGGAGGACGGCGAGTCGCGCGACGGGTCGGACAGCACGGTGAGTACCTTTTTCAGGGATCGCGTACCAGCGGGCGCATGCCGCTCGCCCTCCCCATCAGCGCCGAGGATGTCGCCGATGCCCTCTTCATGTCGGTCACGACGCTCGTCGGGTTCCTCGTCGGCGGGGTCATCGGCCTCGCAGTCGGCCTGTTCGCCGGCTACGCGTACCTCGATCTCACAAGCCGCATCGCCGATCTCGAAGCGGCCGTCAACTCGCTCGTCCGGGAGCGGGACGACCTCCGCGAGCGTGTGGCGGAGTTGGAAGCCGCCCGGGACGTCGCGACCGACCGAGACGACTGATCGGACGACTGGTAAGCCCCCGACGACCGCTCGGCCGTGCGGATCGGCGTCAGTCGTCCGCCGTCGATTCGCCGCCGGCGTCGGCGGCACATCGGTTCGGACCGAGCTCCAGCTCGATCGCCGCGGTCTCGTCCGGCGGGGAGTCGACGCCGCGGTTCGCGGCGATGACGCGCTCGTAGTTCGGTGGCTTCTCCGGCAGCGTCGCCGTAATCTGCTCCACGAACGCCTCGGCGTCGAGCCCGAGCACGTCGATGTCGCGGCGCGCCGCGCCCACCGTCGTCGTCACCGGCTCGCCGGGCACGACGCCGTCGGTCGTCCCGTCGTTCGCGACCGCGAAGTGGCCGGGGCAGACGACGACGCTGTCGGGCTCCGCGAGCAGCGTTCCGTGGAGCGAGTTGTACAGCTGCGTCGCTCCGTACGCCGCGCCGTCCCCCGACGCCGGCCCCGCGTCGGCATCATCGTCGGCGCCGAACTGCAGCTCCGTGCGGCCGACGCTGTCGGTGAACAGCGTGTCGCCGGTGAGGACCGCCGACCGGCCGATCAGGTAGCTCGCCATGTCGGAGGTGTGGCCGGGCGTCGCGAGCGCTTTCACGCTGATGCCGCCGACATCCAGCGTCTCGTTTCGGGAAAGCGGCTCGAACGCGTACGCCACGTCGCGCTCGGCGGCCGCCGCCGGGAGGTAGTAGGGCACGTCGAGCGCGTCCGCGAGATCGCGACCCCCGGAGAGGTGGTCGGCGTGGACGTGGGTGTCGAGCACCGCGGCGATCGCGGCGTCGTGTGCCGCGGCCGCCTCCCACCACTCCTCGCCGTGGCGTGAGACGTCGACGGCGATGGCGACGCGGTCGAAGTCATCGGAATCGGCGGCGACACGGTCGGGGGCACCGGAATCGGCGATGGCGGTGTGATGGGCTCCGTCGGCGGTCTGCCCTGCGTCGGCCGCTTTCCCGCCCACAACGAGGTAGCCGAGACACCCCTTCGCGCGCCGCTGGATCTGGACGATGTCGAGCGGGTCGTCCCCCGCGTCGGGGAGGGGGACCGCGGCCCGGTCGTACACGCTCGACCAGCCGCGCATCCCGTCGGCGACGACCGCGATGTCGTCGTACCCCGCGGCCTCCAGCTCCGCGGCGAAGTCGAGCGAGGCCTTCCCCTTCGCGCAGGTCGTCACGATCGCGTCGTCGGGCTCGAGGCCGGTTTCGGCCTCGAAGTCGTCGACGTCGAACTCGTGGAACGGCTTGTAGAAGTAGTGGATCGAGTCGGCGATCCGCCAGCTCTCGTAGCTCTCGCGGAGACGCGTGTCGACGAGCGCGAACGTCCGTTCGCCGCGCCGGCGCTCGTCGATCCTGTCGCGGAACGCGTCCGCGTCGATGACGGTGGGCATAGGCCACGGTTGGTGCCGAGCGGCAAAACGCTGTCCGGTGGATCCGAACCGGAGCGACGGCGTCGGGCGCCCGTGATGGACAGGTTTTAGCCCGGCGACCTGACACATCGGCGCATGGTCGAGGCGTTCGCGGTCGCCAGCGGGAAGGGCGGCACGGGGAAGACGACGAGCACGCTCGCGCTGGGGATGGCGCTCGCCGAGGAGCACGACGTCACCGTCGTCGACGCCGACACGGGGATGGCGAACCTGCTGTTCCACGCCGGGCTCGACGACGCGGCGGTCACCCTCCACGACCTCCTCGTGGAGGGGACCGCGACGGACGTGTCGGAGGCGACGTACGACCGGTTCGGGCTGAGCGTCGTCCCCTGTGGCACGTCGCTCGCGGGCTTCGAGGCGGCCGAGCCGGGCCGGCTCCGCGAGGTCGTCGCCGACCTCGCCGGCGACGCCGACGTGCTGCTGCTCGACTCGCCGGCCGCGCTCGGCTCGAAGTCGGCGGTGCTCCCGGTCGTCCTCGCCGACCGCGTCGTCGTCGTCGTCGAACCGACGATCCCCGCGCTCTCTGACGGGCTGAAGGTCCAGGAGTACGCCCGCTCGTACGGGACGGAGACCGCCGGCGTGCTGTTCAACAAGGTCCGCGGCGACGCGGCCGACGTGGCCGAGCAGGCCGAGCGGCGGTTCGGCGGCCCCGTTCTCGCCAACGTCCCCGAAAGCGGCGCCGTCAGGGCCGCGAGGCGCGCCGGGAAGCCCCTGCTCGCGCACGCCCCGGAGAGCGAGCCGGCCGCCCGCTACCGGCGGGCCGCGGCTCGGCTCGAGGTTCGCGACGGGGACGAGGGGAGCGTCGCCGACCGCTTCCGGAGCGCGGTCGTCCCCGACACGCCATGACCGGGACCGCGGAGTCGCCGGCGCTGCGGATCCCCCGCGGGGATCTGTTGCGGTCGCGCGTCGTCACCGACGTCGGCACGGCGCTCGGCCGCGCGCTCGATCGAGAGCTGACCGGCTACGCGACCCTCGTGCCACAGGAGACGCTCCTGCTGGAGGGGGACGCCCGCGGCGTCGTCACCTTCGCCGACGGGGTCCCCGTGCTCGCGTACAACACGGTGAGCGACAGCGGGGGTCCGGACGCGCTCGCCGAGCTCGCGGTCCCCGGACCCTACCGCGTCGAGCTGTACGCGGTCGAGGACGGCGCGCTCGACGCCGCCCACGAGGAGGAGGCGCTCCGCGTCCCTCCGGGCGCCGCGGCGACCGAGCTCGCCGACGACCAGACGCTCGCCGACCGCACCCGCGACGCGGCGCCCGACCATCGGCTGGACGCCGACCGCGACGACGACGGCGACGCGGTCGCGGCGTTCCTCGAAGACGACGAGCGGATCGAGGCGATCCGCGAACAGGCGCGCTCGGAGGCGGCGGAGCGGGCGTCCGAGTGGGGGCTCGACGACGCGCTGGCGGACGGGGGCGAGTTCGACGACTGAACCGCCACAGCAGTTAGGGTTCTGCGCCCCGTACGCCGAGTATCACCGTCCTCCGTCTCCTCCGCCTGACGTCGCCGACCGACTTCGCCGACTGGTACGCCGCGAGCCGCGCGTACACCCGCCACGTCGCCGAGGGGATGGGGTTCGAGGGCGCGGACGCGCTCGACGGCTCGCGGGTCGCGGCCGAGCTCCGCGACGATCCGTCGGCCCTGTCGCCCGCGGCGGCGCGCTCCGTCGCGGCGACGCTGCTCGCCGACGGCCGGTTCTCCGAGCCGTACTGCGAGTGGCTCCCGCTGTGGTACGAGACCGCCCTGATCGCACCGGTCCGGTACGGGGAGTGGCGGCTCCGGCGGGTCGCCGCCGCGGTCGCGGACGCCGCGAACGTGACCGTAACCGCGCCGCAGTTCTCCCGCGCGCAGGACGTGACCATCGACGGTAGGCCGGCGCTCGAGCGGGTCTCTGGCTTCCGCGACCGGTTCCTCCTCGCCGACGCGCTGTTGCACGTGGAGTGGTTCGAACACGCCGCGGCCGCCGACGGTATCGAGGTTCCGTCGGGGCTCGTCGAGCGGACCCGCGAGGAGTCGCTGTCGTACTACGGCGGCGACCGCGACCGCCTCTCCGAGCCGGTGCGGCGGTTCCAGCGGCTGCTGTTCGCCGACGACGCGTGGGTCCGACGGGTTGACGAGAGCTACGGGCTCGACAGCGGCCTGTTCGGCCTCTGGGAGCGGCTCCTCCGCGCGGAGCGGGAGCGGCTCGCGTCGGCGTGACCGTTCCGGAGCAACGGGTCCGCGCGAACGGCCGCGGTCGCTCGACGACCGCTGTTACAACCCCTGTAACATGTGTTAGGTCCCGTGTTCGGATCGGGAGGTAAGTATTCGAGTGGATGGACCGTAGCCGGGTGTACGAGCCGTCGATCGGTTCGTCGTTCCCCGGAACGCTTCGGCCCTCTACCACGTTTCCCGTTCCGTGTCCGTCACGGGCATCGACCAGCGGCGGCCGCCCGGGACGCGCGGTTCGCACCGATGCGATCACTCGACAGCGAGTAATCTTTTATTCACAGTTACTCAGTCCGGAAGCTTCATACGTCGGCTCACGGATCCTCCGAGCACACGAATGGCAGTACTCTGGCTCGAGGATGTCGACGCCGACGACGTCGGGACCGTCGGCGGGAAGGCGGCTTCGCTCGGTGAACTCATCGGCGCGGGGCTCCCGGTCCCCCCGGGGTTCACCGTCACTGCGGGCACGTACCGTACCTTTATCGAAGAGGCGGAAATCGACGAGGAACTGTTCGCCGCGGTCGACGTCGATCCAGAGGACTCCGCCGCGCTCCGCGAAGCCGAGGAGACGGCGGCGGAGCTGATCCTCGAGACGCCGCTTCCCGACGACGTTCGCGAGGAGATCGTCGAGAGATACCGAGCGATGGGCGAGGACGGCGAGGAGGCGTTCGTCGCGGTGCGCTCGTCGGCGACCGCCGAGGACCTCCCGGACTCCTCCTTCGCCGGTCAGCAGGAGACCTTCCTCAACGTCCGCGAACAGGACCTGATCCGGCGGGTGAAGGAGTGCTGGGCGTCGCTTTTCACCCAGCGGGCGATCTACTACCGACAGCAGCGGGGGTTCCCGCACGCCGAGGTCGACATCGCGGTCGTCGTCCAGCGGATGGTCGACGCCGAGAAGTCGGGCGTCATGTTCACCAGCCACCCCTCGACCGGCGACCCGCAGATCACGATCGAGGCCGCGTGGGGGCTCGGCGAGGCGGTCGTCTCGGGCACGGTGTCACCGGACAACTACGTGTACGACCGTGACCGGGGCACCGTCGACGAGGTGACCGTCGCGGACAAGAAGGTCGAGATGGTCAAGGACGCGGAGACGGGCGAGACCGTCACGCTGGACGTCGACGACGACCGCCGGAACAGCCGGGTGCTCTCGGACGCGGAGATCGAGGAGCTCGTCGGACTCGGCGAGCGCGTCGAGGACCACTACGGGACGCCACAGGACGTGGAGTGGGCGATCTACGACGGCGAGATCTACATGCTGCAGTCCCGACCGATCACGACGATCCAGGAGTCGGAAGGGGGCGCCGACGGGGCGGAAGCCGGCAGAGACGGTGACTCCGCCGGCGACGGGAGATCGGGCCAAGCGGGCGTCGCCAACGACGATGACGACGCCGACGTGCTCGTCGACGGCCTCGGCGCCAGCCCGGGCGTCGTCTCCGGGACCGTTCGGATCGTCCACAAGCTCGACCACCTCGACCAGGTGCAGGAGGGCGACGTGATGGTCACCGAGATGACGATGCCGGACATGGTCCCCGCGATGAAGCGGGCCGCCGGAATCGTCACGGACGAGGGCGGAATGACGAGCCACGCCGCGATCATCTCCCGGGAGCTCGGCGTCCCCGCGGTCGTCGGTACCGGGAACGGAACGCGGCTCCTGAACGACGGGCAGAGCGTCACGCTCGACGGCGACAAGGGGACCGTCCGCGCCGGCACCGACGAGGAGGCCGAGGCCGGCGAGGAGTTCGAGCCGGTGGAGGCCGCGCGGCCGGAGACCCCCGTCAAGCCGATGACGGCGACGGAGGTGAAGGTGAACGTCTCGATCCCGGAGGCGGCCGAGCGCGCCGCCGCGACGGGCGCGGACGGCGTCGGACTGCTCCGGATCGAACACATGGTGCTGTCGCTCGGGAAGACGCCCGAGAAGTACATCGCCGACCACGGCGCCCGCGCCTACCAGGACGAACTCATCGAGGGCGTCCGGCGGGTCGCCGACGAGTTCTACCCCCGACCGGTCAGGGTCCGGACCATCGACGCCCCGACCGACGAGTTCCGAGAGCTCGAGGGCGGCGGCGGCGAGCCCGCCGAGCACAACCCGATGCTCGGCTGGCGCGGGATCCGCCGGAGCCTCGACAAGCCCGAGCCGTTCCGCCAAGAGCTCGCGGCGTTCGCGCGGCTCTACGAGATGGGGTACGACAACCTGGAGGTGATGTTCCCCCTCGTCAACGACGCGAGCGACATCGAGGGGATCAAAAGGCACATGCGCGACACCGGGATCGACCCCGAGACGCACCGGTGGGGCGTGATGATCGAGACGCCGGCGAGCGCGCTGCAGATCGAGGAGCTGGCGGCCGCCGGGATCGACTTCGCCTCCTTCGGGACGAACGACCTCACGCAGTACACACTGGCGGTCGACCGCAACAACGAGCACGTGGCCGACCGGTTCGACGAGCTCCACCCGGCGGTGTTACAGCTCATCGGCGACACGATCGAGACGTGTCGGGAGCTGGGCGTCGACACCAGCATCTGCGGACAGGCGGGGTCGAAGCCGGAGATGGTCGAGTTCCTCGTCGAGGCGGGCGTCTCCTCCATCTCCGCGAACATCGACGCGGTGCGGGACGTACAACACGAGGTGAAGCGGACCGAACAGCGGCTCCTCCTCGATTCGGTCCGCTGACGCGGTCGCAGACCCGAGCCGCCCGGGCGGAGCGCCCGGAACGGAACGGGTAAGAGCCTCCGCGGCAAGGATTGGTCGAATGCAGCAGCCCGAGCCGCAGTCGTTCGACCGGGTGCTCTCTTCGATGTGTACCGAGCCGCATCCCGCGGCTCGGGAGGCGGCGGAGCGGTTCCTCGCGACGAATCCGGGCGACCCGGCCACGTACGAGACGGTCGCGTCGCTGGAAGAGCGCGCGGTCGAACTGCTCGCGACGCTGGCGGACCACCCGACGCCGGCCGACGCCGCGGGATACGTCACCTCCGGCGGCACGGAGGCGAACGTCCAGGCGGTCCGGTCGGCGCGGAACCGCCACGACGCGAGCGACGTGAACGTCGTCGTCCCCGAGAGCGGCCACTTCTCGTTTCACAAGGCGGCGGAGCTGCTCGGCGTCGAGCTCCGGACGGTGCCCGTCGACGACGACTTCCGGACGCGGACGGACGCCGTCGCGGCCGCCGTCGACGAGTCGACCGCGCTGGTCGTCGGCGTCGCCGGGAGCACGGAGTACGGACGGGTGGACCCGATCCCGGAACTGGCCCGGATCGCCCGCGAGGCGGGCGCGCGGATGCACGTCGACGCGGCGTGGGGCGGGTTCGTGCTCCCGTTCACCGACGCCGAGTGGGCGTTCGGCGACGCCGCCGTCGACACGCTGACGATCGACCCGCACAAGTTCGGGCAGGCGGCGGTGCCGGCCGGCGGCCTCCTCGCCCGCGACGACGCGGCGCTGGACGCGCTCGCCGTCGACACGCCCTACCTCGAGACGCGGTCGCAGGCGACGCTGACGGGGACGCGGAGCGGCGCGGGCGTCGCCGGCGCGGTCGCCGCGATGGAGGCGCTGTGGCCGGACGGCTACCGGGACGCGGTCGAGCGCGCGACCGCCAACGCCGACTGGCTCGCGGCGGCGCTCGACGCGCGCGGGTACGACGTGGTCGATCCGGAGCTGCCGCTCGTCGCCGCGGCGCTCCCCGAGCCGGAGTTCGACGCGCTCCGGGAGGCGGGGTGGAAGGTGTCGCGGACGGGACGCGGCGAGCTCCGCGTCGTCTGTATGCCCCACGTGACGCGGGAGGCGCTCAGGGCGTTCGTGGCGGACCTCGACCGGATCCAAGACTGACACCCATCGCCCCGACCGCGTCCGGGGCGGCGGACACGATCGCCGGCAGGCGCGCCGCCACAGAACGAACGCGTCAGTCTACGAACCGCACGCCGGTGATTTCGAGGCGCGCGCCGCCCGAGGAGCGCTCCGTCACCCGCACGGCCCAGCCGTGCGCTTCGGCGATCCGCCTGACGATCGAGAGCCCGAACCCGGAGCCGCCGTCAAGCGCCGAGCGGCCGCTCTCGAACGCCGCCTCAGGGTCCGCCTCGGAGGGTCCGCCCCCCGTGTCCTCGACGTAGAACCCGTCAGAGAGTCGGCCGACCCGTATCGTCGCGTCGCTGCCGCCGTGTTCGACGCCGTTCCGCAGCACGTTCTCCAGCAGTTGCCGGAGCCGGCTTCGGTCGGCTCGGATCCTGCCGTCGAGCGTCACGTCGAGCGTCGCGTCCGCCGCCGCCACGTGTGTCCAACACGCCTCGACGAACGCCGGCAACTCCACGACCTCGACGTCTCGGACCTCCCGCCCCTCACGCGACAGCGTCAACAGATCCTCGATGAGCGTGTCCATCCGCTCGTGCGCTCGGGCGACCGCATCGAGGTGTGGGCTGTCGCAGTCGTCCCGCGCGAGCTCCACGTGTCCTTCGGCGATGCTCAGCGGATTCCGGAGGTCGTGGGAAACCACACTCGAGAACTCGTCGAGGCGGTCGTTCTGCCGTTCCAGTGTCTCCTCGTACTGTTTCCGGTCGGTTATGTCTTGGACCGCCCCGCGCAGCGTCACGACCTCGCCGTCCTCCAGTTCGGGCTTCCCTTGGACGCGGAGCCACCGAACGCTGTCGTCCGGCGTCCGAAACCGGGCCTCGACGTCGAACGGCTCGCCGCTCGAGAGCGCCTCGTCGACCGCGTTCGCAACGAGCGGGCGGTCCGCCTCGTGGTAGAGGTCGAGGGCGTCCTCCAGCGGGGGCTCCTCCTCGTACGCACCTCCCAAGAGGTCGAAGAGGTGGTCGGTCCAGGACACCTCCATCGTCTCCGTGTCGATCTCCCACCCGCCGACATCGGCGATGCGTTCGGTCTTTTCGAGGAGGTCCCGCACCCGCTCGATCTCCCGCTCACGGGCCCTCCGCCCGGATAAGTCGCGTCCGATGCCGACTAAGCCGGCGATCTGCCCGTCGGAATCGGTCAGGCGAGCGCCGGTGAACTCGTAGGGGAGGTGCGACCCGTCCGCGGTGGCGAACTCCGCCTGCACCGTCGCTCTCCCCGTCTCGATCACCTCGCGGATCGAGTCGAGTACGCGTTCGGCGTCGTCGTCGCTGAAGAACTCGGCGACGTGCATCTCCGCGATCTCGGCGTCCGAATACCCCGTCACGTCACGCAGGCTGTTGTTCCACCGCCGGAGCGAGCCGTCCGTGTCGACGACGTAGAACGTGTCATCGAGGGTGTCGAGCGCCTGGTTGATGAACGCCTGCTCTTCGTCGAGCGCTTGCTGCCGGCGTCGCTGTTCGGTGATCTCCTTCGCGGAGACGATCAGTGAGACGACGCTTCCGTCGTCGTCCGTCACGGGGCGTAGCGTTCCGGTGATGCTGTACGGATCGCCGTTTGGCCGCGTGAGGTCCGCGTCGAACGACACGTACTCACCGGCCGCTGCGCGTTCGACCCAGCCTTCGACGTCGTATCCGCTCGCGTCGTCCCACCACGGAGTCCGCCAGAACGGGTCGCCGACGATCTCCTCGTGGTCGGGCCCGATGAACTCCATGGCAGTGTGATTGATCTGTTCGACGCGGCCACCGGCGTCCAAGATGCCGACGAGCACCTGGGGGTCCTCGAAGACGGCCTCGAAGCGACGCTCGTTTTCTTTCTGCTCTCTGAGCGCGCGGCGCCGGCTGACGGCGTTTCTGATGCGGTTGGAGAGGATCGTGTACTGACTGGTGCCGGCTTTCTTCTGGAGGTAGTCGGTGACGCCGGCGGTGATCGCGTGACTGGCGATCTGCTCGCTTCCCCTGCCGGTGAACAGGATGAACGGCAAGTCGGGATGGTCCTCACGGACGGCTTCGAGGAACTCGACGCCCGTCCGATCGGGCATCTCGTAATCGGAGACGATACAGTCGATGTCGGTGTCGCCGAGCCGGGCGAGCCCCTCCTCCGTCGTCGTCGCCATGTGGACCACGAAGCGGTCATCCTCGCGTTCGAGGAACCGCGCGACCATCTCTGCGAAGTTGGGCTCGTCATCGACGTGGAGTATCTGAATCGGTGTGGAGGTATTCATAGGAAATGATCGACGGTGATAAATCGGGTTGTATGGCGTATGAGACGGCTGGCGGACTAATATGTCGTGGTTGCTTCAGTGTCATTTTGGCGCGAGACTCGACCGCACACCGCACCACGGCTCGCCCGCCGGACACCGCCTCCGCGAGAGGCCGCCCGCTTTTCACCGGTGCCGCAGCAACCCCCGCCGTGACGCCCTTCAGCGACCTCGCCCGGGCCGCTTACTGCCCCCGACAGCTCTACTACGCGCGCCGTGAGAACGATCCGGACGTTCCCGACGAGGCGCGAGCGCGGATCGACCTCGCCTTCCGGTATCCGGCGCTCGCCGACGCGCCGGACGCGACGCTCCGTCGGCTCCCGATCCGCCGGTCGCCGGCCGCGTACCGCCGGAACCTCTCGCGGCTCCGGGAGCGCGACGACTACGCCGCACTCGTCGATCCGACCCACGAGCGCGTCTTTCGGGCCGGCAAGGAGTGTCGCGGAACGGTCCACAAGGTGCTCGCGGGGGGAGCGGCGGGCGAGCCGCCGGTCCCCGCGGTCGTCTCACCGGGCGAGCCGCCGGAGAACGGCGTCTGGGAGCCGCAGGCGGTCAAGGCCGTCGCCGTCGCCAAGGCGGTCGCGTGGGAGCGCGAGCGCGAGATCCCGCGCGCGCTCGTCGAATACCCGAGCGTCGGGACCGTCCGCGAGGTCCGGCTCACCACGCGAAAGAAGGCCGCCTATCGGCGGGCGCTGCGGGCCGCCCGCGCGATCGACGGCCCGCCGTCGCGCGTCGACGACGACCGATGTTCCGCCTGCGAGTACCGGGAGCGGTGCGGCACCGGTCGGCGGACGCTCCGGTCGCTACTCGGGTGAGTCGGCCGTCGAGACAAGCCCGCACGCGCCGGTGACGCCGGCTACGGCGAGAAGGTGGACCCGCACTCGGTGCAGGTGAACCGGAACCGTCCCTCGTCGGTCAGCTCGGTCGCGTGGGGGAGCTCCTCGCCGCACTCGCGACACTCGATCAGCGACTCGATCTGGTCCCAGTCGTGGCGCGCACCGGGGGCGCCGAACGCCCACGCGACGACCTCCTCCTCGGCGTCCTCGCGCACGAAGCCGGACTGGAACTCTCCCGGCGCGAACCGGATCAGCTCGCCGGCCTCGACGTCGACCCGCTCGCGCTCGCGGCCCACTTCGAAGGTGGCGGTTCCCGAGAGCACGTAGAAGATCTCCTCCTGATCGCCGTGGGTGTGGAGCCCGCCCGAGAAGGCGTCGCCGGGAGCGAGCTCGAAGTAGTTCATCGCGACGTGGTCGGCGCCGAGCGCCTTGGAGACCGGCTTTCGCACGTCGTGGACGCCCATCGGGTTCGTGACGACGTCGACGTCGTCGACCGCGGTTTTCCGCATACACGCTCGTCCGACGGGAGCCGTATAACCGTGTCCCCGCCGTCGGCACATGGTCTCAGGGGTGGGCCGGTCGTCAGAAGGGGGACCGCCCGAACGCACCGCAGCGGTCGCTCCGGTCAACGCTGTCACGACCCGACGATTTTATCCGTGTGTGACGCGTCGGCACGGATACGAATGACACGAGACGATCGTGATCGTTCGGGGGATAGAGGAAGTCGCCTCACGGCGGCTGGCCGCGAAATTCTCCGACGATAACGACACCGGGGCACGACCGCCCCGCGGCGGCACCGACCCTGAACCCACCGAGGAGCCGACGGATTTCCTTTTGACCCGAACACAACTCACCACACTCGACGAGGTACAGCTGCTAGACACCACCCTGCGCGACGGCGAGCAGATGCCGGGCGTTTCCCTGACGCCGGGCGAGAAGGTCGACCTCGCTCGCGAGCTCGACGCGGCCGGGATGCACCTGATCGAGGCCGGCTCGGCGTGCACCTCGGAGGGCGAGCGCGAGGCGATCCGCCGGGTGGCCGACGAGGGGCTCGACGCGACCGTGACGAGCTTCGCCCGCGGCGTGAAGCGGGACGTCGACCACGCGCTCGACTGCGGCGTCGACGGGATCAACCTCGTCGTTCCCGCCTCGGACAAACACGTCGAGACGAAGGTCGGATCGACCCGCGACGACGTGGTCGAGACGACGGTCGAGCTCGTCGAGTACGCCAAAGACCACGGGCTGTGGGTCGAGGTGCTCGGCGAGGACGGCTCCCGCGCCGACCTCGACTACCTCGAACGCCTGCTCGGCGCGGGGCTCGACGCCGGCGCCGACCGGATCTGCTACTGCGACACCGTCGGCGCGGCCGACCCGGAGCGCACCGCCGAGGTCGTCTCCCGGCTCGCCGACCGAGGGCCCACGAGCCTCCACACCCACGACGACCTCGGCTTCGGCGTGGCGAACGTCCACGCCGGCCTGAAGGCGGGCGCCGACACCGTCCACGGGACCGTCATGGGCGTCGGCGAGCGCGCCGGCAACGTCGCCTTAGAGGAGGTCGCCATCGCGCTCGATCAGTCGTACGACATCGACACCGTCGAACTGGAGCGGCTCTACCGGCTCTGTCGGACCGTGAGCGACGCGACCGGCGTCGCGCTCCCGCCGAACAAGGCGGTCTGCGGCGCCAACGCCTTCGCCCACGAGTCGGGGATCCACACCGACGGGACCCTGAAGGACGGGACGATGTACGAGCCGTACCCGCCGGAGACGGTGGGGCGAGAGCGACGGCTCGTCCTCGGTAAACACGCCGGGCGCGCCGGCGTCAAGGCCGCGCTCGCCGAGCACGACGTGGCGGTCGACGACGACGAGCTGAGCGAGGTCGTAACTCGCGTGAAGGAGCTCGGCGACCGCGGGAAGCGCGTCACCGACGCCGACCTCCTCGCGATCACCGAAGACGTGCAGGGCCGCGAGCGCGACCGCCACGTCGAGCTCGTCGACCTGTCGGCGACCTCCGGCGGGAACCTCCCGACGGCCTCGGTCCGGCTCCGCGTCGGCGACGACGAGCGCGTCGCCTCCGGCACCGGGTCCGGCCCGGTCGACGCCGGACTGGAGGCGGTTCGGGCCGCGCTCTCCGGGGACCACGCGGGGGAAGGCGTCGCCTTCGAGCTCGACTCCTACCACGTCGACGCGATCACGGGCGGGACCGACGCGGTCGTCACCGTCGAGGTCGACCTCTCGCGCGGCGACCGGTCCGTGAGCGTCTCATCGACCGACGCCGACATCACGCGAGCCAGCGTCGTCGCGATGGTCGACGGGCTCGACCGACTGCTCTCCGCCGCCGAGGACGGGTCCACGCCGGACGCGGCCTCGCTCGCCGACGACTGACGCGGAGACACCGAGGCCGGTCCGCCGCCCGCGGCGACGTGAGCGGCGGCGTCTGACGAGGTTTTTAAGCGATGCCGCCCGAACGGCGGTCGTGAGCGTCGTCGTCGCGGTGAAACCCTCCGCCCGGAAGCGCAACGCGAAGGTCGGCCGCCTCGTCTTCGAGGACGGCCCCCGCCACGCGTTCGAGAGCCGCGCGGCCGCCGAGCGCTGGGCCGACGATCTCTCGGCGGGCGACGGCCACGTCTGGGTCTCGAGCGCGCACCCGCGCGACGGCGACGACGCCGACCTGTACCTCGTCTCGCGGGCGACCAACGCGAAGCTCGAGGCCGCCTACGACAAGCGCCGGCGGCGGCTCCGCGGCGACGCACCGCCCGAGCAGGAGTCGCTGGGCGGGGAGCCGTAACCGGTCGAACGTCGGGGCGCTCGGGCCCGTCGATATCGGGTGGCGAGTCCCGTCGACGGGGCCGGGAGAAACCGGCCGCTACCGAGTCGAGCGTCCGGAAGAAGCGCCGAGGCGGAGATTTGAACTCCGGTGTCCGAATGGACAGTAGATTTCGAATCTACCGCCTTGGCCAGGCTAGGCTACCTCGGCTCATTCTTCGGTTGGCCGGTTCCGCTGTTATGCGTTTCGATCGCCGACGGAGGGGTCGGGATCGGCGGGCGGTCTCAGCCGCCCGGTCGACTCGGACCGCGACTGCCTCGGCGGGTCGCGCCGCCGACGGCTGACGCGACCGAGGTGATTTCGGGTGCGGACCCCGGCTACTCCGCGTCTCGCTCCGCGAGCAGCTCGGTCGCCGTGAGCAGCGACTCCAGTTCGATGTCGTGGTCGGCCAGTCGCTCCTCGGCGCCCTCCTCGCGGTCGACGACCACGAGCACGCGGTTCACCGTCGCGCCCGCCTCGCGGAGCGCTTCGACGGCGTCGACCGCGGACTGCCCGGTCGTGGCGATATCCTCGATCACGACGACCTCCTCGCCCTCGTCGAGCCGCCCCTCGATGCGGTTGCCCGTGCCGTACTCCTTCGCCTGCTTGCGCGCGATGACGTACGGGCGCCCCAGCTCGGCGGCCGTCACGGCCACGAGCGGGACCGCGCCCAAGGCGACGCCCGCGAGCTTCGCGTCCGTGTCGGCGAGCCGGCGGGCGAACGCCTCGCTCACGAGGGTCAGCGCGTCGGGGTCGGTCTCGAAGAGGTACTTGTCGACGTAGTAGTCGCTCGTCCCGCCGTGTGAGAGCTCGAACTCGCCGAACCGGACCGCGTCGGCCGCCCGCAGCGCGGCGATGAGCTCGCTCCGTCGCTCGTCGTCGGTCATACCGAGACAGCGCGCGGCGGCGACCATAAACGGGTCGGAACGCGAGCGAGACGCACCGTCGGTTGCCGGTGGCGCGTGATCGGTCGGCCGCGACCGGCGATACCGATCCGCGTCACGCGCTCCCGCCGCCGGTCGCCACGTCGATCGCGGGTCACCGTCCCACGCTCGGATCAACATATTCACTACAGGCCGTCACAAACCGGGGTGTATGAGCACGGACGACGTCTCTCGGCGCAGGTTCATCCGGACCGCCGGCGGCGCGGCCGGCGTCGCGGGAGCGGCGGCGGCGACGACGGGGACCGCGGCGGCACAGGAGGAGAAGCCGGTCTGGCCGAGCGGAGCCAGCAGCGGGAACGTCGGGTCCTACCAGGACGCCCGCGGCGAGAGCGAGGTCACCGTTCAAGTCGGGGCCGGCGATCAGGGGCTCGCCTTCGACCCGACGCTGCTGTGGGTCGATCCCGGGACGACGATCACCTTCGAGTGGACCGGACAGGGCGGCTCCCACAACGTGCAGACCGTCGAGGGGCCGGCCAGCCTCGACAGCGGCGACCCGATCGGCGAAGAGGGGCACACCTACGAGTACGAAACCAGCGAGGAAGACGTGGGCATCACCCACTACCACTGTGTCCCGCACACCAATGTCGGCATGCACGCCGGCCTCGCGGTTGGCGGTGACATCGAGACCGAGACGGTTGGGGGTGGCGGTTCCGACGCCGTGTTCGTCCCACAGGGCGCCCGTGCGCTCAGCGTCGCGACGTTCGTCGCGATGGTGAGCACGCTCGGACTCGCCTTCGTGTTCATGAAGTACGGCGGCACGATCACGCAGGACGACGAGTAGTCGCTCGCCGCAGCCCGCGCGGTTTTTCGGTCTCAGTTCTGATCCGAGAGCGCCCGATACGCGTCGACGACCCGGTCGAGCACCGCGTCGTGGTCGTAGGACGCGAAGTCGTGCTCGACGGACTTGCTGTCCAGGTCGCCGACGGCGACGAACTCGTCGGCGAGCTCTGCCGGGCTCGTGACGAGCCGCCCGCGTCGGCGCCCCTCCACGAGCTCGTGAGCGCTCGAATCCGCCTGGTACTCGACGAGGGCGACGCAGCCGCACGCCAGCGCCCACAGCAGGTCGGTCGCGAACGTCTCCCACGTCGCCGTCGCCACCGCGACGTGGGTCCCCTTGAACAGTTCCACCCGCTCGCGGAGGGGGAGGTCGCCGAGGAACGACACTCGGTCGTCGATCCGGAGGTCGCTCGCCATCGATTCGATCCGGGCGCGCTCGGGGCCGTCGCCGACGACGGCGGCGGTCCAGTCCCGGCCGCGAAGCTCCGCGAGCCCGAGCAGGAACGTCTCGACGTTGGCGTGACGGTCCAGTCGCCGGGCGTACACCGCGTCGAACCGGTCGTCGACGCCGGCCGATTCGACGAGGTCGAAGTCGATGCTCTCGGGGATCACCCGCACGTCCTCGCCGTCGGCGCCCTGCTCGCGGACCCGCGTCTTCGTCGTCCGCGACGGCGTCGTGACGGTGTCGGCCCACCGAGCGAGCAGCCGGTATCGCCGCCGGGAGTCGGCCGGGTGGTCGCGCCACCAGTCGACGAGGACGGGAGCGCGGGAGAGGACCCTCGCGACCGCCGCGCCGATTCCGGGCGTCGGCGGGGTGTTGACGGCGTGGACCACGTCGGGGTCGACCCGCCGGAGCGCGAGCGGAAGCCGCGCCGCGAACGCCGACGGCGACGGCTCGACGGTCACCGACCGGTAAGCGATCCCGTCGTCTTCGAAGGCGCCGTGGTCGCCGCCCCACCAGCGGGCGCAGAGCCAGACCACGTCGTGCCCGCGCTCGGCGAGCCCCCGCGCGATCCGTCGCGTCCGCGACCGCGCCGGCGTGTCGCCGTGGCCGGGTGCGAAAAGCGAGACGAACGCGACGCGCATACGCCGACCGGACGGCTGGGTCGGATAAAAAGACACGGCATCCGGCGGGGCGAAGGGATGCCGACGGCGTGTGGACGGTCGCGCGACACGGTCTCCCACCCGAAACGGTTTCACAGCGCGCGGAGAACCGGACCGCATGCACCAGTACGACATCGAGCGATACCTCAACGTGCGGAACGCCGGCGGGGCGGATCTCGGCCCCGACGGGCGCCTCTCCTTCCTGTTGAACACCACCGGCACCGGACAGGTGTGGTCGCTCGACGAGCCGCTCGGGTGGCCCGAACAGCACACGTTCTTCGAGGAGTCGGTCTCGTTCGTCGACTCCTCGCCGGAGCGCGCCGAGGCCGTCTTCGGCATGGACGAGGGAGGGAACGAGCGCGCCCAGCTGTACCTGCTCAACTACGAGTCGGGCGAGATCACCGACCTCACCGCCCGCCCCGATGCGAAACACCGCTGGGGAGGGTGGGACGACGAGGGCGACCGCTTCGCGTTCGCCTCGAACCGCCGCGACGAGGCCGTCTTCGACGTGTACGTACAGGATCGGGACGCGATCGGCGACGGCGCCGAACGCGTCCACGAGGGCGACGGCTGGCTCTCGGTCGCCGGGTGGTCCCCGAGCGACGACCGGCTGATCGTCCACGAGGCGCACTCCTCGTTCGACCACGACGTGTACACCCTCGACCTCGCGAGCGGGGATCTGACACATCACACGCCCCACGAGGGGGACGTGCGCTACGGCAGCCCCGAGTGGGGGCCCGACGGCGAGGCGCTCTACCTCGTCACCGACCGCGACAGCGACACGCTCCGGCTGGAGCGCCTCGACCTCGCGACCGGCGAGTTCTCGGTGGTCGCCTCCGGGGAAGACGACGCCGATGACGCCGGGTCGGACGACGCGCCGGAAAAGCCCGGCGGCGACGACGGCTGGAACGTCGACGGCGTCGCGATCCACGAGGAGTCCCGCCGCGCGGTGTACTCGCGCAACGTCGACGGCTACACCGAGATCACGGTCGGCGAGCTGGTCGAGCCGGACCGGATCGACCCCTTCCCGTCCCCCGACCTCCCCGAGGGCGTCGCCGGCGGCGTGAGCTTCGGGCCGGACGGGAACCGCTTCGCGATCACGGCGACGGGGAGCACCCACAACGCGAACGTGTACGTCGTCGACGCGACGACGGGCGAGACGGAGCGCTGGACCGCCGCCTCGACCGCCGGCATCCCGCCGGACACGTTCGTCGAGCCGGAGCTGGTTCACTACCCCACCTTCGACGGGCGGAAGATCCCCGCGTTCTTCTCCGTGCCGGAGACGGAGCCGCCCGAGGGCGGCTACCCCGTGGTCGTCGACATCCACGGCGGCCCCGAGTCACAGCGTCGGCCCTCCTTCGCCTCCGTCAAGCAGTACCTGCTGAACAACGGCTACGCCGTGTTCGAGCCGAACGTCCGCGGCTCCTCGGGGTACGGCAAGGCGTACTCCGCGCTCGACGACGTGGAGAGGCGGATGGACTCGGTCGCGGACGTCCGGGCGGGCGTGGAGTGGCTCCACGACCACCCCGAAGTCGACCCCGACAGCGTCGTCGCCATGGGCGGCTCGTACGGCGGCTTCATGGTGCTCTCGGCGCTGACGGAGTACCCGGAGCTGTGGGCCGCCGGCGTCGACATCGTGGGGATCGCGAACTTCGTCACGTTCCTCGAGAACACCGGCGACTGGCGCCGGAAGCTCCGGGAGGCCGAGTACGGCTCGCTGGCCGACGACCGGGAGTTCCTCGAGTCGATCTCGCCGATCAACAACATCGAGGCGATCGAGTCGCCGCTGTTCGTCCTTCACGGCGCGAACGACCCGCGAGTGCCCGTCGACGAGGCCGAACAGATCGTCGAACGGGCGCGCGATCAGGGCGTTCCGGTGCGAAAGCTAGTCTTCGACGACGAGGGGCACGGCTTCTCGAAGTTAGAGAACCGCATCGAAGCGTACCGCGCGGTCGTCGACTTCCTCGCGGAGCACGTCTGAACGGGACCGGTCTCGGAGCGACCGTCCCGGCGGAGCGGAAACGTCGCGACCGACGCGACGGCGTGAGCGGGGAGCCCCGTTCGGCTACCAGTCCGGGCCGAAGTCCGGATTCAGCTGTCGGTCGGTCCGATCGAGGCCGTCGATCGTCTCGATGTCCTCGTCGTCCAGTTCGAGCCCGAGGCTCGCCCAGTTGTCGTGGATATGCGCCTCGCCGGTCGCCTTCGGGATGGCGGTGACGCCCTTCTCGCGGAGCCACGCGAGGCTCACCTGCGCCGCGCTGACGCCGTGCTTCTCGGCGATTTCGGCGATCGTCGGGTCGTCGAGGATCTCCCCGCGGGCGAGCGGCGAGTAGCCGACGAGCTCGATGTCGCTGGCGTCGGCGTACTCGCGCAGCTCCTCCTGTCGGAGCAGCGGGTGACACTCCACCTGGTTCGCGAACGGCGCCTCGCCGAGCGCGTCGGTCGCGGCGTCGAGGTGGTGGGGCTCGAAGTTCGAGACGCCGATCCGGTCGATGAGGCCGTCGTCGCGGAGCTCCGCGAACGCGGGCAGCGTCTCCGCGGGGTCGTACTCGCCGGCCGGCCAGTGGACGTACAGCAGGTCGGCGTACTCGGTGTCGAGCTTCTGCAGGCTCTCGCGGGTCGACGCCGCCACGTCCTCGGGCGCGAGGTTGTCGATCCACACCTTCGTGGCGAGGAACACGTCGTCGCGGGCAACGTCGGCGGCCGCGATCCCCTTCCCGACGGCGGCCTCGTTGCCGTAGATCTGGGCCGTGTCGACGTGACGGTAGCCCGCTTCCAACGCGGTGGTGACGGATTCGGTACACTGCGCGGGGTCGTCGTTCTCCCACGTCCCGAGCCCGAGCGCCGGCATCCCGTCGTTGGTCGGTACGTCGAAGGACTGCGGCTCCTGTGACATAGGTGAAGACAGTCGCGTGAGCCGAAAGTCCCTTGCGGTCGCGGCGGTCGGGGACCGCGAGCGAGCGATCCGAGCGCGTTAGTCGTCCAGCAGCGCTCGAGAGGAGTTCGTCACGACGAGCAGGCTGGAGGCGCCCATCGCCACGGCGGCGAACAGGGGGTTGAGCAGCCCGGTCACCGCGAGCGGGATCGCGACCGCGTTGTAGCAGAACGCCCAGCCGATGTTCCCCTTCACGCGTCGGCCCGCGGCCCGCGAGAGCTCGAAGACGGTCGCCACGGAGCCGAGGTCGTCGTCGACGATCGCCACGTCGGCCGCGTCGGCCGCCATCGCCGTCCCGCCGCCGAGCGCGACGCCGAGGTCCGCCGCGGCGAGCGCGGGCGCGTCGTTGGTCCCGTCGCCGACCATCACCGTCCGCCCGCGCGTCTTCAGCCGCTCGACCGTCTCGGCTTTGCCCTCGGGCGGCACGCCCGCGAACACCGACGAAATCGCGTCGTGCTCGCTGAAGACGGTCGCCGCGCGCTCGTCGTCGCCCGTCAGCACGACCACCTCGACGCCCGAGTCGGCGAGCTCGGTCACGGTCTCCTCCCACCCCTCGCGCAGCTCGTCGCCGACCACGACGACGCCCTCCGCGGCGCCGTCGCGACCGACCGCGACCGGGACGCGCCCCACGTCGCGGGCCGCCGCGACCGCCTCGCGGACCCCGTCGGGGACCGCCCACCCGCGCTCGTCGAACAGGGCCGGGTGGCCGACGACGACCTCGACGCCGTCGGCGACGCCGGAGACGCCGCGGGCGTGGCTCTCGAAGTCGGTGACCGAGGCGGGGTCCTGCCCGCCGTCGGCGACAGCGGGCGACGCGGAGTCGGGATTCGCAGCGGCGTCGGCCGCTCCGGCGGTGCCGTCGCTCGCGCGCGCCGCGGCGATCGCCTGCCCGACCGGGTGCGCCGAGCGCTCCTCGACGGCGGCGGCGAGCCGGAGCAGGTCGTCGTCGACGTCGGCGGAGACGACTCGCATCTCGCCGGTCGTGAGCGTGCCCGTCTTGTCGAAGACGACGGTGTCGGCCCCGCGGAGGCGTTCGAAGACGGTGTCGTCGAAGATCACGATGGAGCGTTCGAGCGCGTCGCGGATCCCGGCGGCGACCGCGAGCGGCGTCGCGAGCCCGAGCGCGCACGGACACGAGACGATGAGCACCGTGAGCCCGACGAGCATCGCCTCCGTCACCCCGTTGCCGAGCGCGAGGTTCGCGCCCGCGGCGAGGAGCGCGACCGCGAGCACGGCCGGCACGAATATCGTCGCCAGCCGGTCGGCGAGCTTCTGGACGCCGTGGTTCCCGCTCTGGAGGTCCCAGACGAGCTCCGCGACGCGGTCGAGGCTGGAGGTCGCGTCCGGGCCGACCTCGACCGTCAGCGAGCCGTCGGCGACCACGGAGCCGCCGACCACGGCGTCGCCGGGCGTCTTCCGGACCGGCATCGACTCGCCCGTGACGACCGACTCGTCGACGGCGGCGTCGCCCGCGATCGCCTCGCCGTCGACCGGGATCCGTTCGCCGGCGCGCACGAGCAGCCGGTCGCCGGGCGCGAGGTCGTCGATGGCCACCTCCTCGGTGTCGGCGCCGGTAACGGCGCCCTCGCCGTCAGCGCCGACCCCTCCCTCACCGCCGAACCCTCCCTCACCGCCGCCCACCAGCCGCCGGGCGCTGTCGACCTGCACCGCGGTGAGATCGGAGAGGAGTTCGGTCGCCCGCTTTTTGATCGAGTCCTCGTAGTGGTTGCCGACGGTGACGATCACGATGATCGCGACGGTCACGTCGTAGTAGATCGAGGGCGACTCGACGAAGATCACGGCGAGCGTGCTGTAGACGTACGCGCTGACCGCCGCGATCGCGACGAGTAAGTCCATGTTCGGCGACCGCGTCTTCGCGCTGACGTACGCGCCCCGCAGTATCGGCTTCCCGGTGACGAACAGGACCACCGTGGTCAACACGGCGATGACGATGAAGAAGTACGTCCCCGACGTGGAGGACATCGCCTCGTTGAGGTACTCCAGCGTCCGCTCGTTGTAGAAGGGGAACGCGAAGTACGTCGGGTAGATGATGACGATGTACTGGAGCATGACCGCCATCCCGACGAGCACGCCGGCCGCGAGCCGCGCCGTGGCCATGTTGTCCGCCTGTCGGCGCGAGAAGGCGTCGTCGCGGTCGTACGCGCTGTAGCCGAGCCCGCTCACCGCCGCCGAGAGGTCGTCCGTGGAGACCGCGCCGGGGTCGTGATCGATCCGCACCGTGTCCGTGACGTAGCTCGCGCTGGCGGCGCTGACGCCCTCGGTGTCGGTGGCGACCGTCTCGATGAACGCCTCGCAGGTGGCGCAGTGCATCCCGTCGACCTCGAGGAACGTCGCCTCGTGGTCGTCGGGGACCGCGGCGTCGGCGCCGTCGCCCGCGTCACCGGCCTCGCTGCTCCGCCGCCGCTCCCGGACCGTCTCGGCGTCGACGTCGGCGTCGCCGAGCGTCTCGTACACGTCGCGGCAGCCGGTACAGCAGAACTCGTTTCCGTCGTCGTCGACCACGTCGACGCCGTCCGTCGGGAGCTCACAGAGCGTGCAGTCGGGCGCGCTCATGGGTCAGTGTCCCCCCGCGGCCGCGATGTCGATCGGGTTCCAGAAGGGGAGGCTCGGGTGGGGCACGTGGACGCCGACGGCCATGAGCCCGTGCGCGAACAGGACGTAGCCGAGCGCGACGAAGGCGACGCCGAGCAGGCGGTGGACGCGGCGACGGTGGACCGCGTCGACGCTCTCGATGACGGTGCCGTAGAGGAAGACGGCGGGCATCGTGCCGACGCCGAGCGCGCCGAGCGCCAGCGCGCCGCTGACGGCGGAGCCGCTGGCGAACGCGTAGAGGTACGCCGGGTAGAGGATCGGGCAGGGGAGCAGGCCGTGGACCGCGCCGAGCCCGACGATCCCGGGACCGTTGGCGAGCCGGTCGACGTGGCCCGTGAGCCAGCCGGTGACGCGGCCGAGTCCGGGGAGGTGTATCCCGCCGGTCGCGCCGCCGAGCGCGTATCTGACCCCGACGAGGATCACGGCCGCGCCGACGACGAGGCCGACGACGCCCCGCACCGCCTCGGCCGCGCCGGTCAGCGTCGCGGTCGTGACGAGGACGGCCCCGCCGAGCGCCCCGAGCGCCGCGCCGATGGTCGCGTAGCTCGCGGCGCGGCCGAGGTTGAACAACGCGTGCTGGCGGACCTCGTACGTCGTGAGGTGGCTCCCGCGGCGGTCACGAGTCGCGCCGGCGGCCGTCGAGCCGCCGTCGGCGCGCTCGCCGCCCGCGCGCATCTGCCCCGCGTACACCGTGACGAGCGGGCCGCACATCCCGATACAGTGGGCGCCGCCGAGCAGCCCGATAGCAAGGAACAGCAGGACGTCGGTCCCCAGAAGCGTCGAGATGGCCATGAGTCGAGTCACCTGTGGTTGGAGTCGCGCGCGCTAATGGGTTTCGTCGCCCGGGGGAGCGGGCGGGCGAGTCGGTGCGCTCGCACGTCACTCCTCCACGAGAACGGTCCCGACCATTCCCCCTGCCTCGTGGGGGATGCAGACGTAGTCGTAGCGGCCGGCGACCTCGAAGGTGTGCGAGTAGCGATCGCCGTTCTCCAAGCGTCCGCCGAACTCGTCGGCCCAGGCCTCGCGAGCCGCCATTTCGCCGTCGTAACCGCCCGAGGCGAAGTATTCGGCCGCGTCCGGGATGGCGCCCTCGTAGGCGGTGACCGTGTGGCCGCGGGCGCTCGTGTTCTCCCAGACGACGGTGTCGCCGACGGCGACCGTCACCTCGGTCGGCTCGAACGCGGACGCCATCATCCCCACGTCGTAGCCGGGGTCGCCGCCGACGGCCGAACAGCCGGCGAGAGCGGTCGTCGCCGCGACGCCTCCGGCGGCGCCCATCCCTCGGAGGAACCGTCTGCGATGCATGGTCACACTGGGTGCCTCAGTCGTTTCAATACCGCGGTCGTCCCCGCCGAGTGAGAACGTCTCGGCCGCCGGCGGAGCGAACGCGGGCGCGCCACATCTCGTCTCGCCTTTCGGCTGCCGTCCCCGAATCTGCCGTCGATCTGCGTGTTTTAAAACGCGCGTTCGTCGGGGTGAGCGATAAAGAAAATGATCCGAACAATCCGTCTCAGAATGAAACGTACACGGTGGACCCCTACTAGTTGGGTACTGCTGTTTAACCGGCTCATCTCGTAGCCGTCGACATCGCATGATCGAAACAGCAGCAGCCGACGCGCTCGCGCGGGGAATCGTGCCACTCGAGATGACCCAGACCGAGCTGTTCGAGTACATCCGGGCGGATCCGCTCCTGAGTGCGTCGCTCTGGCTGAACATCGCCCTCGCGGGGCTGTCGATCCTCCTGTTCGTCTACATGGGACGGCTCGTGGAGGATCCCCGCGCTCAGCTGATTTTCGTCGCCACGCTGATGGTGCCGCTCGTGTCGATCGCCAGCTACACCGGACTCGTATCCGGGATCACCGTCGGCTTTCTCGAAATGCCGGCCGGACACGCGCTGGCCGGGGCCGGGTCCGGGCCGGAGGGCGGCGTGTTCACGCCGTGGGGTCGGTATCTCACGTGGGCCCTGTCGACGCCGATGATCCTCCTCGCGCTCGGGCTGCTCGCCGGATCGAACGTGACGAAGCTGTTCACGGCGATCACGGCCGACATCGCGATGTGCGTCACGGGCCTCGCGGCCGCGCTGACCACGTCCTCGTACATGCTGCGCTGGGTCTGGTACGGCATCAGCTGCGCCTTCTTCGCCGTCGTCCTCTACGTCCTGCTCGTCGAGTGGGCGGAGGACGCCGAGATCGCCGGCACCGCCGAGATATTCAACACGCTGAAACTGCTCACCGTCGTCTTGTGGCTCGGCTACCCGATCGTCTGGGGGGTCGGCGCCGAGGGGCTCGCGTTAGTCCAGTCTCCCGCGGTCACCTCGTGGGCCTACAGCGGGATGGACATCGTCGCGAAGTACGTTTTCGCGTTCCTCCTGCTGCGCTGGGTCGCGAGCAACGAGAGCGCGGTTGCGACGATAAGCTCCGGGCTCGGCTCGGACGGGAGCGGCGTCGCGGCCGCGGACGACTGAGTTCCGGCAATCGACGGGCGTCCGCCGCGATGCGGGCGTTTCGCGGCCGTTTTCGCGTCTGTCACTCCCCGTCGAGGCGACCGAGAGACAAACGCTAAACCCGCGGCGGCGGTGGACACGGACATGAAACAGGCCATCGTCGCCCGCACCGACATCGGGATGGGTGAGGGGAAACTCGCCGCGCAGGTCGCGCACGCGTCGCTGTCGGCGTACCAGGACGCCGGGCGACGCGTCCGCAAGAAGTGGCAGGGCGAGGGACAGAAGAAGATCGTTCTCAAGGGCGACTCCGAGAGCCAGCTGTTCGCGCTGGCCGACAAGGCCGACAAAGAGGGGATCCCGTACGCGATCGTCCGCGACGCCGGCCACACCCAACTGGAACCGGGGACCGTCACCGCGCTCGCGGTGGGACCCGCCCGCGACGACACCGTCGACCGCGTGACCGGCGACCTCTCGCTCTACTAGATGGCCTCGCCCCACACGCTCCGCGAGGCGCACCCGACCGAGCGCGCCGCGGGCATCGACCACTACGTCAGCGACGCCGACGGGATCGGCGGTCGGCTCCGCGAGTCGCCAGAAGACTTCCGCGTCCGCGAGCTGGAGGCGTTCGAGCCGGAGCCGCTCGGCGCGGACACCGGGAGCTACCCCGAGCTCGTCGTCCGCGTCACGCTCCGCGACTGGGACACGAACGACTTCGCGCGCCGGATCTCCGACGCCCTCGGGATCAGCCGCGAGCGCGTCTCGTGGGCGGGGACGAAGGACAAGCGCGCCGTCACCACCCAGCTGTTCACGCTCCGCGAGGTCGACCCCGACGACCTCCCCGAGATCCGCGGCGCCGAGATCGATCCCCTCGGGCGGGCCGGCCGCGGCCTCTCGTTCGGCGACCTCGCGGGCAACGCCTTCGAGATCCGCGTCGCCGACGCGGGAAGCGAGGCCCCCGAGCGCGTCGCCGACGTGGTGGCGGACCTGCGGGCGTTCGGGGGCGACGGTGGGGAGACGGAGGCGACCGGTCCGGGCGGTAACGGCGCCGTCGTCGGCGTCCCCAACTACTTCGGCCAGCAGCGCTTCGGGAGCCGGCGCCCCGTGACGCACCGCGTCGGACTCGCGGTCGTCCGCGGCGACGTCCGCGAGGCGGTACGGCTGTACGCCGGCAATCCCGCGGCGACGGAGCCGGACGACACCCGCGCCGCGCGCGACCGCGTCGACGCCGCGTTCGGGGTCGGCGACGGCGGCGCGGGCGACGGCCTCGGCGCGGGCGACGACCCCGCCACCGCCGACGGCACCGGCGACGGCGACTGGGAGGCCTGCCTCGACGCAATCCCGGGGAAACTCCGCTTCGAGCGCTCGATGGTCCACCGGCTCGCCGAGCGCGACGTGCCCCCCGACGCGCCCCCGGATCACGACGACTGGCGCCACGCGCTGGAGGCGGTCCCCTCGAACCTCCAGCGGCTGTTCGTCAACGCCGCGCAGTCGTTCCTCTTCAACCGGGTGCTGAGCGAGCGCCTGCGCCGCGGGCTCCCGTTCGACCGGCCCGTCGCCGGCGACGTGGTCTGTTTCGCCGACGGCGACGCCCCCGACGAGCTGTACGCGCCCGACACGGACCGCCTCCAGCGGGTCGACGAGGACCGGGTCTCCGTCGTCACCCGCCACTGCGAGCGCGGGCGGGCGTTCGTCACCGCGCCCCTCGTCGGCACCGAGACCGACCTCGGCGACGGTGAGCCCGGCGAGATCGAACGGGAGGTCCTCGACGGCGCCGGGATCGAGCCCGGCGACTTCGCGCTCCCCGGCGAGTTCGACTCGTCGGGCACCCGGCGGGCGATCCTCCTCCGCAGCGACCTCGACGTGACGTTCGAGGGCGGCGATCCGCGGTTCGCGTTCGCGCTCCCCAGCGGGTCGTACGCCACGGTGCTGCTCCGGGAGTTCACCAAGAGCGGGCCGCTGGACCTCTGATCGGCGGCGATCCCGCGGATTGATCCCCGGATTGATCCGCGTTCGTGTATTATCGATCGGATTTCGCGGCCGAAACCACCACGATACTGCGCTCCGTTCCGAGCCGTTTTTGTGCGGGAGCCGCCAACCGGAGCCATGACCCGGATCGTCGTCATCGACCTCCACGGCCAGTTCACCCACCTCGAACGGCGGGCGCTCCGCGACGTGGGCGTCGACACCGAGATCGTCTCGGCGGGCACGCCCCCGGCGGAGATCGACGCCGACGGGATCGTCCTCTCCGGCGGCCCCGACATGGACCGCGTCGGCAACGCGCCCGACTACCTCGATCTGGACGTGCCCGTGCTCGGGATCTGTCTCGGGATGCAGCTGATCGCGCTGGAGCGCGGCGGCGCGGTCGGCGGCGGCGACTACGGCGGCTACGCCGACGTCGACGTGGAGATCGTCGACGACGAGGACCCGCTCGTCGGCTCGCTGGCGCCCGAGACGCGCGTCTGGGCCTCCCACGCCGACGAGGTGACCGAGGTCCCCGAGGGGTTCGTTCGAACCGCCACCTCCGACGTCTGCGACGTGGAGGCGATGGCGAACGCCGAGGCGGGGCTGTTCGGCGTCCAGTGGCACCCCGAGGTCGCCCACACCGAGCGGGGCGAGGAAGTGTTCGAGAACTTCGTCGCGATCTGCGAGTCCGCGTAGGGCCGAGAGCTACTCGCCGATGTGCGCCGTCAACACCGGGAGCTCGCTGTGTCGCACGACCCGCTCGGCGACCGACCCCGCCGTAACGAAGCGCCCGATCCCGGTGCGCCCGTGGGTCCCCATCACGATCAGATCGATGTCGTAGTCGGCCGCGGCGTCGAGGATCTCCTCGTGGGGGTGCCCGCGTCGGAGGTGGCGCTCCGCCTCGACGCCGCGCTCCGTCGCGGCTCCGACGACCGCGTCGAGCGCGCGCTCGCCGCGCTCCTCCTCGCGCTCGACGACCAAGTCCCACTCGTCGGCGCCGGCGATCCCCTCGTCGACGACGAACAGCGCGTGGACCCGTGCGCCCGTCAGGGCGGCGAGACCACAGGCCTGTTCGATCGCGGCGTCGCTGCCGGCGCTCCCGTCGGTCGGACACAGGATCGCGTCGTACATGTCGTCTCAGCCCACACGCCAACGACTTAACCGTTACCTCGGCGCGAACGGTCCCGGAACGGTCCTCCCGTTCACAGACGGTACGTCTGAACGCGCTCGGTCCCGCAGCTCGGGCACTCCCGTCGGTACTCGACGGTCGCGCCCGTCGTCACCGCCTCCCACGAACCCTCCTCGTCGACGAACCCGCACTCCTCGCAGGCGTGATCTCGTCCGTCGAGCCGCGCGCGGAGCCGATCGAACGCCGACGTACCGCCGTAGCTAGATGACATATGGTACCGATACACAATAACACGATTAATAGTTATCGATCAGGAGAGTCACGCGAACTGGTACTCCGCCGTCGAGACTGGCGTCGCTCTCGGGTCGGTCGGCACGGCGGGCTGAAAAAGGTGCGCCGCCCTACGCTTCGAACAGCTCGTCGACCGCCTCGCCGGCGGTTTCGGCCGCCTCGCGGGCGACGGCGTCCGGGTCGGGGTCGTCCGGCGCGTTCAGGTAGACATCGACGTCGAGGACGCCCTCCTCGAACGTGACCGTCACGTCCAGATCGGTCACCGCCGACTGGTCGTAGTGCGCGAACACGACGCCTTCGGCGGCCTCTGCGGCCGTGCGAACGACTTCGTCGTCCGTGGGCTCGTCATCGGCGCTCCCGTCGCCTGCACCGACCGGTTCGCCGGTCGATCCGTCGCTCGATCCGTCGGACATCGGCGCTTACGCGCCGCCCGCGCCCGGACCGCCCGGACCCATCGGGCCGCCGCCGGCGCCGCCCTGAAGCATCTGCTGGAGCTCGTCCTGCAGCTCGTCGAACTGCTCCTCGACGCGCTCCTCCTGCTTCTGAAGCTGCTCGGCGCGAACTTCGAGGGAGTCGACCTTGTTCTCGAGGTCGTCGTAGGCGGACTCGTAGTCCGTCTCGACGAGGACCTCGCCGATCTCGCGGTACATTCCGGCGTCATCGTCGACGTCTTCGAGGGCGTCGAGCGCCGTCTTGGACTCGTTGAGCGCGGTCTGGGCCTGCTCTTTCTGCTCGGCGACCTGCTGTGCGGTCTCCTGCAGCTCCTGCAGCTCCTCGATCTTCTCCTGTGCCTCGGGCGGCATGTTCCCTTGCATGGGCGAGACGAGGCGTCCCGGACGGAAAAACCCCCGACTTCTCGGACGACGATCGGATCGGAGGGCACAGCGCCGGAGAGGCGAGAAAACGGCAGGTCGCCGCTACTCTCGACCGCGTCCCGAGCCGACGCGCTCGGCGACGTCGACGAGCCGCGACCAACTGTTGATCCCGGCGCGGAGGGCGACGAGGTCGTCGGCGACGACGCGGACTCGGACCGCGTCGCCGTCGCGGGAGACGGTCGCGGCTGATCGGGCGTCGTCGATCTCGCCGACTTCGGGGGCGAGCGCGTCGCCGACGAGCCGTGCGCGCCGCTCGGAGGGGTAGCGGAACGAGAGAACCGTTTCGTGCGCGCGCTCGGAAGTCGAAACGGTGGCGTCGGAAGTCACGGTGACGCGATCGGGGCGCGAGGTTACTCGACGTTGACTTCCTTCACGTCGCCGCCGCGCTCCTTCAGGAGGACGCGGTGGCCGCAGTACGGACAGCGCACGCCGCCGTACTCGTCGAGCGTGACGTCGCGCTTACAGCGGGAGCACTTGTAGCTCATCGCCTTACTCCTCGTCGGAGAGCGCGGCGCGGATGGAGCGGCGGACGGTGCGACCGCCGGGCGTCTCGGGGCGGTACGCGCCGCCGGTGAACGTCTCGCCGGTCTCCTCGTTGACCCAGATGCCGGTGCCAACGCGCTTCACGTCGTCGCCGTCGACGGTGGCGTTCTGCATTTCCTCTTCGATGTCCTGGACCCGCTTGCGGGAGACCCGGCCGTATCGGGCGCCGAATCGGCCCGCGCTGCCGGTGCTTCGTGCCTTGTCCTCAGCCATAGTGACTCCGTCTACCGCCAGCGCGGGTAAAAAGGCTACGAGTCGGGGACGCCGGAGCGCGGAGCCGGTCGCGCCGCGCTGAGAGCGCGGCGACGGAGTCGATCCCACCGCCGATCGCGAGCGGCGACGACGACCGCAACGCCTTTCACTACTAAGTAATATTACTTGGTTGTATGCACGGATTCGACGGCTTCAGCGACGTGAGCGAGACGGACGTAACGAAGGCGATCGGCAACGAGTGGACCGACGGGTTCCTCGAGTTCACCGACTCGGAGGTGATCATCCTCGGCGGCGGCCCGTCGGGGCTGATGGCCGCCAAAGAGCTGGCCGAGCGCGGCGTGAAGGTGCTGATCGTCGAGAAGAACAACTATCTCGGCGGCGGCTTCTGGCTCGGCGGGTTCCTGATGAACACGGTGACGGTCCGCGATCCGGCACAGGAGGTCCTCGACGACCTCGACGTGGACTACGAGCCGGTCGACGACGTGGACGGGCTCTACACCGCCGCCGGCCCCGAGGCCTGCTCCGGGCTGATCAAGGCGGCCTGCGACGCCGGCGCGCGCGTCCAGAACATGACCGAGTTCACCGACCTCGTCGTCCGCGAGGACCACCGCGTCGGCGGGATCGTGATGAACTGGACGCCGGTCCACGCGCTCCCCCGCGAGATCACCTGCGTCGACCCCATCGCGATCGAGTCCGACCTGGTGATCGACGCGACCGGCCACGACGCGGTCGCGATCAGCAAGCTCGACGAGCGCGGCGTCCTCTCGGCGCCCGGCATCGAACACGCGAAGGAGCACAACACCGGGATGGACCAGACCGGAGACGGCGAGTACGGCGCGCCCGGCCACGACTCGCCCGGCCACGACTCGATGTGGGTCGGCGAGAGCGAGGACGCCGTGGTCGAGCACACCGGCGTCGTCCACGACGGGCTGATCGCGTCCGGCATGGCGGTCGCGACCGCCCACGGCCTCCCGCGGATGGGGCCGACGTTCGGCGCGATGTTGGTCTCCGGGAAGCGCGCCGCGCAGGCCGCGCTCGACGAACTCGGCGTCGACGAACCGGAGGTCCGGCTCTCCGCGGGCGACGCGCCCGCGCCCGCCGACGACTAGAGGCGACGCGAGCGCCCGCTCCGCCGACGCCTCCCCCAACGGGTTTTTCAGCGGCGTTCCCCGAGCGTCGCCCATGTACTGGCGGGGCCACGTCGGGATC
The DNA here is from genome assembly GCF_052439115.2 of Halorubrum sp. FL23. NCBI lineage: Archaea > Methanobacteriati > Methanobacteriota > Halobacteria > Halobacteriales > Haloferacaceae > Halorubrum > Halorubrum sp. FL23. The sequence goes on from NZ_JBQVRO020000004.1 coordinate 79,767, forward strand.
GCGCTGCTCGCGTACGCGCCGGTCGCGGGAGCGGTCCGCGTCGCCGGTGCGCCGGAACTGGCGGTCCTCGGCGCGGCGGTCGCCGTCGCGTTTGCGACGCTACCCGATCTCGATCACCGACTGCCGGTCTCGCACCGCGGCCCGACGCACACGGTCGCGTTCACGGTCGCCGTCGGCGCGGTCGTCGCCGTCGCGACGGCGGTCGTCCGCCCGCCGTGGACCGCGGCCTTCGTCGGTGGTGTCGCGGCGCTCTCGCTCACCTCGCACGTCGCCGGCGACGCGATCACGCCGATGGGGATCTGGCCGTTTCGCCCCCTCTCGGAGCGGCACGTGACGCTCGATCTGACGCCGGCGGCGAACCCCCGCGCGAACCGGCTGTTCCTCGGCGTCGGTGCCGCCGCGCTCGCGCTGTCCGTCACTCTCACGCCGTGAGCGGCGGGCTCCGGGGGTGCAGTCGTCCTCCCGGCGAACCTCATGAACGTTCACTCGGTGGCGACTCAACCGTGTGCCTTTTTCCGCCCCTGCGACGAAACCGCCGACATGCGAAACGCCAAAATCGTCTGTACGATCGGTCCTGCGTCGGACGACCGGGACACGATCCGCGACCTCGCGGACGCGGGGATGTCCGTCGTCCGGCTGAACGCCAGCCACGGGACGACGGACCACCGCGAGGAGGTCATCGAACACGCGCGCGAAGTCGACGCCGAGCTCGACGACCCGCTCGCGGTGATGGTCGACCTGAAGGGACCGGAGGTCCGGACCGCCGAGCTCGACGACCCGATCTCGCTCGCGACGGACTCCGAGGTGACGTTCGTCGAGGGCGACGACGCCACCCCCGAACGCGTCGGCCTCACCCACTCCATCGCGGCCGCGGGTCCGGGCGATACGATCCTCTTGGACGACGGTCGGATCGAGTGCCGGGTCGAGCGGGTCGACGGCGAGTCGGTCGTCGCCACCGTCGTCTCCGGCGGGGAGCTCAGCTCGCGGAAGGGCGTCAACCTCCCCGGCGTCGCCATCGACGTGGACCTCATCACCCCGGCGGACGAGGCCGAGCTCGACCTCGCCGCCCGGGCGAACGCCGACTTCGTCGCGGCCTCCTTCGTGCGCAACGCCGAGGACGTGTACCAGATCGCAGACGCGCTGGAGGAGCGGGGCGGCGGCGACATCCCGATCATCGCGAAGATCGAGCGGGCGGGCGCGGTCGACAACCTCGACGGGATCGTCGACGCCGCCGACGGCGTGATGGTCGCCCGCGGCGACCTCGGCGTGGAGTGCCCGCTGGAGGACGTGCCCGTCATTCAGAAGCGGATCATCCGGAAGTGCGTCAACGCGGGCGTCCCCGTCATCACGGCGACGGAGATGCTCGACTCGATGGTCCACTCGCGGCGGCCCACCCGGGCGGAGGCCTCCGACGTCGCCAACGCGGTCCTCGACGGCACCGACGCCGTGATGCTTTCCGGCGAGACCGCCATCGGCGATGACCCCGTCAACGTCGTCGAGACGATGGACCGGATCGTCCGTGAGGTCGAGTCGAGCGACGAGTACGCGGAGACGCGCGAACAGCGCGTGCCGACCGCCGCGGAGGGCTCGCGGACCGAGGCGCTGGCCCGGTCCGCGCGCTACCTCGCCCGCGACATCGGCGCCTCCACGGTCGTCGCCGTCTCGGAGTCCGGGTTCACGGCCCGCAAGACGGCGATGTTCCGACCGGCGGTCCCCGTGGTCGCGACGACGCCGGACGACCGCGTCCGTCGCCAGCTCGCACTCTCGTGGGGGGTTCGTCCCGTCTTGACCGAGTACGTCCACGACATGGAGACGATCCTCGACAACGCGGTCGACGCCGCGCTCGACACCGGCGGCGCCTCGTCCGGGGACACGCTCGTCGTGCTCTCGGGGATGCTCTCGGAGTTCGAGGGGACGAACACGACGAACACGCTCAAGGTCCACGTCGCCGCCGAGACGCTGGTGACCGGCAAGGCGGTCGCCGCCGGTCGCGTCGCCGCCCCGGTGTACCACACCGCCGACGGCGATCTGAGCGAGCTCCCGGACGGGTCGATCATCGCGCTCGGCCCCAGCTTCGAGGGCGAGTTCACGGGCGACCTGAACGCTGTCGCCGGGATCATCGACGCCCGCGAAGGGATGACGGGATACCCGGCGGTGGTCGCCCGGGAGCTCGGCGTGCCGATGGTCTCCGGCGCGCACCTCCCCGAGAGCGTGACCGACGGGACCGTGATCACGGTCGACGGCGAGCGCGGCGTGGTCTACGACGGCGACGTGATCGCGGCGGCGCGGAAGCGGTAGCGCGGGGAGGCTTCCCCACCCGCCAGCCATTTACAGATGAGTCGCGTAGCCGCGAGCATGAGCAGCGACGACGGGGAGCGCGACGAGGTTCGGAGCCGGGCGAACGAGACGCGCCCGGACGAGGCCGAACACGGAGACGGCGACGAGCGCGAGTGGCGGTTCGCCGTCGAGGACGTCGGCCCCGGCGGCGTCACCGAGGACACTCACACGCCAGAAACCGAACCGATCGAGCCCGGGTCGATCGACGCCGAACACGCGGTATTCGTCGTGTTAGGGGTCGTGCTCACGATCGCCGTCCTCTTCCTCGGGTTCTGATCGGTCGGGGCCCCGAGTCGCCGTCGACCGCGTTGTCGACTCCCGATCCGTTTCATCCCGCGCTGTTCCCATCCCGCGTCGCTGCCCTCCCGTACCGCCACTTGCGCCTTTCCGTACCGCCGATTGCGCCCTCCCGTACCACCACTTGCGCCCTCCCGTACCGCCACTTGCTTCCTCCCGTACCACCACTTATACTGCCGCGGCCGTACGTTTGGACATGGACGTGCTCGCGCAGTCCGGGCTCCTCTCCCCGGACACGCTCCCCCTGCTGTTGTTGACGGCCGGGCTGTTGCTCTCGATGGCGGAGGCGCTCGCGCCGGGCGCGAACTTCATCGTGGTCGGCATCGCGCTGATCGGAGCGGGGCTCGGTGGGCTCCTCCTCACGTCGCTCGGGGTCGTCGGTGCGGGCCTGATCCTCGTCATGGCGCTCCTGACGCTCGTGTTCGGCGCGGCGGCCTTCTACGGCTACCACGAGTTCGACCTCTACGGCGGGAAGGGCCAACAGCAGACGAGCGACAGCGCGTCGCTGAAAGGGAAGACCGGCGTCGTCACCGAAGCGGTGACCACCGCCGGCGGCGAGGTGAAGCTCTCCGGCGGCGGCTTCAACCCCCACTACTCCGCGCGATCGATCGAAGGCGAGATCGAGGAGGGCGAGGAGGTGATGGTCGTCGACCCCGGCGGCGGCAACGTCGTCACCGTGGAGTCGATGGGATACGTCGAGGACGACATCGACAAGGAGCTCGCCGCGGACAGGGCGCGGAAGGAAGCGCAGCGGGAGACCGACGAGACGGCGGAGGAGACCGACGACGCCGAGCGAGCGACCGAGACCGAACGCGAGTGAAGCGCGGAGGGCGCGCGCCGCGCGGCGTCGCCGGGCGCGCGAGGCGTCGTGTTATCGATCCGTTGAAGCGCGCCGCCGGCCACGGACGCGTATGGACGCGGACCGTCGGATCGCCGCCGTCGAGGAGGTTCCCGAGGACAGCACGCTGCTCGTGACCCTGCGCCCGGTCGACCCGGAGAGCGTCGACGACGGGGAGGGCGACGTGGGCGAGTCCGAAGCCGGGACGCCCGAGGCCGAGGCGATCCTCACTCGGGCGGCCGGCGACGTGCGCGCGTTCCGCAACTACTGTCAACACTGGACCGACGTGCGCCTCGACAAGGACGACGGGGCGTTCGTGCGCAACGGCGAGGTGTTCTGCCAGAAGCACGGCGCGACGTTCGAGGCCGACAGCGGCTACTGCAACTTCGGCCCCTGCGAGGGGGCCGTGCTCGAGGGCGTCGACGTGACCGTCGACGGCGACGCGGTGTACCTCGCCGACGACGCCTACGAGTTCGTCCGGCTCGGCCACGCGAACCGCGACGGCGACGCCGGCGACTCGCGGATCGACTTCACGGGGAACTGAGGGGGACCACGGCCGTTGCGCCGGAGGTGAGGGCAGTCGCCCCGGAGACCACAGCGGCTCTTTGTGCAACGACGACCCATTTATGTGGGGCCGACGAACGACGCGTATGACCAATCCGAACCCCTCCCGACGCCGGCTGCTCGCCGGCGGCGTCGCCGCGGCGGCGGGCGCGCTTGCCGGCTGCCTCGACGGATCGGTGACGGGCGGCCCCGCGGACGGCGACGACGACCGCGTGCTGGCGCTCACGCTCGACGACGCGGGGGACACCCTCCGCGACACCGCCGTCGTCGATCTCGCGGCGGCCGGCCCGGGATGGGACGAGGCGGCGTTCAAGTCCGCCCGAAACGGGGAGCGGTACACCACGCAGTACCGAAAGCCGTTCCCGTCCGCGAGCGACGACCCGACGTACGCCGCCCACGAGGGGACCTACTATCGGCTGAGCTCCGTCGTCGTCGACGAAGCGGAAGCGACGCGCCCCGTGCTCCGGCTGTTCGAGGCCGACGGGGCCGACGGCGGCAACGGGACCGACGCGGACGGGGAGACCGACGACGACGGGAACGGCGCCGTCGGGAAGCAGACGCTCCCGGCGGGAGACCGACGCGCTGTCGAAATCGCCCACTTCTCGGCGCGAGCGCGGGGAGACGTCGGCGGCGTGCCGGTCGGCCTAGTGGAACGCGGCGGCTACGTCTACCGCGACGCGGACGCGATCGACGCGAGCGAACTGCTCGACGGCGACGGCCCGAACCGCGTCACGTACCGCGACACCGTCTATCGGGTCGCGGTCACCCGCGAGCGGTTCTACGAGCCCGTGTACCGCGCGGTCGCCGAGCCGGTCGCGGAGTCGCCGGAGCGGATGGAGGCGATCGTCCGGGCGCGGACGGTCGGCGCGCGGATCGAGGGCGACGACCTCTCGGCCGACGCGCGGGCGGTGATCGACGCCGCCGCCCGCGGGGGATACGAGGAGTCACACCCCTATTCGGACGGGTACGCGGAGGTGCTCCGAGCGATACACGAGCGCCCGTACCTCGACGGCAACATTCGGAAGGACGCGGGGTGGAGCGAGTCCGGGTCAGAGCGGATCCGCTACGACGACCGCTACTACGACTACCGCCTGCAGTTCCAGTCGGCCTGAAGCCGTCTCCGTCGGCGGCGAGCGCGGCCGCCGACCCGTCAGAACCGCGTTCGACCGCCCGCCCCGCCCGCGTCGTCCCGGCCGAGCGCCTTCTTCAAGAAGCTCATCCAGCGCTTGCGGTCGGCCGTCTCCTGCCGCTTCGCCTCCGTCTCGGGGTCGGGCGCGTCGAGCCCCTCCAGGGCGTCGAGCGCGCGGTCGATCCCGATGATCGAGGCCGCCAGCTCCTCGCCGCGATCGTAGCTCACCTCGTTCTCCTCGATGGGTTCGAGCCGGTCTAAGCGCTCGCGCCGGAGGTTCCGTTTCGCCTGCTCGACCCGCTCCCGCTCGCCGGGCGGGACGGTGTCGCGGCGCTTGATCTCGAAGACGAACGACCGCAGTTCGATCGGCTCCCCCTGGATCTCGATCTCCTCGGGGATATCCGCGCCGACCGTCGCCGCCTCGCGGTTGACGCGTTCGAGGAGCCCCTTCCGCTCGTACTCCTTCACGCCCCCTCGGTAGGGGGCGGTCGCACTTCGCTCCTTCGGCGGCTGCACCCTCGAACGCCGACGCGACTCCCGAAGGGACGGGATTAACCTGATCGCGCCGCAAGCGTCTCCATGGAATCGCTCGAAGCCGAACTCGAACGCGCCCGCGACCTCGACGCCGGCGAGCTCGCCGACGCCATCGAGTCGATCGGCTTCGAGTGCACGCGCTGTGGCGGCTGCTGTACGGGATACGCCCCCGACGAACCCGGCGGCGCGCCGGCGGGGGAGGGGGCGGAGGACGCCGGCGCCGACTGCCACGGGGGCGACGGCGACGCCCCCGACGACCGCGAGCCGCACACGGCCACCGTCTTCCCGGACGAGGTCCGCGCGGTCGCCGACGCCGCCGAGGCGCAGTCCGACGACTCGTACGACTGGCGCGACGTGGCCCGCCCCATGCCGTTCGGGCTCTCCGAGGGCGACGACGGCGAGCCCACGGGCGAGACGTTCGAGTGGGCGCTCGCGACCGACGACTGCGGGGACTGCACCTTCTACGCGGAGGCGAACGGGCAAGGGGCCTGTACCGTCCACGACGCCCGCCCGCTCATCTGCCGGACCTACCCGTTCAGCGTCGCCCTGGAGGGGACGAGCCAGCCGATGGGCGAGGCGGTGGACGCCGAGGGCGTCGTCCGCGCCCACGAGTGCGAGGGGCTCGGCCGCGACATCTCTCGCGCGGACGCCGAGGCGCTGGCCGCGTCGCTCAAGGAGCGCGCGGTCCGCGAACTGACGGAGGCGATCGGCGTGCGCGACGGCTACGATCCGTCCGCCGCCGAGCGCGCCGACGGCGACGTGGTGGTCTTCGACTCCGAGGGACCGAAGGAGGCGGACGGGACGCCGATCGACGGGGACTGACGCACTCGGGCCCGAATCGGCGTCTCGCCGACAGTCACACCGCGTCGAGCGCCGCGTCGACATCGGCGGCGATCGCCTCCCGCCCCGCCGCGTCCGGGAGCGTGAGCGGCGGTCGGACCGCCGGGTCCGGAATGAATCCGCGATGCGCGGCCGCGACCTTCGTGGCCGGCGCGAAGCCGTAGTCGGCACAGCGAGCGAAAAGCGGGGCGATCGCCTCCCGGTGGAGCGCCAGCGCGCGGTCGTCGTCGCCGGCGCGGAGCGCCTCGCCGAGCGCGACGAACGCCTCGGGGATCACCTGGGAGAGCGCGTTGATCCCGCCGTCCGCGCCGAGCGTCACGGTCGGATAGAGCTGGGCGTCGACCCCTTGGAAGACGGTGAACGACTCCGGAGTCCGGCGGATGACGCCGTCGAGCCCGGAGAGGTCGCCCGACGTGTCCTTCAGCCCGACGACCGACTCGTGGGCGGCGAGTTCGGCGACCACCTCGGGGTCGATCCGCTCGCCGACCGTCAGCGGGATGTCGTACAGGTAGATCGGGACGGGGGAGTCGTCGGCGACCCGTTCGAAGAACGCCCGCTGGCCGTCGGAGTCAGTCGAGGTGTGGTAGTACGGGAGCGTGACGAGCCCCGCGTCGGCGCCCGTCTCGGCCGCGAACCGCAGCCGATCGCGCACGCCCGAGACGGTCGTGTCCGCCGCGCCGGCGAGCACGGGCACGCGACCGTCGGCCGCCTCGACGACGGTCTCGATCACCGTCCGACACTCCTCGTCCGTGAGACTGGCGAACTCGCCCGTCGTTCCGCAGGGAACCATGCCGTCGAGCCCGGCGTCGACGAGCGTCTCGACGTGGTTCGCGAGCGCGTCGGCGTCGACGGCGCCGGTCGCGTCGAACGGCGTCACGATCGGGGGCGAGACGGCTCCGTGGCGGAATGTCGGATCGCTCATGCGGGGTGGTTCGGGGGACCGCGAGAAAGGTCTTGGTCCGGTGGCGGGGGTTGCCGGAGCCGGGAGCGGCGTCGGGAGGTGTGGCGATCGGGGCGGGAGGCATGGAGAGCGGGAAGAGAGAAACGAGGGTGAGAGGAGAGAAGTGAGGTGGAAGAGAGAAACGAGGACGAGACGGTGAGCAGCCCCGCGGTCAGTCCACCTCCACCGGGTCGCTGTCGGAGACGATCGCGTCGTTCCGTCCTCGATATCGGTCCCGAAGCCCGAGTCCGAGCGCACCGAGTCCGAGCAGGAGGACGAGCAGTTCGACGAGCCCGCCCGCCCACGGGACCAGCCCGATCAGGGCGACCCCGACGACGCCGAGCAGGAGCGCGGCCCACCGGTTCGGCCGGCCGAGCCGGGCGAGGACCCACGATCCGAGCGCGTACCGGCCGTACACGGAGCCGACCCAGAGCGCGACGACGTAGGCCGCGATCCCGACGAGGGCCAGCGGGAGCCCGACGATCGTGATCGCCACGAGGGCGAGAGCGATCGGTGCGGCGATCAGCGCGAGGAGTCCGACCCCGCCGCTGGCGAGCGGTCCCCCGCCGATTCGGTCGGAGACACCGCGCGAGAACCGGGGGAACGCGAGCAGGAGGACCGCGCCTAACACGAGGTTGGCGGCGACGCCGTACGCGGATCCGACCCACGACGGAACGAAGTCGCCGCCACCGGAACCCGTGCCGCCGAGGCTCGTGTCCTCGACGACGCCGCCGGCGACGGTCGCGTCCGGGCTCTGCGTGAACTCGTCGGCGTCGTACCGGAACTCGCCGCCGATGTCCGCGGTGGGGCCGAGGACGACCGAGCCGGCGGCCGCGCGAACGTCGCCGCCGACCGCGCCGTCGACGACGATCGAGCCCGCGCCGGCGTCCAGCAAGCCGTCGATTCGACCGGTCTCCGTCAGTTCGAAGGAGCCGGCGCCGATCTCCGCGTCTCCGCCGACCGTGCCGTCGACGATCACGGTCCCGGCGGCGGCCTGGACGTTGCCGCCGACGCGGCCCGTCTCGGCGATCCGGATCGAGCCGGCCGCACCGGAGAGGTCGCCCTCGACGGTGCCGCGCACGACGATCGTGGCGGCCGCGCCCTCGACGCTGTCGACCGTCTCTCCCTCGTCGACGACGATGGACCCGGATGCGCCTTGAACGGACTGCGCCGTGGCGAGCCCGGTCGCGAGCGGCGACAGGAGCGCCACGAGCGCGAGCGCGACGGCGATGCGACGGCGAGTGCTGCTGTCTGAGAGGGCCATGATCGGAGTGTCTATGTCGAAGTACATATGATTGTTTGTCAACTGGTATCGGACGGATCGTCCGGGTCGAGCTGCTCGTCTCGCGTGAGAGCGCGTACGCGCACCGGACCCTCCGGGCGGGTGTTCACGCTCGCCTGCAGCGACAGCTCCGTCGTCACCGGCTCGAGTCGCACCCGGCGGAGCAGCGTCGCGACCGCGAGGCGAAGCTCCTGTCGCGCGAAGCGCATGCCGATGCAGTGGCGCGGTCCCCCGCCGAACGGGAAGAAGGCGTGTTCGGGGCGCTCCCCCACCGCCGGTCCGGGGCGGTCGTCGCCGTGAACCGTCTCGCCGGCGTCGGTCTCGCGGAGCCAGCGCTCGGGCCGGTACGTTTCGGGGTCGTCCCACCAGCGCCCGTCGCGGTGGACCGTCCACGGAGAGAGCGTGAGCACGACATCGGCCGGGACGCGGTAGCCGCCGAGCGAGACCGGCTCGGTCGGCTCCCTGAAAAAGGAGTGGACCGGCGGGTACAGGCGGAGCGCCTCGTCGACCGCCGCGGTCAGGGCGGGACACTCGCGCAGGTCGGCGGGAGTCGGATCGGCGCCGAGCGCCGCGACCTCCGCGTGAACCCGCGCCTGAAACTCGGGGGTGTCGGCGAGGCAGTACAGCGCGTACGTCAGCCCGAGCGCGCTCGTCTCGTGGCCGGCGAAGAGGAACGTCACCGCGTTGTCGACCAGTTCGCCGTCGTCGAGCGCCCCCATCTCCGCGGCCGCGACGAGGGTGCCGAGGAGGTCGTCCGCGGCGCCGGGATCGGCCGGCGGGTCGGCCGCGCGGCGCTCCGCGACGAGCCCGCGTATCGTCTCGCGGAGGGCGTCGAGCCGCCGGCGGTACCGTCGGTTCGCCGGCGTCGGCAGCCACTCGGGGAGGAACGACGTCAGCCGGCGCGTGTCGAACCGGTCGGTGATCGCCGCGGACGCCGCCCGGACAGTCTCGCGCTCGCGCTCGATATCGCTTCCGAGCAGGCTCTCCGCGAGAACCGCGAACGCGTACTCGGTGGACGCGGCGTGTACGTCGACGACCGCGCCGTCCTCCCACGAGTTCGCCGTCTCGCGGGCGCGGTCGACCATCGCGTCGCCGTAGGCGGCGACCCGCTCGCGGAAGAACGCCGACCGGATCGCCGTGCGCTGCTCGCGCCACGCCTCCCCCTCGGCGAGGAACAGCCCGTCGCCGAGGAGGCCACCGAGCCGCTCGCGGGGCATCTCGCCTTTCACGAACCGGTCGTGCTCCTCGACGAGGATCTGCCCGATCGCCTCGGGGTCGGTCACGAGGTAGCTCTCCGTGCCGAACACGTCGTACCGGACGACCCCGCCGTGCTCGGCGGACCGCTGTTCGTAGAACCCGAGCGCGTCGCTCGCGATCTCGTGGACGTTTCCGAGCACCGGGAGCCCGCCGGGGTCCGGCGGGCGTGTCGTGTCTCCCATACGAACGGATCACCGAGGGAAACCGCTGAGCCTTCGCACGGATCAGTCCGTGTGTTTTTAAGATTCAAGTGACGGCGGCCGCCACGAACCGTATGCGATACGTTCGCGTGGAGTTCGCGTTTCCCCCGTCGGTGCGGCATCCGATGCACGACTTCCTCGACGACGGCGACGGGTGGCGGTCCGACCTGTTGACGTGGCGACGGCTCCCCGACGAGACGTTCGTCACGCTGTTCCGCGTCGTCGCCCCCCGAGAGCGGTACCTCGAACGGCTGCGGGCGATCGACTCGATCGACCGCTTCGAGACCGCGCCCGGCGACGACGCGTTCTACCTCAAGGCGTACGACCGGCTCGGCGGACCGCTGGAGACGTTCCTCGGCGCGTTCGTCGACACGGAGTTCCTCTCCGTGCCGCCGATCGCGTTCCGGGCGGGCGGCCGGCTCTCGTTCGGGGTGATCGGCCCGCCGGACCAGTTGCGGGACGTTCTCTCCGCCGTGCCGGACCCGATCGACGTCTCGGTCGAGCGGATCGGGTCGTACGGCGGCGGCCGACGGCTGGCCGGCGCGGACCTCACGGAGCGCCAGCGGGAAGCGCTCCGCGCCGCGCGCCGCGTCGGGTACTACGACGTGCCACGGACCGGGTCGGTCGCCGACGTGGCCGAGGCGATCGGGTGTTCGCCGTCGACGGCCGGCGCCCACCTCCGGAAGGGAGAGGCGGCGCTGGTCGGCGCCTTCCTCGCCGGGTGAGCGGCGCGTGTCGGCGGTACAACTATACTGGTCCGTCTCCACGTTTCGCTGGAGTCTACTATGGAGATCTCAGAGAAGCTCCTTTGTCTGTTCAGCGCCGACGTTCGCGAGGAGGACGGCGAGTACGTCGTGGAGGTCCCGCGACGAGAGATCGAGACCGGTTCGCTGGAGCCCGGCGAGACCTACCGCGTCGCGCTCATCTCACGATCCGAGTCCGAGACGGCCGAGGCGACCGACGAGAGCGTCGACACCTCGGCGTCCCGCGCCGACGACGGGCCCCAACCCCCGGTCGAGCCCGGCGAGATGCGCTACGTCGAGATCGAAGACCTCGGGAAGCAGGGCGACGGGATCGCCCGCGTCGAGCGCGGGTACGTGATCATCGTCCCGGAGACGGAGGTCGGCGAGCGCGTAAAAATCGAGGTAACGGAAGTCAAATCGAACTTCGCGGTCGGCGAAGTGGTGGAGGAGTCGGCGTAGCTCACCGAGCGGCGTCCGCGTCGGCGGACTCCGCGGCGTCGTCGTCGACGGCGGAGCCGCCGTCTGCGGGGTCGCTGTCGTCGGAGGTCCCGGAGACGCGAGCGTCCCAGTAGGAGACGGACGCCACGTAGTCGCCCGGAATCGTGTTGCCGACGAGCCCGTCGACCATCCGGAACGGCTTCGCGACGGGACCCGGAAGCTCGCGGTAGAAGCCGTACGGCAGCACGAAGTCGTGTTCCTCGCCGGCGAGCGTCAGCTCCGCCGCCCGGAGCATGTCGACGACCTGCCGCTCGGAGTAGAGCCGCGACCCCATCGGGAGCAGCCAGGTGTACAGCGTCCGCAGGCTGCGGCTGTTGAACGTGTCGAAGAACACCTGATCGGCGCTGACGCGGCGCAGCTCACGGGCGAACGGAACCGGGTCGTCCATCAGGTGGAAAAAGCGCATCGCGACCACCGTGTCGAAGTGGTCGTCCGGGAACGGGAGCCGGGAGGCGTCGCCGCGGACGAACTCCACCGTGTCCGAGAGCCCCGACTCGGCCGCGTTCTGCCGCCCCTGTTCGAGCATCTCGCGGGAGATGTCGAGACCGACGATGTCGGCGCCCTGATCCGCGAGCATGGTCGTGAACCGACCGGTCCCGCAGGCGACTTCCAGCACGCGGTGTCCCTCCTCGATCGGCCCGAGCGCCGAGAGGACCGCCTCCTTCTCGCGTCTGTCGATGAGCTCCCCGCCACCGGAGAACCGTACGTCCTCGTACTCTTCCGCGACCTCGTCGGCCTGGTACCAGTCCTGTCCCTTCACGTTGTCCGTACTGCACGCCCGACCGACAAAACCGTACTGGATGCGATCGGCGATCGCTCGGCGACGGCGGCCCCGACGACTCGGCGCTCATCGGCGGACTGGACACGTTACCGCGCCACAATCCGCCCGACGGATCGGGAGTGATCGCCGCCCGAGCTGTGATATTAACACATTATATTATTCCAATCAGATTGCCCAATATGTAGCCAACCTTTACCAATAGGCGCAGGTTGGACATGAGATATGAGTACCAGTCCCGCGGAGACCGCTGACCAAGACCGTCTCTCGGAGTCCGAGTACCGCGATCGCCTACGCGAACTGCCCCCGAGCGCCAAGCTCGTCGCCAAGGTGCTGGAAGGCGACGCCCCCCTCTCGCAGGGCGGCCTCGCCGACGAGTCGCTGCTCCCCGACCGGACCGTGCGCTACGCGCTCAACCGGCTGGAGGAGGAGGGGCTCGTCGACTCCCGCTACAGCTTCAAGGACGCGCGCAAGCAGGTGTACTACCTGACGATCTGAACGCGCGCACCGGCCGCCGGGACGAGACCGGCGATCGAACGTCCCCCGTCGACCGCGCGCCGACGGTTCTCTGCCCGCCCGTCGATCGGTCTCGGCGCAGCCTCGCGGTCGGTCCGCACGGATCTCTTTTTAATCCTCGGCCTCGATATCCGACCGTATGGACCTCTCGGTCGTCGTGCCCACCCTCAACGGGCGGGATCGGTTGGGCGCCTGCCTCGACGCGCTGGCGGCCCACGCTCCCGAGGCGGAGGTGATCGTCGCCAACGGACCCTCCGCCGACGGCACCACCGGGATGGTGCGAGACCGCGACGACGTGGACGTGCTGGTGGAGATCTCCGATCGGACGGTCAACGTCGCCCGCAACGCCGGCATCGAGGTCGCCACCGGCGACGCGATCGCCCTCGTGGATTACGACAACCGGATCGAGGCGGGGTGGCTCGAGGCAGTCCGCACCGGGCTCGGCGACGCGGACGCCGTGACCGGGCCGGTGACGCCGATCGATCCGGAGGCGGAACGCGACGGCGAAGAGCGCGACGACGAGAGGCCGGACGGGGAGCGTCGAAACAGCGATGAGGCCCGCGGCGGCCCGGAGCGACGGACGATCGCGAACACCGAGGTGACGTACTTCGAGGGGGGGAACGTCGCCTTCCGACACGAGTCGCTGCGGGACCTGGACGGCTTCGACGAGTACCTCAACACCGGCGGGGCGCGCGACGCCGCCCATCGGCTGGCGCAGATGGGTCGGACCGTGGGGTGGCAGGAGGAGATGGCGGTCGCCAAGGCCCTCCCGAACCCGACCGCCGCCGACGGCGGGCGCACCGCCCGCGAGTGGGGGTGGAAGTACCGGGCGCTCGCCTATCGCCTCCTGAAGAACTACGGGGTCCGGCCGACCGTGGCCGCGCGGGCCGGAACGCACGCCGTGGCCGACGCGCTCGGGGCCGCCGGCGACGTGCTCCGCGGCGAGTCGACCCCGTCGCGGTGGGTCGCCACCGGCCGCGACGTGCTCTTCGGGCTCGCCGGCGGGGGCTCCGACGGGCTCGTCGCGCGGAGCCGGGACCGGAGCCCGGCCCGGAACCCGAACGGCATCTCGAAGCGCGCGGACCGCGCCGTCGCGAAGTACGACCGGCGAGCGTCGGAGGAGTGACGGTGCGCGGGAAGCGGACCGCGCGCCGGGCGGAACCCGCGCGACGAGAGCGGCCCCGGGCCTTTTAACCCCGACCGCCGCCAACGGCCGGTAACGAATGGGACTCACGAAGCGGATCATCCCCTGTATCGACGTCGACCTCGACGACGACGGGGACGCGGCGGTGTACACGGGCGTCAACTTCGAGAATCTGGAGTACACCGGCGACCCGGTCGAGCTGGCGAAGAAGTACAACGCCGCGGGCGCCGACGAGTTCGTCTTCCTCGACATCACGGCGAGCGCGGAGGGCCGCGAGACGATGCTCAACGTGGTGAACGCGGTCGCAGACGAGTGTTTCATTCCCCTGACGGTCGGGGGCGGCATCCGCACCAAGGCCGACATCAAGGAGACGCTCCGCGCCGGCGCGGACAAGGTGTCGATCACGACCGGCGCCTTGGAGCGCCCCGAGCTCATCGAGGAGGGGGCCGCGGCGTTCGGCAGCCAGTGTATCGTCATCTCGGTCGACGCCCGCCGGCGGTACGACGACGAGGGCGAGCACTTCTACGAGGACGAGGACGGCGAGGCGGTGTGGTTCGAGTGCACCAAGAAGGGCGGCCGCGAGGGCACCGGCATCGACGCCGTCTCGTGGGCGATGGAGGCCGAGGAGCGCGGCGCCGGCGAGCTGTTCGTCAACTCCATCGACAAGGACGGGACGAAGGACGGCTACGACATCCCGCTGATGACGGCGGTGTGCGACGCCGTCTCGACGCCCGTCATCGCCTCGTCGGGCTGTGGCTCTCCCGAGGACATGTACGAGGTGTTCACCGAGGCGAACGCCGACGCCGGGCTCGCGGCCTCCATCTTCCACTTCGGCGACTACTCGATCGAGGAGACGAAGGCGTACCTCGACGAGCGCGGCGTGCCGGTGCGGCTGTAGGCGGGGACGGTCTGGCACGGCTGTAGGCGGGGACGGTCCGGGGCAGCTGTAGGCCGGGGCGATCCGGCGTGGCAACGTGACGGCGGAGGCGGGCCGTGATTCACTCGGATCCCGGTTAATCTCCGCCATCGACGACGGTTGTTTCGTTGATCACGACCGAAAACCAATACTTATTATCCGATCGGGGACGAATCGTCACGTATGTCCACGTCATCGGCGCGCATCCGTGCCGAGCAGTCGGAGCTCGTCTGCAAGCGGACTGACGGTGACTCCGACGGCGAGGAGGTGACGTTCTTCGAGCGGGACCGCGATCCCGACGAACGGACGACCCGGTGGATCACAGTCCGAGCGGAGGACTGCGTGCCGGCGGAGGAGTGGCGGTAGGGCCGGCGCGTCGGTTGTTACGCGGCGGTGGTGAGATCTCGTGCGCGGCAGGCGCTTCGCGTCGGTTCATAAGTGGGTACCGACGGGAACGCGCCGGGCGAAGCGTCAGTCGTCGGCCGCGACGCGGTCAGCGAACTGCGGGAGTTCATCTTCGAGCAGCGCCACGGTCGCCAGCCGGATCGCGTGGGGCCATCCGAGCGGCGTCGCGCTGTCGGGGGTCCCGTCGTCGAAGAACTGTTCGGGGAGGTAGCTCGTCGGTTCGCAGAGCGTTCCGCCGGGCGAGACCTGGGCGAGCAGCTCCCGAGCGCGCTCGACCATCTCGGCCGCGCGCGGGTCGCCGCGGTCGGCGAGCAGGACGGCCAGCTCGGCGCAGGCGTTCGCGCCCCACGCGGTCGAGACCGTCCACACCTTCTCCGAGCGCTGGCCGGCCCGCCGCCAGCCGTCGCCCTCGTACCGGATCAGGCCCGCGATGTCGTCGGTCTCGTGCGTGAGCCCGTCGACGACCGTCTCGACGTGCGAGACCAGGCGGTCGAGGCGCTCGTCGTCGACCGCACCCGCCCCCTCACCCTCGTCGCCCCCGCCGAGCGCGTCGAACGACCGGTGCGCGCTCGCCAGCGACAGCGTCGAAGAGTCGAGCCGGTCGTCGATCGCGCCCTCCGGCGTCTCGCGGAGCGCGTAACAGCCGCGCTCGGGGACCCACAGATCGTCGAGGGCGTCGTACACGCGCGTCGCCTGATCGCGGGCGTGGGCGGCGAGATCATCCGGGAGGGCAGTGCGGTCGAGGCCGCTCGCCGCGTCGAGCGAGTCCGCGTCGAGCGTCTCGCCGTGGAGCGCGAGCTCGCTGTACGCCTCCAGGAACGTCGCGGTCGTGTGCGCGAAGCGCCCGGCGCTGTCCTCCCACGCGTTCTGGCAGACGACCGGGCGGCCGTCCGCCGCGAGCGTCTCGTCGAGCCCGGCGAGCGCGGCGACGAGGGTCCGGTCGAGGTCCGGCACGTCGACGCCTGCGGCGCGCGCCTGCGCGAGGTAGGCGATGACGCTCCCGGTCTGGTCGGCCTGGTAGTCGACGTCGGGGCCGTCCTCGATGCGCGCGTTCGCCCACCCCGGTGCGAGCGCGCCGTTCCGGGGCCACACGCGGTGGGGCCACGAGCCGTCGGGACGCTGGGTGGCGACGTACATCTCGGCCGAGCGCGCGTGCCAGTCGTCGAGCCCGAGCCCGAGCCGGTCGTCGGCGTCGAGCGCGAACGTCGAGATCTCGGCGTCGTCGCGGAACCACGTGTAGCCGTAGCCGCCGGAGGTCGCGTAGAAGGGGTCGAAGTCGGGGCCGGCGATCCGGAGCCCGGACTCCGCTGAGAGCAGCGACAGCACCCGGAGGTCGGCGACGATCGACTCCCGAGCCGGGACGGAGTCGGGGACCGGGGGAGTCGTCCCACCCGCCGCCGCGGCGAGCGCGTCGGGGTCGTCGAGCTCGTCGAACAGCTCCGCGAGCCGGTCGCGGGCCGCCCCGCGCGTCGTCTCCTCGCGGTCGGTCAGGAGGGTGCCGACGGTGGCGACGCCGTTCTCGAAGGGTACGTCCGCGATGACCTCGCCGGAGAGGCGCTCCTCCTCGTAGCGGTCGCCGTCGCGGTCCCGCGGGAGGTCGGTGGGTGCGTCGTCGAGCAGTTCGGCGAACGTCGCCGGGAGCTGGCCGCGTAGGTCGGAGAAGCCGGTGTCGCTCGCGAGGAAGTCGTGCTCGTCGTCGTGGTACACCTCGACCGCGTCGTCGTACCGGAGCTGGCCGAGGCGGTCGTCGCGCCCGTCGGGCGCGAACCGGGCGTAGACGACGAGGGAGAGGTCGTCGGGGTCGACGTTCGCGTGCCCGTCGTCGCCCACGTCGATCGCCGCGCGCGTGATGTGGGCGTCGCCGATCGTCGCGTCGTACCGAGTCACCCTCCCGCGGTCGGTGCGATGCACGGTTTCGATCAGGGTCGTCTCGCCGACGTAGCGCTGCTCGGTCGCGACCTCGTCGAGCCACGTGACCTCGTCGCCGACCGCGAGGCCGACACGCGATCGGACGAGCCCCGTGAGACCGGTCAGCGGGTAGCCGAAGTCGCGGAGTTCGCCGCCGGCGTCGACGTGGACGAGTCGCCCGTCGCCGCCCGAAAAGCGACCCGTGACGGTTCGGCGTTCGGCGGGGAACCGGGTGGCGTGCCCGGTGTTTCGCTTGTAGTCGTCGAGCGCGTCGCGGAGTTGCATTACGCGGGTAAACGACCCCACCGCGTATGAAGTTTTGGTGTAATTATTATTCATTCATTCGCAGAACGGAAACCCTCAAGCCGGGGCGACGCCGGTAGCCCGTATGCACGAACCCGGTCCGCCGCGCACGACGAGCGTCGGCGACTCCGTCGAGTTGGCTCCGCGAAACCCCGATCCCGACGGCACCTACGAGTGGACGCTCCGCGATGCGCCCGAGGAGAGCGACGGGGGCGTCCTCGATTTCGGCCAGACGAGCCGTGCCGACGCGCCGGTCGTCCACCTCCGCCCCGACGTGCCCGGCACGTACGTCCTGACGCTCGACGCGCCGGACGGAACGCATCGACAGCGGGTGCGCGCGTACCCCGACGAGCGGCGGTCGGTCGAGCTCCGCGTCCCCGCCGCGGACCTCCCGGTCGACGACGGGGACGTGGACCGCGTCTCGCTGATGTGGTCTCACAACGACCGCCTGCTCGCGCGCGACCGCCCGGAGCGCGACGGCGACGACTGGGTGTACGAGGTCCGCGTCCCGCCCGGCCGCCACGGGTTCAGCTTCGTCGCCAACGACGACCCCGGCAACGTGCACAGCGACGAGGTGACCGTGCCGGGACCGGGCCGACCGCGCGTCTCGCTGTCGGCGACGGTCGTCGACGGTGAAGCCGGGAGCGGCCCGTCCGTCCGGATCGACGCCGACGCCGCGGCGCCTCCCGACCTGGACGGCGACGGCGAGATCGGCCGAAACGGCGGCGACTCCCCCGTCGCCGTCGACTTCCTCGTCGACGACCGCGACGCGGCCCCCGAGGCGGTCGCGCGGATCGAGTCGCTGACGGCGGGCGACACCCTCTCGGTCCCGCTCGCGGAGCTCCCCGACGACCTCGCGGGCGGGATCCGGATCCACGCCGTCCCCCACGCGGACCGGTACGGCGCCGGGGAGACGGTTCGGATCGAGCGAGACGAAGGGGGGTCGATCGCGGTGAGCGACCCTCACGCGCCTCCCGAGTGGGCCGACTCGCCGACGATCTACGAGGTGTTCGTCCGGTCGTTCGCCGGCGACACCCTCCCGACGACGTTCCGCGAGATCGAGCGGCGGGTCCCCTACATCGAGAGCCTCGGCGTCGACGCGCTGTGGCTCACGCCGGTGCTCGCCTCGCCGACGGAGCACGGCTACCACGTCACCGACTACGGCGACACCGCCGCCGACCTCGGCGACCGCGAGGCGTTCGAGTCGCTCGTCGACGCCTGTCACGAGGCGGGGATCAGGGTCGTCTTCGACCTGGTGATCAACCACACCTCCCGCGACCACCCCTTCTTCCAGATGCACGCCGCCGGCGTCGACGCGTACGCCGACCACTACCGGCGGACCGACGGCACCTTCGACGTGACCGACACCGACTGGGCGGAGCTCGCCGACGGCGACATGCCCGAGTACTACTTCAACTGGCGGCGGATCCCGAACCTCAACTTCGACAGTCCGGCGGTCCGCGAGTGGCTCCTCGACGTGGTCGACGAGTGGAGCGCGGTCGTCGACGGCTTCCGCGCCGACGTGGCGTGGGGGGTCCCCCACGGCTTCTGGAAGGAGGTCGGCGAGCGCGTGCCCGACGACTTCCTCCTGCTCGACGAGACGCTCCCGCACGACCCCTTCTACGGCGAGGGGGAGTTCGACATCCACTACGACACCTCGCTGTACGGCGTGCTCCGGAAGGTCGGCGCCGGCGAGGCGCCCGCGGACGCGATTTCGGAGGCGTTCGACCGCGCCGAGTGGCTCGGCTTCGACGACCCGAGCCGCCAGATGCGCTACGTCGAGAACCACGACGAGGAGCGCTACCTCGCGGAGTACGGGTTATGGGCGCTGAAAGCGGCGGCCGCGGCGACGTTCACGCTTCCCGGCGCGCCGATGATATACGCCGGCCAGGAGCGGGGGAACGAGACGTACCGCGGCCCGATCCGGTGGCACGACGGCGACAACGCCCTCACCGACTTCCACCGCGACCTCGCCGCGCTCCGCGAGCGCGAACCGCTCCTTCGGGACGGCGCCGTCGACTTCGAGGGCCGCGCCGCCGGGGTGTCGGTCGTCGACGGCGACCCCGAGCGCGTGACGGCGTACGAGCGCACGACGACGGCCGACTCGGTCCTCGTCGTCATCAACTTCGCCGACCGGCCTGCGAGAGTGGCCGTGCCGCCGACGTTCGAGGCCGACCTGTTCGCGGGCGACGGGGCCGCCCGGATCGACGGGGAGGTCACGGTCGAGAGCGTCGCCGTCCTTCGGGAGGAGGCGCCCCCCTCCGATGCGTGTCGTCGCGGCGATCGAGACGACCCTTATAAGTAATACCCACGCGCATCACCGTCACATGGACGACCGGACGCTGAACGATCTTCTCCGCCGGTTCGGACTCTCTGATAAGGAGATCGACACGTACCTCAGCCTCTTGGCGCACGGCGAGGCGAAGGCGAGCACCATCGCCGACGCCGCGGGAGTGTCGAAACGCTACGTCTACAGCGTGAGCGAGTCGCTCGCGGAGCGCGGCTTCGTCGAGGTGAACGACCACGTCGTGCCGACGACGATCCGTGCGAACCCGCCGGACGAGGTGATAAACCGGCTCCGCGCGGACGTGGACGCGATCCGCCCCGCGTTGGAGGAGCGGTTCTCGCGGGTCGAGCGGCAGACCGAGCAGTTCGAGGTGATCAAGTCTCGGGTGACGGTGACGAAGCGAATCCGGTCGCTTCTCGCGGACGCCGTCGACGAGGTGACGCTGTCTATCACCGCCGGCCACCTCCCCGAGATCCGCGACTCCCTGGTCGAGGCGGTCGACCGCGGCGTGCTCGTGCTGCTCATCGTCTCCGACGCCGGTACCGCGGAAGATATCGAAGGGGAACTCGACGGCGTCGCCAGCGTCGTTCGGACGTGGAGCGAGGCGATGCCCACCCTGCTCACCGTCGACGCGGCGGCGGGCGTCGTCGTCCCCCCCGAGCTGTTGCGCCGGTCCAACACCGACCGGCAGGCGATCCACTTCTCGCAGGAGCAGCTCGCGCCCGTGATCGCCGGCTCGTTCCTCGGGAACTACTGGCCGGCCGCGAGCGAGGTCGCGACCGCGGACCCCGCGCCGATCCCGGCCGAGTACGGGAACTTCAGGCAGACCGTCCTCCAGGCGACGCTCCGGCTCCGGGCGGGCGAGACGCCCCACGTCACCGTGGGAGGCCGGTGGACCGACGACGACGAGCCGGTCGAAGTCAGCGGCCGCGTCGTCGAGTCGAAACAGGGGATGGTGGAGCCGACGACCAACGAGTTCCCCGTCGAAAACTCGCTCGTCGTCGAGACCGACGAGGGCGAGACCGTCACGGTCGGGGGACAGGGCGCGTTCGTCGAGGACGTGGAGGCCGATCTCGTCCGGATCGAGGCAGACGAGAGCGGACCCGACGAGACGGACGCCGGGAACGTGGCGGGCGACGAGTAACGGCGCGAGCGCGGACGGGGAACGTAGTACGGCAGCCGCGGGTCGTACCGGCGAAGCGCGTCGCGGTACTGCTCGGTGGCGCGCGCCGCGGCGCGCGCGACCGGCCGGCTCTCGAACCGGAGCCCGGCCGCCGGGACCGGTCGGTCGCCGTACCGCGCACAGACGAGCGAGTACTCGCCCGTCTCGCTCGCGAGCGATTCGATGTGGTCGCTGATCTCGAGTAGCGTCGTTCCGATCACGTGATGTCACCTCCTCGCGCGGCTCACTCCTCCAGGCTCGGGTGCGTCTCCTGCGGATCCGGGTGCGGCGCCGCGAACCGCTCCCGGACGACTTCGCGCGAGTCCGCCTCGCGCTCGCGTCGCTCGTCGTCGTCGATCTCCTCGCAGCCCGGCGGCACCTCCCGACCCCGGTCGCTGAAGTACCCCTCGGGCGCGACCCAGTCGTGGTAGAACCCCCGGTCGTCCGCCTCGAGGATCGTCACGCCGACCTCGGCGCCGTGGCCCGCACACACCGCCGCCTGATGCGACTTCTCCGCGAGGCGGCCGGCCGCGTACAGCCCGTCGACGCCGGTCCGCCCGCGCTCGTCGGTGTCGACGTACGACTTCCCGCGGTCGAGGATCCCGACGCCCGCGACGTCCTCGAGGTAGCCGACCTCGTTTTTCGTCGCCGCGACGACGTACCGGGCTCGGATCGGATCGCCGGGAGCGTGGACGTCGTTGCGGTTGCCCACGTCGTCGCCGTCGTCCGCGCCATCGTCGTCGACGTTGTCATGACCGTCCGCGTCGTCGTCGATCTCGACGACGAACCGGGCCGAGTCGGTGTCGTCGCCGTCGTCCGCTCCCTCGTCCCCGTCGGCCGTCGCGACCCGCGAGACCCGGGCGTCGACCCGATCGGCGCCGGCGTTCTCGGCCTGTTCGCCGAGGAGGTCGAGGAGCTGTCGGGCGTTGACGCCGAGCGGGAAGCCGGGGAAGTTCTCCAGATGTGCGTTCCGTCGGAGGATCGACTCCCCGGAGTCGACGACGAGCGTGTCGAGCCCCTGGCGGGCCGTGAACACGGCCGCCGAGAGCCCGGCGACGCCCCCGCCGACGACGACGACGTCGCGGAGCGCGCGTGAGTCGCCCGCCGACTCTCCCGGCGTCTCGCTCCCGTTCATCGGTCGATCCCCCGTACGATCCGCGGACCGTCGCTGTCGGTCGCCATACCGTCCGGCGCGGGGGAGCCGCCGTAGTCGCTTCGGTCCACGGGCGGAGCGCTCCCACTCGGTCTGACGACCCCGGTCGCGACCGTCGGCTCGCGAGCGCGCATCTACAGGGCCCCGTTGATCGCGTCCGCGACGCGCTGGCGGTCGAACAGCCGTTCGCCCTCCGGAATCTCCGGGTATGGTCCCGACTCGTACCGCGGCCACGAGCCGAACTCGTCGGGGTAGAGCTGTTTGGCGGTCATCTCGAGCTGGAAGAGGTTCAGGATCGGCCCCTGATAGCGTGCGCCCTGCGGGTGGATGCGGTCGTTCTGCACCGCGGTGACCTGCGAGCCGACCGGGTCCTCCTCGAAGGCGGCCCGCCGCCCGGCCATGTCCGTTCCCGGCTCCATGCCGCCGAGGTAGAGGATGACGTCGGGGTCGGCCTCGAGGATGGTCTCGAAGTCGACGACCGTCCCGGACTCGACGTCCCCCTCGAACGCGTCTCGCGGCCCGAGCGGCCGCGTGTGCGAGGTGAGGAAGCCGGGGTTGCTCAGCGTGTACGCGTAGATCTGCTCGATGTCGGCGGCGGCGATCATGATCGCGGTCGGGCGCTCCGCCTCGGGCGGGAGCCGCTCGTCGATCGTGGCGAGCAGGTCCTCGCGGACCGCCGCGAGCGCCTCGTAGCGCTCGCGCTCTTGGAACGCCTCGGCGACGATCTCGAACTGCTCCCAGAGCCCGTAGTACCGGTAGCCGTCGGCCCACCCCTCGGCGGGCTCCTGATGACGGTCGCTGAGGGAGTTGCCGAACCACGGCGAAACGTGCTCGCCGATCTCGTCGATGTCCTCGCGGTCCCACCCCTCCAGCTGCGTCACCCACGCCGGGTCCGCGAGGTGAACGTCGCTGTCGAGCTCGTACAGCTTCTCCTTGTCCGGCTCCCAGGAGGAGTAGAGCCCCGACCAGTCGAGCGTGACGCCGGGGAGCCGCTCGACGTACTGGTTCCAGAGCCCGTCGTAGTAGTCCGGCGCGTGCAGCGCCGTGACGCCGTCTCCCCGACCGAGCGCGAACGCCATGTCCGCGTGGTGGGTAAGCCGCGTGAACACCGTCTCCGGCGGCGACTCGAAGGTCACCTCGCCCACCGGCGAGATCGACGCCGCGTAGCTCCCGTCGGCGTCGTCCGCGGTCTGTGACTCCGCCGAACCGTCGTCGGTCGAGCCGGTAGCCGTCGACTCGCTCCCGGTCGCGTCGGGAGCGGACGAGTCGGGGTCGGCGCCGTCGCCGCCGGTACAGCCGGCGAGGAGGCCGCCGAGCGCGACGGTGCCGCCGTACTTGGTAAACGCTCTGCGGGTTGGTGCGCCGCGTCCCGCGTCGTCTCTGGCCATATTTTTAGGCCAGCCTAAAAAATATAGTCGTTCCGATCCGCCCCGTATCCCCGTCCCCGGCTGCGCCGCCGGACCCGATTTACTCCTCGTGTCGGGCACGCAGCGGCGTGACGCGCGGCCCGTTCTCGGTCTGCACCACGTCGGCGTCGACGCGGAACACGTCCGCGAGCAGGTCCTCGGTGACGATCTCTTCGGGCGCGCCGCGGGCGCGGATCTCGCCGTCCTTGAGCGCGACCATCCGGTCGGCGAGCCGGGCGGCCTGCTCGATGTCGTGGAGGACGACGACGACGGTCACGTCGCTCTCGTCGCGCAGGGTTTCGATGATCTCCATCACCTCCATCTGGTGGTGCAGGTCGAGGAACGTCGTCGGCTCGTCCAACAGGAGCACGTCGGTGTCCTGCGCGAGCACCATCGCGATCCACGCCAGCTGTTTCTGTCCGCCGCTGAGGCTCCCGACCTCGCGGTCGCGCAGGTGGCCGCAGCCGGCCAGCTCGATCGCCTCCTCGACCGCGACCGCGTCCTCGTCGGTCGTCCGCTCGAAGAACCCGCGGTGCGGGTATCGACCGTGGTACACCAAGTCCTCGACCGTGATGCTGTTCGGCGAGCTGCTCTCCTGGGAGAGCAGGCCGAGCGTCCGGGCGAGCGCCTTCGTGTCCATCGCGTGCACGTCGCGCCCGTCGACCAGCACGGAGCCGTCCGCCGGCGCGAGCTGCGTCGCCAACCCCTTCAGCAGGGTGCTCTTCCCGGAGCCGTTCGGACCGACGAGCGCCGTGACCGCGCCGGGCTCGGCCGCGATCGACTCGCCGTCGATCACGGGCTCCGGGGCGTTCGGATACCCCAACACGAGGTCCTCGCCGTCGAGGTCGCTCGCGTCCGCCGCGGCGGGCTCGCCGTCGGCCGCCGAGCCGTCCGCAGCGTTCGATCCGTCCGGTCCGTCCGTCGCGTCCGTTCGCGTCGTGTCGACGTGTTCCGTTGACATTCAGAGCTCACCCATGTGCTGCTGTTTCCGCATCAGGTACAGGAAGTACGGGCCGCCGATCAGCCCGGTGACGATACCGACCGGAACCTGCGCGTCGGCACCCGTGAGCACGCCCATCCCGAGGCGCGCGCCCACGTCGGCCGCGACCATCAGCGCGGGCCCGACGAAGAGGCAGCCGACGATCACCCGCTTGTAGTCGCTGCCGACGAGGTTCCGAACCATGTGGGGGACGATCAGTCCGACGAAGCTGACGATCCCCGCCACCGCGATGCTGGCCGCCGCCGCCAACACGGCGACGCCGGAGAGCGCGAACCGCACCTTCTCGATCGACATCCCCAGCGACTTCGCCGTCTGCTCGCCGAGGAGGAGGAGGTTCAGCTGCCGGGACCCCGCGAGCGACAGCGCCACCGCCACGGCCGTCCACGGCAGCGCCATCCGGACCTGCTCCCAGTCGGTCCCCGTCAGCGACCCCGTCGTCCACTGGATCGCCGACTGGACGACGCCGATGTCGTCCGCGAAGAAGAACAGTCCCGTCTGGAGGCTGTTGAAGACGGTCCCGACGATCACGCCCGCGAGCACGAGCCGGACCGGGCTCGTCCCGTTCTTCCACGCGATCGCGTAGACGATCAGGAACGCGACCGCGCCCCCGAGCGCCGCGATCAGCGGGAGGAACGCCGCGAGCCCGCCGAACATCACGAGCGTCAGCAGGATCATCAGCCCCGCGCCCGAGGAGACGCCGAGGATGAACGGGCTGGCGAGCTCGTTCCTGGTGACCGCCTGGAAGATGGCCCCCGAGATGCCGAGGTTCATCCCGACGATGGCGGCGACGAACACCCGCGGGAGCCGGATGTTCCAGACGATGAGCGTCCCGTGCGCCAGCTCCGGCAGCTCACCCTGGAAGCCGGTGATCGACCGCATCAGCCCCTCGCCGACGACGAACTGCAGCAGCCAGCGGGGGTCGAGGAGCACCGCGGGGTCGAGGGCGGCGCGCCACGCCTCGCCGACCGTCATCGAGTACGCGCCGAAGCTCACCTGCACGAGCCCGCCGGCGACGACGACGCCGACGCTGGCGAGCGCCACCGCGACCAGCTTCGGGTCGAACAGCCACCCCAGCCGCCCCCCGGACGCTCGGCGCGCGGCGCCCTCGCCGGCGACCGACCGCCCGCCGTTCATGGGGTCCCCTCGGCGTACGCGGCGATCGCGTCGTCGTCCATCGCGTCGAGCAGCGCCTCGGCGCCGTGAGCGTCGACGACGGCGCCGGGATCGAGGTGGCCAGCGAGCGCGCGCCGCCCCTCAACCGCCCGCGACTCGGCCTCGTCGGCGTCGACGTACGCCGACAGCGCCTCGTCGATCACGGCCTCGCGGACCCGAGCGAACCGCTCCGAGTCCGCGTCGACCGGGGCGTCGGCGTGGCGGTCGTCGAACCATTCGGCCCACCGATCGCGGTCGGCCCACTCGTCCTCGCGCTCCGCCTCGCGGCGCACCCAGTCGACCCCTTCGGCCGCCGCGGCCCACCAGCCGTCAGCGACCCGCGCGTCCGCGATCACCCGTTTGGCGACGCGGGCGCCGCGCCCGGCCGCCGTGATCGCCTGCCGGTCGGCCTCGGAGGGCGAGGCGACGTAGAGCCCGTCGACCGGCGTCGTCCCGTCGGGGTCGGCGTACTCCCGGTCGAAGTGTTCGTGGACCTCGCCGCCGTGGTCGTGGGTCTCGAACATCGCCGCGTCGTCGTCCAGCCCGCGGAGGTACTCGCCGTCGTACCGGGTCGCCGCCACCACGCGGCGGGCGGTGACCGGCTCTCCCTCCTGTGGGATGACGCGGAAGGGCGTTCCGTTCGCGTCGCTCCCCGACCTCTCGACCGACTCGACGAGGTCGTCGACGAGCGCGCCGCCCGCACGGTCGACGTGATCGTGCAGGAGGTCGTAGAACGTCTCGACGTCGATCCCGCCCGGGAAGCCGAGGTAGTTCCCCAGGTGCGCACAGCGCGCGATCGACGACCGACCGCGGTCGAAGACGGCGACCTCGATCCCCTCGCGAGCGAGGAAGACGGCGGCCGAGCAGCCGGCGGGGCCGCCGCCGACCACGACCGCGTCGTAGTCGGCCCCCCCGGCGGCTTCGTCGGCGGCGGTCTCCCCGGCTCCGGGGTCGGCGGAGCCACTCTCGTCGCGGTCCACCCCGTCGCTCATGGCTGATCACCGGCGACGATCGCGGCGACCCGGTCGCGGTCGAAGAGCCGCTCGGCCTCCGGGATCGCCGGATAGCCGTCGCCGAGCTCGTACGTCGGCCACTCGCCGAACCGCTCGGGGAACAGCTGTTTGGCGGTCATCTCGATCTGGAAGAGGTTCATGATCGGCCCCTGCACCGGGTTCCCCGAGGGGTAGAACCGGTCGTCCCGGATCGCCGAGAGCTCACCGGCGACCGGGTGGTCGGCGAGCTCCTCGCGGATCGCGGCCACGTCGTAGTAGGACTCGACCCCGTACTGGTGTAAGATCACGTCGGGGTCGATCTCCAGGAGCCGTTCGTGGTCGTAGGCGGTCTCGTAGGTCACGTCGGCGGCGCCGAACGCGTCGGGCACGCCGAAGGGCCGCACGTGGGCGGTGGCGAACCCCGGACCGTCGAGCCGCGAGGGGTAGTAGGTCCCGTCCATGTAGAGGAGCGTGGCGACCGTCGGTCGCTCCCCTTCCGGCGGGAGGTCCGCCTGTACCGTTTCGACCAGGTCGTCGTGAACCGACGCGAGCGCCTCGTAGCGCTCCGGCTCCTGAAACACGTCCGCGACGCGCTCCGCGATCTCCCAGAGGGTGTAGTGCTCGTAGTCGTCGCGGCACGGCTCCGGCGGCTCGGAGTTCCGGCGGCTGTACACGTTGCCGAACCACGGGCCGACGTTGTCGCGGATCTCCGCCACGTCGCCCTCGTCCCACCCGTCGAAGGAGACGAACAGACAGGGGTCAGCCAGATGGAGGTCGGCGTCGAGCTCGTAGAGCAGCTCCCGGTCGACCGTGATCCCGCCGCCGGACCCCGAGTTGAGCTGTCGGATCCCCTCCCGATCGAACTCGACGCCGTCGAGCGCGGCGTAGTAGGCGTCGAGGGTGTTCCCGCCGGCGTCGGCGTCGAAGCCGAGCGAGTCCACCGCGTCGCCGTGGCCGAACGCGACCGCCATGTCCGCGTACAGGAGGCTGTAGACCATCACGTCCTCGGGGACCGCGTCGAGCGTCACCTCGCCGACCGGCGCCATCTCGACGGAGTACGCCGCCCGAGACCCGTCACCGGCGGCCGCCGCGTCGGAACCGTCTGCCCCGTCGGTCTCGGCGTCGTCCGAGCCGGCGGCGCCGTCGGAGCCCCCCGATCCGGAGCCGCCCGAACCGCCTCCGAGACATCCCGCGAGCAGTCCCGCCCCCGCGACCGCACCGCCGAGCCTGATCGCGGTGCGGCGCGTCGAGGTGCTTCGGTTCTCGTGCGTTACCATATGGTTTAGGCCTCCCTAAAGGATTAAATCGCTTTCGAATCTTAGGGGCACCTAAATCCGAGAGATCGGCGAGGACGCGCCCCTACCACGGGGAGATCGCGACCGGTCGGAGAAATAAATAATCTTATATATTCGGAGAGTACTGCGCTATTACTCGCGCTTACCGGCGTACGCGTGGGTTTTAGGTCGTACGAAAAAGTGTTTTAGTATTGATAAGTTATAAGTGGATAGCGGGTGTATCGGATATCGTTATGAACACACAGAAGGAGACTCGGCAGCGCGCCGGCACCGTCGAAGAGAACGCCCTGCGGCTCGAACCGGAGAAGGCGGAGCAGATCGTCGAGGCGCTGAACGTCGACCTCGCGGACGCGTACGTCCTCTATCACCAGCTCCACAAACACCACTGGAACGTCGAAGGCGCGGAGTTCCTCGACGTCCACGTGTTCCTCCAAGAGGTGTACGAGGACGTCGAGGCGGCCGCCGACGAGCTCGCCGAACGGCTGCAAGCGCTCGGCGGCGTGCCGCACGCCGGCATGACGACGCTCGCGGAGAACGCCACCGTCGAGCCGGAAGACGAGGACGTGTACGACATCCGCAGCTCGCTCGCGAACGATCTGGAGATGATGGGCGACATCATCGAGAGCTACCGGCAACACATCGAGCTGGCGGAGGGACTCGGCGACTACACGACCGCGGAGATGCTCCGCGATCAGCTGGAAGCGATCGAGGAGCACGCGCACCACATCGAGCACTACCTCGAAGACGACACGCTCGTCGTGGACTCCGCGACGAACTAACCGGTCGAAAACGGATCGCGGCTCAGCGAACGTCCGGTGCCGTCTGGTCGGTTCGGCCCGGCAGTTCGAGCTCGATCTCCAGTCCCGGTTCGCCGACCCCCTCGAAGTCGATCTCGAACTCCACGGGCTCGCCGAACGCGAACGGGAGTTCCCACTCGTCCGTCTCGATCCGAAGGTCGTCGCCGTCGCGGAGCTGTTCGCCGAGCGCGACCAGGAACTCGCCGGCCTCGCTCGCGTCGAGGCGATACTCTTGTTCGAAGTTCCGTCCCGCAATGACCGTCCGCTCCCCGTCCGCCGTCGACGAGTCCATCTCGTCCGGAGTGGATTCGTCCGTCATTTCACTGCGTCACGTCGACGACGTGGTCGCTCGCGATCCACCCGTCCGTGTTGTCCGACTCCATGAACACGGACCGACCGGGACACCCTTCACAGACGGTGACGGACGGGGTTTGATCCGGCTCTGGTTCGCGACGAGATTCGGTGCGAGACTGGGCGCCTGCTGACATTGCGCTTCTTTAGGCAGACCTAAAATAAAAGGGACACGGTCGGCGCCGCGTCACTCCGCACGCGTCGGCGAGACATCGAGATCGGCGGGACGGCTCTCGGCGTCGACGTCGAGGCCTTCGAACAGCACGTGGGCGAGCCGTTCGGCGACCGTGGGGCTGACCAGTCCGGCCATCTCCATCGCCTCGCGCTCGTACGCGTCGAGATCGAGCACGTCGCGGAAGAACCACGACAGGACGACGTACGTCTCGTGGAGCGCCTCCGCGCGGTCTCGACCGGCGTCGGTGAGCGTCGCTCCCTCGTACGGCTCACGCGCGACGAGCCCGTCGGCCGCGAGTCGTTGGAGCATCTCCGTCGTCGCCGCCGGAGAGCGGTCGAGCATCTCGGCGATCCGCCCGGGCCGGATCGGCGGCGACGACCGGTGTTCCGCGATGTACAGCGCGAGGAGGTACCGGGCCGTCCGCGTGGATCCCGGCTCGCCGACGTGCGCCATGCTTTTAGGCTAGCCTAAAATTATAAATCGGTTACGGATCCGGAACGCCGCGGCGGCGGAGAACGAGTCTGAGGGCGACCGCGATCGATTCGATATAGCTGAATGTGGTTTATTTCTCGCCGAACGCCCGAATCGTGGCAAACGACCCGTCGACGATCGCGTCCGCGATTCCCTCGATGTCGGCGTCACGGGGCACCTCGTGGGGGTACTTCCGTCCGAAGTAGCGCAGGAGGTTCCCCACGTCGCGTTCGAGGAACTCGCGGGCGTTCTCGTGGTCGACGGGGACCGCCTGCGGCCAGTCAAAGATGGTGACGCCGCTCGCCGCGACCGCGACGTTGTGCTCGGACATGTCCGCGTGGACCCAGCCGTGGTCGTAGGCCGTGACCAGTTCACGGAGGACGAGGTCGAGGACGCCGATCGCCTGCTCGGGATCGAGCTTCGCGCGCGCGAGTTCGACGCCCTCGAACTTGTCCATCACGATGGCGTGACGGTTGTGGTCGACCGGACGCGGCACCGACACGTCGGGGTACAGCGCCTCCATCGCCTCGTACTCGCGTTCGGCCGCCTTGCGCGCGGTGTACAGCCACGAGACGTGGTCGCGGTCGGCGGTGTACTCGCGTTCGCGGTTCACCTCGCGGAAGTTGGTGTACCCCTCGCGGTGGTACTTCAGGGCGAGCGGCTTGAACGACTGCGCCTCGTACACGTCTCCCTCCTTGCCGAACCCCAGGGGTGAGCCCACGCCGTCGATGGTCTCGCGCTCGGAGAACGTCCGGAGCGCTAAGGCGTCGTACCCCTCGAAGGTGAGCTGGTACCCCTCGTACTGGATCGTCTTCCGTTCGATCAGCTCGCGGTCGAGACACCGGTCGATCCGGTAGTCGACCTCCTCGCGCGTCAGGTCCGCGTAGTCGGGGATCTTGTCCCGGCGGACCCATTCGGAGAAGCGCATCCCCTGCTCGACGCCCGAGAGGAGATAGAAGTCCTCGGGGTCGAGCTCGGCCATGTCGCCCGCGACGTTTCGAACCATACGCGCCCCTACTCCGGCGATTCCTAAAAGGGACGCGCGTTCGATGAGCGGCGGCATAAACCGTATCGCGCGATAGTAAATCGACGAGCGGGCGACATCGGACTGACGGGCGGGCGGTGTCGACCGCTCGCGCCCCCGAACGCAACCGCTTTCGGCCGGGGCGCCGACGTGGGACGTATGTACGCGGAGGGAGCGCTGAGCGGGGGGAGTGGCCGAGCGCGGAGCGCGGGTGGGAGACGGTGACCGCGCCGACGGGCGACTGGCGACTGATCCGCGAGGAGCCGCGACCGGGCCCGATGCAGATGGCACTTGACGAGGTCGCGGCGGAGACGGCGGCCGCCGGCGGACCGGCCACCCTGCGGACGTATCGGTGGGCCCCGAGCTGTCTCACGCTCGGTTACCGACAGGACCCGGAGACGGTCGACTGGGCCTTCTGCGAGCGCGAGGGGATCGACGTGACCCGGCGCCAGACCGGCGGCGGCGGGATCTACCACGACACGCGCGGCGACATCGCCTACTCGGTCGCCGTCCCCGCCGGCGACGTGCCGGGCGAACTGCTCGACTGCTACCACCTCCTGTGCGAGCCCGTCCTCGACGCGTTCGATCGGCTGGGAATCGATGCGAGGTACGTCGAGGAGGACGTCCCGGAGCTGTACCACCCGGCCTGTTACCTGCGGGAGCTCCACCCGGCACACGACGTGGTCGCCGGCGGCGCCGACGACGGCGCCGACGGGCGGCGGAAGATCGCGGGCAACGCCCAGTACCGGAAGCGGGAGGCCGTCATTCAGCACGGCTCGCTCACCTTCTCGGTCGAGGCGGCACGCCACCTCGGAACGTTCGCGGACCCGCCGGTGACGGCCGACGCGTTCCGCGACCGGGTGGTCGGGATGGACGAGCTCGCCGATATCGATCGGGCGGACGCGGTGGCGGCGGTGGAGGCGGCGCTCGTCGCCTGGGTAACGGGGGGGACCGACAACCGGGAGGGCCTCACCCTCGACCGCGACGGGTCGTGGACCGACGCGGAGCTTCGGCGCGCGCGCGAGCTCGTCGAGACGAAGTACCGAGACGAGGAGTGGGTCCGGACGCGTCCCGGACGCGACGCGTCGTAACAGAGGGGTCAGAACCCGAACGTGTCGGGGCCGTCGACGTCGAGGCGCTCCCGGACCGCCTCGTAGATCTCGCCGACCGGGGGGACATCGCGCGTCGGGTCGAGCCAGTGGTGGCTGAGCCATCGGTACCGAACGACGCGGTCCGCGTCGAGGAGGAAACAGGACCGGCGCGAGCGCTTCGTGACCCCGAGCGCGCGGTAGACCACGTCGAAGGCGGCGGCGATCTCGAGATCGGAGTCCGAGAACATCGGGAAGGTGAGGCCGAGCCGGTCGATGAACCGTCGGTGGAGTCCGACGCCCGACTTGCTGACGCCGACGACCTGCACCGCGTCGCCGGAGGAGAACCAGTCGAAGTCGCGGAACGCGCACCACTGTTCGACGCAGTCCGGACTGAAGTCGGCGGTGTAGAAGCACAGCAGCACGGGACCGTCGGAGAGCAGATCGTCGAGGGCGACGGACTCGACGTCGCCGTCGGGCGTGACGAGATCCCCGGCGACGTTCGGAGCGCGCTCCCCGACTGCGAGGCCGGGATCGTCGGTCATGGCCGGTGAGATACCGCCGGCCGTGAAAAGTCGCGCGGTTTTCGAAGGGGCTTTTCCCGACGCTCTCGTGGAGACGGTATGAGTCTCAAGGTCGGCGCCCACGTCTCCATCTCCGGTTCGAGAGCGTCCAACGATCCCGAAACGCCGCCGTACGGAAACATCGCGAACGCGGTGTTCAGACAGAAGCAGTTCGGCGGCAACTGCGGACAGATATTCACCCACTCCCCGCAGGTGTGGCAGGACCCGGACATCGGCGACGAGGAGGCCGAGCAGTTCCGCGAGGGGACGGAGCGAGAGCTGGAGGGGCCGTGGGTGATCCACACCTCCTACCTCGTCAACCTCTGTACCCCGAAAGACGGGCTCCGCGAGAAGTCGCTCGACTCGATGCAGAAGGAGGTCGACGCGGCCGACAAGCTCGACATCCCGTACGTCAACGTCCACCTCGGCGCGCACACGGGGGCCGGCGTCGAGGGCGGCCTCGACAACGCCGCCTCGGTGATCGACGACATCGACGTGCCCGACGGCGTCACGATCCTGATCGAGAGCGACGCGGGAGCGGGGACGAAGCTCGGCGGCGAGTTCGAACACCTCGCGGGGGTCATCGACCGCACGGAGACCGATATCGACGTGTGCATCGACACGGCCCACGCGTTCGCGGCCGGGTACGACCTCTCGACGCCCGAGGCGGTCGACCAGACGATCGCGGAGTTCGACGACGTGGTCGGGTTGGAGCACCTCAAGTACGTCCACCTCAACGACTCGAAGCACGCCTGCGGCACCAACAAGGACGAGCACGCCCACATCGGGGAGGGGCTCATCGGCGAGGCCGGGATGGAGCGGCTCCTCAACCACCCGGACCTGGCGGACGTGCCGCTCGCGCTCGAGACGCCGACCGAGGACGGGAAGAGCTTCGCGTGGAACATCGATCGCGTCCGCGAGCTGCGGGCGGAGTGAGCGGTCCGAGCGGTCCGAGCGGTTCGAGCGGAGTGTTCCCCACCGGGAACCGATTTCGGGGCAGAGTGACTGCTTGACCGGAGTGAGTCGTCACGGGGGCGAAGCGGGGGAGGTTCGTCGGATCGGGTGAAAACGTCCGACGCGCTTTTATGTACTCGGGGACGCGATCCACGGATATGACCACCACGAAGGCGCTGCTCATCGGACAGCGGCGTCGGTTAGCCCTCACGATGGTCGGGGGGTTCGCCGGCCTCGTGGCGCTGACGCTGGCGGTCGCGATCGCCGCCGAGCTCGCGGACATCCAGACCGCGGCGGCGGTGACGGACCGACTCGTCCCGCTGTTGGTGTTCTACGCGCCGGCACCGATCGCGGCCGCCGGGGCGTACGCACGCTGCGGGGGGCCGGCGTGTCTGGCGGTGGGCGTCGTGCCCGCCTTCGTGTTCGCCGCGCTCGTGGTCGTCGGCACCGTGTTCGGCGTTCCCGGCGTGGGCGGCGGCAACGCGCCGCTGGGCGGGGTGACGATGTCGTTCGCGCTCGTCGGGCTGAGCGGGGCGTTCGTCGGCTACTGCGCCGGGGTCACCGCGGCGCTCCTCGCGGACCTGGCTGGGATCGGCGGCGGCGACGGTGAGGAGGCCAACGGCGAGGATGCCGGCGGCCGACAAGAAGGCTGAGTTCCGTACGTTTATTCTCCCCTGCGCCGAACGCGGGGGCGTGCGACGATTCTCCGCGGAGTACCTCGAACACACCCGTCGCGGGATGTGGGCCGACGGCCGGGAGGCCCTCGCGGACCTCGAGCTGGCGGGCCGCCGCCGCGTCCTCGACGTCGGCTGCGGCACGGGAGAGCTGACCCGCGTTCTCGACGCGGAGGCGCCGCCCGACGCGACCGTGATCGGCGTCGACGCGGACCCGGACCTCCTGCGAGTCGCCCGCGAGGAGACCGGGCTCCCGTACGTCGCCGGCGACGCGACGCGGCTTCCGGTCCCGGACGGCGCGGTCGATCTCGCGGTCTGTCAGGCCCTCCTCATCAACCTCCCCGAGCCGACCGCCGCGGTCCGGGAACTCGCGCGCGTCTCCTCGGATCTGGTGGCGGCGATCGAGCCGGACAACGCCGCCGTGACGGTGAGCTCCACCGTCGACGCAGAGGAGCGCCTGGAACGAGAGGCGCGTGAGGCGTACCTGCAGGGGGTCGACACCGACGTGGCGCTCGGCGACCGCGTCCGCGAGGCGTTCGCGGCGGCGGGGGTCGGCGAGATCCGGACCCGGCGGTACGTCCACGAGAAGCGGGTCGCGGCGCCGTACGCGGAGCCGGCGCTGACCGCCGCGGCGCGGAAGGCCTCGGGCGCGGGGCTGGCCGATCACCGCGAGGAGCTGATCGCGGCGACCTCCGAGAGCGCGTACGACGACCTCCGGCGCCGGTGGCGCGAGATGGGCCGCGAGGTGGTCGACGCCATCGGGGACGACGAGTACGAGCGCGTCGAGCGCGTCCCCTTCGACGTGACGGTGGGACGGGTGGAGTGAGCGCCGGGCCGCCCCCGTTCGTCCGCCTCGTCGGCGGCCGGCCGCACGCGGACCGCCGCGTCCCGAAAAGCGAAGTCGGCACAGAGCGAGCGAAGCGACATGCCGGCCGCACTCGTTACCGGTTCGTCGAGGGGTATCGGACGGGCGATCGCGCTGCGGTTCGCCCGGGACGGGTACGACATCGCCGTCAACTACCACACCAGCGACGAGGCCGCCGAGGCGGTCGCCGAAGCCGTCCGCGATCGGGGGCACGAGGCCGTCGTCGTCCGCGCTGACGTCTCGGACGCCGACGCGGCCGAGCGGCTCGTCGAGACCGCCGCCGACGCGTTCGGCGGGCTGGACCACGTCGTCAACAACGCCGGGATCGACCAGCACGTGTACACCGAATCCCTCGCCCCGGACGACTTCGATCGGGTCATGGACGTCAACGTCAACTCCGCGTTCAACGTGACGAAGGCGGCGCTCCCGCACCTCTCGGAGTCAGACGACGGCCCCTCGGTGACCAACGTCTCGTCGATCCTCGCGCACACCGGCGCGCCGATCGAGTGTCACTACGCCGCCTCCAAGGGCGCGCTCCTCTCGCTCACCCGGAGCCACGCGAGCGACTTCGCGCCCGACGTGCGGGTGAACGCGATCGCGCCCGGCCACGTCGAGACGGACATGACCGGCGACCGAACGCCGGCGGAGAAGCGCGAGGAGCTCGCGCGGATCCCCGTCGACCGGTACGGGAAACCCGAGGACATCGCCGACGCCGCCGCCTACCTCCGGGACGCGGCGTTCGTCACGGGCGAGACGCTGAACGTGAACGGCGGGGAGCTGATGCGGTAAGCGAGGGGAAACCGGCGGACGGCGAGTCGGGTCGCCGCTGCGTCAGTACTCGGCCAGCCCGGCCTCGATCCGGTCGAACCCCTCGTGGAGCCGGTCGACGGAGTTGGCGAACGAGAGCCGGAGCCGCCCGGGCGCCGTGTCGCCGAACCCGTCGCCCGGCGCGAGCACGACGCCGTGCTCTCGGAGGAGATACTTCGCGATGTCGATGGCGGGCGCGTCGATGCCGGGGTCGAGGAAAGCGTAGAACGCGCCCTCAGGGCGGGGACACGAGAGCCCGTCGATGTCGGCGACGCGGTCGACGACGAGGTCGCGCCGCTCCTCGAACGCTCGGTACATCTCCTCGAACGGCTCCTGCGGGCCGGTGAGCGCGGCGATCGCGGCGTGCTGGGCGACGCTGGACGCGCAGGCGGTGGTCGACTCGCGGACCGTCGTCACCTCGTCGATCACCTCCCGGTCGCCGGCGAGCCAGCCGAGCCGCCACCCCGTCATGGCGTACCGCTTCGAGCAGGAGCCGACCGTGAGCACGTGGTCCGGATGGCCGGTGTACGCGGCGATCCCTCGGGCCGGGCCGTCGTACGTCAGCCCGAGGTACACCTCGTCGGCGATCACGTAGGCGTCGTTGTCGGCGGCGGCCTCGACGACCGCCCGGCACTCGTCGGGGTCGAAGACGCGGCCGGTCGGGTTCGACGGCGTCGTGAGCACGACCGCCGCGGTGTCGTCGCTCATCGCGTCGATGACCCGGTCCGCGTCGAGCGCGAACCCCGTCTCGGCCGGCATCGGAACCTCGCGGAAGGTCCCGTCCGCGAGCGTCGCCTGCGTCTCGTAGTTCGGCCACGTCGGCCCCGGAACGAGCAGCTCCTCGCCCGGCGACACCGTCGCGAGGGTCGCCAGGTGGAGCGCTTCCATCCCGCCGACGGTGACGACGACCTCGTCGGGGTCGTGTTCGACGCCGTACTCGGCGGCGAGCGTGTCGCTGATGGCGCGCCGGCACTCGGGGAGCCCCGCGTTCGAGGTGTAGTGCGTCGCGCCGTCGCGGGCGGCGCTCGCGGCGGCGTCGATCACGTGTTCGGGCGTGTCGAAGTCGGGCTCCCCGACCTCCAGTCTGACGAGGTCGCCGTCGTGGCGCTGTGCGAGGTCGAACATCACGCGGATGCGCGAGCGCTCCGCGCGGCGGACGCGGTCGGTCGGCGTTGGCATACCGTCCACACGGCGAACTGCGCAAAAAGCCGTCGGGTGGCGGCCAAACGCGGCCGGCCGGGAGCGTCGCGCCGGGGGCGCCTACACCATGTCGCCGCGGACGGAGGCACCGGACTGTTCGGCGCGCGCTCGCTTGAGCACGTCCGCGGCCTCGCGGGCCACCTCCTCGTCCGCGCCGAGCATCCCGAGCGCGGCGGGGAGGGTCGGCATCGCGAGGGAGGCGTCGCGCAGCCGGTCGAACGCCTCCTCGTCGCGGGTGCCGTCGACCCACAGGCAGACGCCGCGCGGGTCGAGCACCTCCTCGTAGGCGTCGCGGGCGAGCGCCCCCTTCAGGCGCTGTCGCACGTTGTCCTCGAAGCTCGCGTTACACACTTCGAGGTGGATCGGCTCGTCGTCATTGACCAGTTCGGCGGCGAGACACCGCTCGGGCGCGGCGTACCCGTTGTCGCTCGCGCGGACGCGGTCCGGGTGCGCCTCGGCCCACGCGGCGCGGACGGAGGTGCCGACCCCCTTGACCCCGTACTCGGCCGCGAAGTCGGCGGCCGCCTCGGTGTCGCCGCCCATGATCACGTCTTTGGTGAGGTACACGTCGAGCCGCTCGACGGGGTCGAGCCCGAGCGCCACGTCGCCGAACGCCCACACCTCGCGGACGGGGACCGGCATGGTCTCGCGTTCGACGCGGTCGACGAGGGACTCCAGCCGGGCGACGGCCTGCTCGCGGTCCATGAGGTGGCCGTAGGCGGGTCGCCGGCAAACCGGTTTCGCTCGGGGAGCGGCTATATCGCGTCGAGGCGCGCGGCGATCGAGTCCCAGTGGCTCCCCTTCCAGAACCAGCGTCCGCAGTCGCGACAGCGCCACGCGGGCCGGGAGTCGTCGCTCTCGCCCTCGCCCTCCGCCGTCGCGACCGGCCCCACGTCGTCGGGGACGTAGTCGGGAGGATCGGGGACGTGTTCGAGCGAGTCCGCGCCGGCCGAGGGCGTCACCCGCTCGACGCGCCCGTTACAGGCCCCGCAGCGCGTCGGCTCGTCGGCGATCGCGACCGGGAGCCCCGCGGCGGCAACCTCCCGGAGCTGGTCGAGCACGTCGCGCTCGGTGAGGCAGACCGCGTCGTCGACCCGTGCGGCGAGCTCGCGGTCGCGGGTGATCAGGACGCGGTCCTCCGCGGCCGCCAGCGACGCGATCCGGTCGTCCGCCTCGACCCCGCGGTCGAGCGTGTAGGCGGCGTCGTAGCCGCAGATCCGGAGGTAGGTGGCGAGCTTGCCGCACATGGCGTCGACGAGGACGCGCGGCGGATCGTCCCCCTCGGCGGGCGAGCCGGCAGCGGACATCAGTCGTCGAGGAACGCCCGGAGCTCGTCCGGAGCGCGCGCGTTGAGCACGTCTCCCGCCTCGGCCCAGCCGCGTCGGGCGGTGTGGACCCCGTAGCGGGCGTTGTCGAGTTCGCGGGGGGAGTGCGCGTCGGTGTTGACGGCGATCGTCGCGCCCGCGTCGAGCGCGATCCGGACCGCATCGCCGTCGGCGTCGAGCCGGGCCGGGTTCGCGTTCACCTCGATCGCGGTGCCGGCGGC
This sequence comes from Halorubrum sp. FL23, assembly GCF_052439115.2. Classification (NCBI taxonomy): domain Archaea; kingdom Methanobacteriati; phylum Methanobacteriota; class Halobacteria; order Halobacteriales; family Haloferacaceae; genus Halorubrum; species Halorubrum sp. FL23. Next base: position 118,158 of record NZ_JBQVRO020000004.1, read on the forward strand.
CGCCGCCGCCTCGACCACGGCCTCGACGTCCGGCGCGATACCGGGGCGACTGTTGATGATCCGACCGGTCGGGTGGCCGAGCACGTCGACGTGCGGGTGTTCGACCGCCCGGATCAGCCGCTCCGTGGCGGCGTCGGAGTCCTGTCCCAGCGCGGAGTGCGGCGAGGCGACGACGATATCGAGGTCGGCGAGGGTGTCGTCGTCGGTGGTGATCGCCCCCTCCGCGTCGATGTTGGCCTCGATCCCGTGGAACACCTCGATGTCGGCGGCGGCCGAGTCGGCGGCAGCGTCGGCGGCGGCGACGGCGCCGTCGACCTCGCTCACCGCCGCCGCCACCGCCTCGGCCTGCTCCGCGATCTCGGCCTCGTCGAGCCCGGTGTTGCCGAAGATCCCCGGCCCGGCGGCGTGGTCGGTGACCGCGTGCACGTCGTATCCGCGCTCCGCCGCCGCCTCGATCATTTCGGCGATCGAGAACCCGCCGTCCGACCAGTCGGTGTGGGTGTGGAGGTCGCCGCGGATCGCCTCGGTCTCGACGAGGTCGGGGAGATCGCCCGCCGCGGCCGCCTCGACCTCACCGTTGTTCTCGCGGAGCTCCGGCGGGACGGGATCCATGTCGAGCGCCGCGTAGACGCCGTCCTCGGTCGCGCCCGCGACGCGCTCGCCGACCCGCTGGCCGGCGTCGGGGTCGTCGACGCCGCTCACGTCGAACAGCCCGTACTCGTTGAGCTTCAGGTCGCGGTCGATCGCGCGGTTGCGCACCGCGACGTTGTGGGCGCGCGAGCCGGTGAAGTACTGCAGCGCGGCGCCGAACTCCTCGCCGTCGACGATCCGGAGGTCGACGCGGGTGCCGCTGGCGCGGACGCTCGCCTTCCCGGTGCCGGCCTCGATCGTCGCGTCGGCCTCGGGCCAGTCGGTGAACGCCTCGACGACCGGCTCGCGCTCGTCGCTGGCGACGAGCAGGTCGACGTCGCCGATCGTGTCCTTCCAGCGCCGGATCGAGCCGCAGACCGCAGCCGATTCGACCGCGTCGAGGTCGTCGAGGTACGACAGGGCGTCGTCCGCGACCGGGCGGGCGTCGCCGAGGCGGGTGCGCTCTCGGGCCTCGCGCGCGAACGGGATGTTGTCGAGGATGTTCTCCTCGGTTTTGGCGCCGAAGCCGGAGACCTCCCGGATCTGTTCCGCCTCGGCCGCCGCCTCCAGTTCGTCGAGGGTGGTGATCTCCAGCGCCTCGTAGAGGCTCCCGACCGTCTTCGGGCCGACCCCCTCGACCGCGGTCAGCGCCTCGATGTCGGCGGGGAGCTCCGAGCGGAGCGCCTCCAGCTCCTCGATCGAGCCGGTCTCGAAGTACTCGACGATCTTCGCCGCGATCGCGTCGCCGACGCGGTCGATCTCGGCGACCGCGTCCGCGCCCTCGCCCGCGAGGTTCTCGATCGGCGCGGTGTGCTCGCGGACGTTCTCCGCGGCGCGGCGGTAGGCGGTCGGCTTGTACTCGACGCCGGTCGCTTCGAGCCGGTCGGCGAACTCCTCCAAGAGAGCGGCGACCTCGTCGTTGCGGCTCATTGCGTGCGGGTTGGGCCGGACGGTACTAATAAGTGAGAGCGATCGCCGGTGGACAAGGCACTTGTCCGATCGCCCGGATCCCCCGCGTATGCCCTCCCCGCTCGCCCCGCTCTCCGGAGTCGTCGGCAGCCTCCTCGATCGCTCGCGCGCCGGCTTCCGCCGGCTCAAGCCGGGCGGGAAGGCGCTCGCCGTCGGCGTCGTCGTGGTCGTCACCGTCGCGACCGCCGTCGGCGTCGTCGCGCTCGGGGCCGCCTTCGACGCGACGATCGACCGCGAGGTGACGGTCGACAACCCCGACCGCCCGCCGGAGTCGACGTGCGAGACGTTCGGCGAGGACGACGAGAGCTCCGTCTTCGCCGAGCAGTGCGACCAGCCCGAACGGATCGACGTGAACGTGGGCGAGGAGCTGCAGCGCGCGACGGGCGGATACGTCGGCTACGCGCTGATCGGGGTGCCGATCTGGTGGACGGTCTTCGCGCTCGTGCTCCACGGCGGGGCGCGCCTCGCGGGCGGCGCCGGCTCCATCGGCGACTCGTTCGTGATCGCGGCGTGGGCGATCGCCGCGGAGGTGGCCCGGCTGACCGCCGGACTCGCCGCGATCTGGTACGCGCTCGCGTCGGCGTCGGTCGACGGGACCACGGTCGAAGCGATCGCGAACGAGCTCGTCGCCGCCATCTCCGCGATGGAGGGGCCGCTTCTGGTCGCTTCCGCGGCCGTGGTCGCGGTCCAGTGGGTCGTCGTCGGCGGCGGGCTGGAGGCGTACCACGACCTCGACCGGGGCGTCGCCGGGACGGTCGCGGGCGCCCTCGCACTGTGCGGGCTCCTGCTCGCGATGGTGTGACGGCCGGGAGCGATCGCGCCGACAGTCCGCGGATTCGGGAGTTTTTAACCCAGTCGGAGCCCCTCTCCCGATATGATCCTGTCGGACGCGGACATCCTCGACCGCCTCGCAGACGGGGACCTGGTGGTCGACCCCCTCGACGACGTCGACCAGCAGGTCCAGCCCGCGAGCGTCGACCTGCGGCTCGGCGAGCGCTTCCTGGAGTTCCAGCGCACGAACATCCCCTGTATCCACCCGACCGAGGCCGACGAGGTCGGCGAGTACGTCACGGAGACGCGGGTCCCCGAAGGCGAGGAGTTCATTCTCCACCCGGGCGACTTCGTGCTCGGCACCACCACGGAGCGGGTGGAGATTCCGCCGGACCTGCTCGCGACCGTGCAGGGCCGGTCCTCGCTCGGGCGGCTCGCGATCGTCATCCACGCCACCGCGGGGATCGTCGATCCGGGGTACAAGGGGCAGATCACGCTCGAACTGTCGAACCTCGGCACCGCGCCCGTCGCGCTCACGCCGGGAATGCGGGTCTCACAGCTCATCTTCACGGAGCTCAAGTCGCCCGCGGACCGCCCGTACGGGGTCGAGCGGGGCTCGAAGTACCAAGACCAAGACGGGCCGCAGGCCTCCCGGATCGGCTCCGACCCCGAGTTCGACGGCGACGGTGGTGAGGAACGGGGGGACCACGCATGAAGTTCATCGAGGAGGTCGTCGTCGACGAGTTCCTCCCGACGGTGCGCTCGATGCTGGCGGAGGACCTCCGCGAGCGCGGCTTCACCCAGCGCGAGGTGGCCGACGCGCTCGGCATCTCCCAGTCCGCCGTCTCGAAGTACGCCCACGGCGACGTGGCCCGCCACGACCGGATCGTCGCCGACGAGCGGGTCCGCGACCTCGTGGAGCGCGTGGGCGAGGGGCTCGCGGCGGGGGAGATGGCCCCGGTCGCGGCGCTCGTCGAGATCGAGGTGCTGATCCGCCGGCTGGAGGAGGGTGACCTCCTCGCGGACCTCCACGAGGAGGCGATGCCCGCGCTCGCCGACGCCGAGGTGGAGTTCGCCGTCCACGACCCGGACAGCGGGCTCCGCGAGCGCGAGCGCGTCCTCTCGTCGGTCCGCCGCGGGCTCCGGACCCTGACGAACGCCTCCGGCTTCGCCCGGCTCATCCCGAACGTCGGCGCCAACGTCGCCGAGTGCCTCGACGACGCCCGGACGATCGACGACGTGGCGGCCGTCCCCGGCCGGCTCGTCGACGTGAAGGGGCAGGCGATGGTCCCCGGCGAGCCCGAGTTCGGCGTGAGCGAGCACGTCGCGACGGTCCTGCTCGCCGCGCGCGAGGCGGGCGCGACCGCCCGCGGCGCGGTGAACGTCCGGTACGTCCCCGAGACCGTCGAGGCGCTCGCGGAGTCGTATCCGGCGCTGGAGTTCGACCCCGAGCGGCCGACCGACGAGGCCGTCGCCGACGCGGTCGCGGGCGCCGAGTCGACCGACGCGCTCGTGCTCTTCCAGACCGGCGCGGTCGGCATCGAGCCGATCGTCTACGTGCTCGCCCCGACGGCGTCCGAGGCGGCCGCGATCGTCCGCGACATCGTGTAAGCGGTCGCGGCGGTCCGGCGCGGTCCCCCTCCGCGGTCGGTGGCTGACATTCATTACCGTACCCGTCCAAGATCACGTATGACGGGGATTGACGCGGTTCAGATGGACGACGACGAGCGCGACGAGTTCCTCGGGCGATCGGGGACGGGCGTGATCTCCCTGCCGACGGCCGACGACGACCCCCCGCACTCGGTCCCGGTGTCGTACGGGTACGACCCGGTCGAGGAGGCGTTTTACTTCCGCCTCGCCGTCGGGGGATCGAGCGGGAAGGCGAACCCCACCGATCGCGGGATCACGTTCGTTACCTACGGCGAGCGCGACGGGCAGTGGAAGAGCGTGGTGGCGAGCGGTCGGCTGGTGTCGACCACCGACGAGTCGCTTTCGACGGAGTCGCTCGCCGGGCTCGAACGGACGGAGCGGATTCCGTTAGTCGACGTGTTCGGCGACCCGACGAGCCGCGTCGAGTTCGAGTTCTACCGGCTCGATCCCGACCGGTTCACCGCTCGCGCCGAACGGGTGACGGACGCCTGAACGGTCGCCGCTCGGGGTCCGGCCGAGCAGTCGCCCGCCGGCCGCCGTGTAACCCGCTGTGCGCGGCGTCTCACAGAGCCGGCTGACCCTCTCGATCGCACCCGAAAACCAGCGGGCTTTAGGCCCGTATCCACGACAACTCGATACACACACCACATGAGCCACGACGACTTCCCTACCGACGACCCGGCGGTGGTGACCTGTGGACTGCCGTACGCCAACGGCGACCTCCACATCGGTCACCTCCGCACCTACGTCGGCGGCGACGTGTACCGGCGCGCGCTCGAACGACTCGGGCAGGAGACCGCGTTCGTCTCCGGCTCCGACATGCACGGCACTCCCGTCGCGGTCAACGCCGAGCAGGAGGGCGTCTCCCCCGAGCAGTTCGCGCTCGACTGGCACGAGCAGTACGCCGCGACGTTCCCGAAGTTCAACGTCGAGTTCGACAACTACGGCCACACCCACGACGAGACGAACACTGCGGTCACCCAGCAGCTCGTCAGCGACCTGGAAGACGCGGGCCACGTCTACGAGAAGGAGATCATGGTCGCGTACGACCCCATCGACGACCAGTTCCTCCCCGACCGGTACGTGGAGGGGACCTGCCCCTACTGCGGCGCCCACGCCCGCGGCGACGAGTGCGACGAGGGGTGTCAGCGCCACCTCGAACCCGGCGAAGTCGAGGACCCCGAGTCGACGATCACGGGGAACCCCGCGGAGTACCGCGAACGCACCCACAAGTTCTTCGAGGTCTCGGAGTTCTCAGCGTACCTCTCCGACTTCCTCGATCGACTCGAGGGAACCTCGAACGCCCGGAACCAGCCCCGCGAGTGGATCGAGCAGGGGTTACAGGACTGGTGTATCACCCGCGACATGGACTGGGGGATCGACTACCCCGGCGGCGAGGCGACGGAGTCGCCCCAAGAGGGCGGTGAAACCGCCGAACAGGACCTCGTCTTATACGTCTGGGTCGACGCCCCGATCGAGTACATCTCCTCGACGAAGCAGTACTCCGAGCGCGTCGGCGCCGAGGCGTTCGACTGGGAGGCGGCGTGGAAGGAGGGCGCGAGCGACGCCCACCCCGAGGGCGGGGAGATCGTCCACGTGATCGGCCGCGACATCATCCAGCACCACACGATCTTCTGGCCCGCGATGCTGGAGGCGACGGGTCACACCGAACCGCGCGCGGTGATGGCGTCCGGCTTCGTCACCCTCGGCGGCAAGGGGTTCTCGACGAGCCGCGACCGCGCGGTCTGGGCCGACGAGTACCTCGACGAGGGGTTCCATCCGGACCCCCTGCGCTACTACCTCGCCACCAACGGCGGGTTCCAGCAGGACGTCGACTTCTCGTGGGAGAAGTTCCGCGACCGCGTCAACACCGAGCTGGTGGGGACGGTCGGCAACTTCCTCTACCGCTCCCTCCTGTTCGCCCACCGGAACTACGACGACGCGCCGATCGCGGACGGGACGAGCGACGAGGTGGACGCGCGGATCGAGGAGGCGATCGAGGCGTTCGCGGCCGCGGTCAACGACTACTCCGTGCGCGCGGTCGGCGGCGCCGTCACCGACCTCGCGCGGTTCGGCAACGAGTACATCCAGCGCAGCGAGCCGTGGAAGCTCGTGGACGACGACCCCGCGGAGGCCGCGCAGGTCATCCACGACTGCGTCGCGATCGCGAAGGCGATCGCGGTCCTGTTCGAACCGATCGCCCCGGAGAAGGCCGAGCGCCTCTGGGACCAGCTCGGCGAGGACGGCTCGGTCCACGAGACCACCGTGGAGGCGGCCCGCGAGGGCCCCGCCGGCGACCTCGCGGAGCCGACGGAGCTGTTCGAGCAGATCGAAGACGAGCGCGTCGAGGCCCTGAACGAGAAGCTCGAGGCGCGCGTCGCCGAGGCGGCGGACGGCGACGGCGAGGAGAGCGGAGAGGAAGACGAAACCGACACCAGCGACGAGTCCGACGACACCGACGACACCAGCGACATGACCGACATCGAACCCCTCAGCGACGACCGCATCGGCTTCGACGACTTCCAGGAGCTGGACATCCGGATCGGCCGGATCGAGGAGGCCGAGGGCATCGAGGGCGCCGACGACCTCCTGAAGCTCCGCGTCGATCTGGGCGCGGAGACCCGGACGATCGTCGCGGGGCTCAAACAGCTCCACGACGTGGAGGACCTTCCCGAGACGAAGGTCGTCGTGCTCGCGAACATGGAGAAGGCGGAGCTGTTCGGCGTCGAGTCGAACGGCATGGTGCTGGCCGCCGGCGAGGACGCCGACCTCCTCACCACCTACGAGGACGCCGGGCCGGGCACGAAGGTGAAGTGAGGCGGCGCGGGGTCGTCCCGCTCAGGCGTCGAGCACTTCGATCAGGTTCCCCTCCGGGTCCCTGACGAACAGGATCGTCGTCCCGCTCTCCGTCGTTCGCGGCGGACTCAGCGTCTCCACGTCGTCGTCGAGGGCGGCGTAGAATTCCTCCACGTCGTCGACGGAGAGACCGAGATGGGTCGCGCCGGCGCGGTTCAGTTCGGGGTCGGCCTCCGGGCCGTCGGTCGGTTCGGCGGCGGGGTCGTACGCCACGAGTTCGACGATCGCGCCGTCCGCGTCGAGGTGCGCGAACTCGGCCGACGCGCCGTCGACGGCGACCGCCTCGGCGAAGGCGTCGCCGCCGACCGCGAACTCGGTCAGGAGGTCGAGGTCGAACGTCTCGGTGTAGAACTCGACGGCGCGGTCCAGGTCGGCGACGGTGATCCCGACGTGGTGAGCGGTTGGATCGGACACGACGGGTGGATCGCCGGTGGGCGAGAAAACGGTGTCGACCCCGGTGCGCGAGTGCCCCGGGCGACCACCTCGCGAACGCCGGAACCGCGGCGGTCGGCGACCGGCGGCATTCGTGCGGTTCCGTTCGCTTTTAACCGTCAGCGGGGAATCCACGGGCGATGAGTCTCGCCCGGGCCCGGGAGTACGACGTGCTCGTGCTCGCGGCCCTGATCTGGTTTCTCGGGAAGTTCGTGCGGTACGCGTTCCCGCCCCTGTTCGGGCCCCTGCAGGCGAGCTACGGGGTGAGCAACGCCGCCGTCGGGGCGGCGTTCTCGGGCTTCATGGCCGTCTACGCCGCGCTCCAGTTCCCGAGCGGGGCGATCGCCGACCGGGTCGGCGCGGTCCGGGTGATCGCGGCGGGCGCGGCGGTGGCGGGCGTCGGCGCCCTCTCGCTGATCGCCGACACCTCCTTCGCGGTGCTGGCGGGCGTGATGCTCGTCATCGGCGCGGGGACGGGCGCCCACAAGACGGTCGCGGTGCGGCTGCTCTCGCGGGTGTACCCGGTCCGGACCGGCCGCGCGCTGGGGGCCCACGACACCTTCGGCGCGCTCGGCGGCGTGGCCGCGCCCGCGGCGGTCACCCTCTTCGTCGCCGCGCCGCCGGCGCTCGCCGCGCTCCTCTCCCGGCTCCCGGGCGCGGACTGGCGCGGTCTGTTCGTCGTCACGGGCGTCGCCGCGCTCGCGTTGGCGGCGGCCTTCTCCCTCCGTGTTCCGGGTCGGCTCCCGGCCGACGCCGACCGCGGCCCGGATCGGGAGGGCCCGGATCCGGGCGCGCGAGACTACCTCTCGCTGTTCGAGGACCGCCGGGTGGCAGGGTTCGTCCTCGTGACGATCGCCTTCTCGTTTGCCTACAACGGGGCCGTCGCCTTCCTGCCGCTGTACCTCTCGCAGGCGGGCGGGCTGTCGACCGCGACCGCGAACCTGCTGTACTCCGGGCTGTTCGCGGTCACCTTCGTCCAGCTCGTCTCCGGCGACCTCTCCGACCGACTCGGTCGGTTCCCCGTGATGGTCGCGGCGCTGGGGCTGGCGGCGGCGGCCCTCGTCGGCGTCGTCGCCGTCGCGGAGACGGGACCGGTCGTCCTCGGCGCCCTCGTCGTCGCGTTCGGACTCGGGTCGCACGGGTTCCGGCCGGTCCGGGGCGCGTACCTGATCGAGGCGCTCCCCGAGCGGCTGGCCGGCGGCGGGCTCGGCGTGGTCCGCACACTGCTGATGGCGGCCGGCGCGCTCGCCCCCGCGACCGTAGGCGCCGTCGCCGACGCCTCCGGATTCCGGGCGGCGTTCGGGCTGCTCGCCGGGGCCCTCGCGCTCGCGGCGGGCGTGGCGGCGGGGCTGTGGCTCACCGAGTGAGAGGTCGCCCCGCCGGCGACCGAAACGACCATTCCCCGCCCGCGTGAGGCTCGCGTATGCACGTCGTCGTCAACGCGGCACAGAGCGTCGACGGGAAGCTCGCGACGCGGCGCCGGGAGCAGCTCCGGATCTCGGGGACCGAGGACTTCGACCGCGTCGACCGCGTCAGGGCGGCCGCGGACGCGGTGCTGGTCGGGGTCGGGACCGTCATCGCGGACGACCCCCACCTCACCCTCGACGAGGAGGATCGGCGCGTCGAGCGCCTCCGGAACGGCCGCCCCGGCAACCCCGCCCGCGTCGTCGTCGACTCGACCGGGCGGACGCCGACCGACGCCCGAATTCTCGACGACGCGGCCGCGACCTACCTGCTCGTCGCCGCGTCGACGCCCGCTGCCCGCCGCGAAGCCCTCGAGGCCGCCGGCGCGGAAGTCGTCGCGGTCGAGGGCGACGGAGAGCACGTCGACCTCGGCGCGGGGATCGGCGCGCTGGCGGAGCGAGGCGTCGACCGGCTGATGGTCGAGGGGGGCGGCGAGATCATCTACTCGTGTTTCGACGCCGGCGTCGTCGACGAGCTCCACGTGTACGTGGGGTCGATGGTGATCGGGGGGCGCGACGCGCCGACGCTCGCCGACGGCGAGGGGTTCACCGAGTCGTTCCCGCGGCTCGATCTGACCGGCACCGAGCGCCTCGACGACGGGATCGTGCTCTCGTACGAGGTCGGGAGCGACTGAGACGGAGCGGTCGGTGTGTGATCGATAATCACGGATCAGGGAGTACACGGCCCATGCTACCGGGTTACACCCGAATCACCGAAGTATTTATATGTCGGCCCGCGGTACGATCTGGTACCAGAACGCCTCCGGCGCTGGTGGGATCGCACGCTGAAATGAACGGGAGCTCTTGTGTACGGCTCGACGCACGACGGCGAGCGCTCGCCATCCCCGGAGCGGTGATGGAGAGATAAAAAATGGTAACGAAAGAAGAAGTCATCGAACAGTACGAGATCGAGGCAATGGACGAGGCGGACAACGTGGACCTTTCTGAGGACGACCTTGAGAACGGGTCGAAAGGACAGCTCATCAAACGCGCCGGTCAGCTGCGCGACCGACGCAACGAGCTGAACCAGATGGCCTCCGAGCGCGCTTCCAAGCGCGACGACCTCAACGCGAAGACGCGCGAGAAGGTCGACGAGGCCCAGGAACACCGCGAGAAGCGAGACGAGCTCAACGAGCAGGTCCAGGAACACAAGGACAAGCGCAACGAGCTCAACGCCGAGGCCAACGAGCTGTTCGACGAGGTCGAGGAGCTCAAACAGGATATGGAGCTCGGCTCCGGCAAGTCCATCGAGGAGCTCAAAGAGGAGATCGAGGATCTCGAGTTCCGTCAGCAGACGGAGGTCCTCGACGCCGAGGACGAGCGCGAGCTCATCGAGAAGATCGACGAGAAGCGCGAGAAGCTCGCCGAGAAGAAGGAGAAGGTCGACGACACCAGCGAGCTCGACGACCTCGTCGAGGAGGCCGAGGAGGTTCGCTCCGAAGCGTCCCAGCACCACCAGAAGGTGACGGAGCTCGCCGACAAGGCCCAGGAGCACCACAACCAGATGATCGAGGCCTACCGCGAGGCCGACGACATCCGCGACGAGGCCGACGAGATGCACGAGCTGTTCGTCGAGGCCCAGGAGGCCGCCGACCAGCACCACGAGGACTTCGTACGCGTCCAGAAGCGCCTGCGCGAGCTCGACAAGGAAGAGGAGGAGGAGCGCAAGGACGAGCGCGCCGAGAAGCGCGAGGAAGAGAAGGAGGAGGCCGAGGAGATCTACCAGAAGTTCAAGGAGGGCGAGACGCTCGACACCGAGGACCTGATGAAGCTCCAGAAGACCGGCCTGCTGTAGTTCGGTCGAAGGCGACGTTTCTGCGGTTCTTTTGCGACGTGCCGAGCGGTAGCGCCGCGAGCGGTCGAGCGGTCGCGTTCAGCGGCTCGGGTGCGAGCCGTGAGCGAGACGTGTCGGATTCCGTCGGGCCGCTCCGCGTTGACGGGGATCAGTCGGTGCGAGGCGGCTGGTCCTCGGAGACGAAGCGGTCGTACGCGGACGTGAACTCCTCGTCTTCTTCGGCCGCTTCCTCCCACGCGGTGAGCCCGCGTTCCACGGCCGTCCCCGCGATCGAGTTGTCGAGCAGAAACGCGACGATCCCCCCGACGGCCATGCCCGTCGATCCGATGACGTAGAGGGTGTTCGCGACGACGTCGGCGCCGAGGAGCTGGCCGAGCAGGAAGCTGTCGGCCAACCCCTGCTGTAAGGCGTCCGCGGTTCCGACGTTGCGCATGTACTCCGGAACGGCCAGTCCGGAGAAGAGCGCGATTCCGATGATGAAGATGTTGCGCGACGAGTCGAGATCCACGTACTTGAGATTTGAGAGGCCGACGCCGACGATCTGAGCGAACATGGCGATGTAGAGGCCGCCGATGATCGGGCTCGGAATGGTGGCGACGAGCTGGCCGAAGTAGCCGACGAACCCGACGAGGATCATGAGCGCGGCGCCGATCTGGACGACGTACCTCGAGGCCACACCGGTGAGGCCGATGGCGCCGACGTTTTCGGAGTACGAGGTCGACCCGCCGGTGCCCATCACCCCGGAGAAGACGTTCATGAGGCCCTCCATGCCGATGCCGTGAGTCATCCGTTCGCTGCTGGGAGCGCCCATGCCGGAGAGGCGGGCGACGGCGTGGTAGTCGCCGATGGACTCGACGATCGAGGCGGCGACGCCGGCGAGCATGCCGATGACGAACGCGGGCGTAACCCTCGGAACCCCCCACTGAAGCGGATAGATGGGGTGGATCGGGTCGGCCGCGGCGACGCTCGCCAGATCGATGTATCCGGGCGTGCCCGGCGCGAAGACGCCGGAGACGGAGAGGGCGGCGGCGAGTAGCCACGCGACGGCGATCCCGAGGAGGACCGGAAACAGCTGGAAGATCTTCGACCTGCCACCGAGGTACTGTGAGAAGAGAACGATGGTGACCAGCGTCAGCGCGACGAGCCACCAGTTCTGAGTCGCGGTGGTGATCTCGGGGGCGTTGAACAGCGACAGGCCGATGAGCACGATGACCGGCACGATGACGACCGGGGAGAGGTGTTTCCGCAATCGCCCGACGAGTCCGAGATAGCCGATCGCGACCTCGGCGAGCGCGGCGACGATGATCGCGCCTTGGAGCTGGAGGAGCGCGGCCCGCCAGGCGACGATCCCCTCCGGCGGGTTCGCCGTCACGACGCCGATGACCGCGAGCGCGGGTGCGAGCATCGAAAAGGGCGCCCCCTGCACGATCGGGTAGCGGTTGCCGAACGTCGTCTGCGCGAGCGTCGCGATCCCCGAGACGACGAAGAACGTGCCGACGAACCGCGGAATGACCGCGTCGGGCATCCCCATCGCGCCGGCGAGAATGAGGGGCACGGCGATGTTCGCGCCCACCATCGTGAGGTAGTGCTGAGCGCCCAAGAGGAGCGACTTCCCGAGCGGTGGTTTGTCGTCGATGCCGTACTGGACGAACGAGCTCTCGTCCTCGTTGCCTGCCATCCCTGTGGCGTCCAACTACGCAACGCTACAAAAGGTCGGCCTTTGCGGCGTCCCACCCGACGGACCGCGGTCTCGGCGCGCTCGAGCGCCGTCGATGCAGCGGCGACGTGCGGATTCTGTCGCCGACGGCAGCATATAAACGGCGTCGCGCCCTACCGGCGGTATGGCAAGCGACGCGCGTTCGACCGGACGGAACCTCCTCGCAGCAGCCGTCGTCGGCGCGACCGCGACGATAGCCGGCAAGCGGCTCATCGCTCGGCTCACCCGCGGTCGGTTCGGCGAGACGGAAGAGTACAACGCGGCGAAGGTGACGGTGTCGGGGCCGATCACTCGCGACACCGGCCGGCCGTCGCCGCTCTCGGGGCCGGGCGGAGCGATCGCCGACGACGTGGTCGAGCAGATCGAGGCGGCCGACGAGGACGAGGACGTGGAGGCGCTCGTCGTCGAGCTCAACACCCCCGGCGGCGAGGTGCTCCCGAGCGACGACATCCGGCGCGCGGCGGCCGCGTTCGACGGTCCCACGGTGGCGTACGCCACCGACACCTGCGCGTCAGGCGGCTACTGGATCGCGAGCGGCTGCGACGAGCTGTGGGCGCGCGACGCGAGCCTCGTCGGCTCGATCGGCGTCGTCGGCTCGCGACCGAACGCCGCGGGGCTCGCCGACAAGCTCGGCATCTCCTACGAGCAGTTCACCGCCGGCGAGTACAAGGACGCCGGCGTTCCGCTGCGAGAGATCGAGGAGGACGAGCGCGAGTACTTACAGGGGATCATCGACGGCTACTACGAGCAGTTCGTCGAGACCGTAAGCGAGGGGCGAGAGATGGATCCGGAGGCGATCCGCGAGACCGAGGCGCGGGTCTACCTCGGCAGCGACGCCGCGGAGATCGGGCTCGTCGACGAGCTCGGCACCGAGGACGACGTGGAAGACCGGCTCGAGACGCTGATCGGCGCGGAGCCCGAGATCCGCGAGTTCACGCCCGAACGCGGGCTCGCAGAGCGGCTCGGCATCGGGGCCGAGCGCGTCGCGTTCGCGGCCGGGAGCGGCGTCGCGAGCGCGTTCACGAACGAGGGCGGCGACGTCGACGTGGAGCTCCGGTAGGCCGCCACCGGCGGGAGGGGCCGCGCCGATCCCCCGGGGACGGGGAGCTTTTTATCCGGGCGGATCGACTGTCGGAACGTGACGACGCTGGTCATCTGCATCGACCGATCCGGAGCGATCGGACGGGCCACCAACGTCCCCATGCCCGTCGCCGGCTGGGAGGCGGTCCGATCGCTCGTCACGGACGCCGGGCTGAGCGACCCGGAGGACGCCAGCGTCAACTGCCTGCTCGAATCGCTACGCGTCGCCCGCGACCTCCGCGACGAGCGCGAGGAGGCGGTCGTCGCGGTCGTCTCGGCCGAGAGCGACAGCGCGGTCGGCGCCGACCGCTCCATCGCCGCGCAGCTCGACGACCTCGTCGACCGGTACGACCCCCGGGCCGCGATCGCGGTCGTCGACTCCGCGGAGGACGAGCAGGTGCTCCCGATCGTCGAGTCGCGGATCCCGGTCGACTCCGTCGACCGCGTGGTGGTCCGGCAGGCCCGCGACATCGAGTCGACCTACTACCTGCTCAAGCAGTTCCTCGCCGACGAGCAGCTCCGGTCGACGATTCTCGTCCCGTTCGGGATCGCGCTGCTGCTGCTGCCCGCGCTGTTCTACTGGTTCTCCGCCGGCGAGGCGGTCGCGGGCGTCGCCGGGCTGCTCGGGGCCGCGCTCCTGTACAAGGGCCTCGCGATCGACCGGTTCGTCGCGGGGATGCCGGAGCGGATCCGGGAGGCGCTGTACGCCGGCCAGGTGTCGATCGTGACCTACGTCGTCGCCGGCGGGTTAGCGCTTGTCGGCGGCTTCTTCGGCGTGCTCTCCGCGTCGGAGCTGAGCGGCGTGCCGGCGCTCGTGGAGGCGGTGGAGTTCACCTACGCCGCCGTCCCCTGGTTCGCGGTCGCGGGCGTGACCGCGGCGGTCGGCCGGCTGCTCGACGAGCTGATCCGCGACGAGGGGATCCGGACGCCGTACCTCAACCTCCCGTTCGTCATCGCCGCCGTCGCCCTGGTGGTCCGCGGGTTCGCCGGCTACTTCCTCGCGCAGGAGGCGATCCTCGCCCCCTTCGGGATGTGGGGGGTCACCGTCAGCCCGGTCCAACAGCTCGCGGCGTTCATCGTCGGCGGCATCGTGGTCTCGCTCGTGGGGGTCAAGCTCGCGAGCGACGTTGGCACGGAGACGCTGGAGGACGTGATCGACGCGGACCGGGAGACGGACGGGGAGTAACCGGCTCGCGTCTCGGGGGCGTCGGGTCGACCGGGTTCCGTTTCGTCGGGTCGACCGCGCCGCTTTTGTCGGTCGCGCCCGCCTCAGCGGGCATGGACGTGTACGGACTGATCGGGAACCCGGTCGGCCACTCGCTGTCGCCGCCGATGCACGAGGCCGGCTACGGGTCGCTCGGCATCGACGCGCGCTACGTGACGTTCGAACCGGCCCCGGACGACGCCGCCGCGGCGATCGAGGGGGCCGGCGCGCTCGGGGTCGCCGGGCTCAACGTCACGGTCCCGTTCAAGCGGGATGCGCTGGCGGCGGTCGACCCGGCGCCCCTCGCGGAGCGGATCGGCGCGGTCAACACGGTCGACTTCGCCCCGGTCCGCGCCGGCGAGGCCGACCGCCCGCGCGGGCACAACACCGACGCCGCGGGCGTGAAACGCGCGTTCGCGCATCACGGCGTCGAACTGGACGGGCGGGACGCGGTCGTCGTCGGAGCGGGCGGCGCCGGGCGGGCGGCCGCGTTCGCGCTCGCCGACGCGGGCGCCGTGGTCCACGTCGCGAACCGCACCGCGGAGCGGGCGGCCGAGCTGGCCGAGGCGGTCCCCGGGGCGACCGGCGGGGGGCTCGACGACCTCGGCGACCGCGTCGCCGGCGCCGACGTGTTGGTCAACGCCACCAGCGTGGGGATGGACGAGCCCGAGGCGACGCCGGTGCCAGCGGACCACCTCCACGGCGACCTCGCCGTGCTCGACGCGGTGTACGCGCCGATCGAGACGCGCCTCCTGCGGGAGGCGGACGCCGCGGGCGCGACGACGATCGACGGGGCGTGGATGCTGCTGTTCCAGGGCGTCGAGGCGTTCGAGATCTGGACCGGCGCCGACGCGCCGGTCGAGACGATGAACGCGGCGCTACGGGCGGAGTTGGAGTGAGGCGACAGCGGGACAGAACCGAACCTACCCGCGACCGCCTTAGAACGGCGTCGGGCTCGCGAGCAGGCCGGCGGTGACGACGAGCGCCACGGAGAGCCCGGCGGCGCCGTAGAAGAACGGCTTCGCGTCGCGGGCGGGTTCGCGGAGCTTCCCGGCGTCGATGCCGTCGAGGAGCTTCCCGCTGCCGACCTCGACGAGGCCGGTGATCAGGAACCACAGGCCGATCATCGTCACCACGAGATATCCGCGGGCGCTTCCGGTGAGCGACGCGAAGGTGTAGAGCGTGCCGGCCATGTGGCCGCCGGTGGCGAGGAACACGAGCGCGGCGATTCGGGTGACCCAGCGGAGGCGGCCGACGATCGATCCGAGCGCGCCGCCGTCGATCTCGCCGCGGAGCGCGGGGGGAAGCACCGCCAACGCGACGAACAACACGCCGCCGGTCCACAGCACCGCGAAGGCGACGTGGACCGACCACATGATCGGGTTGAGAGCGTTCACACCTCCCGTACGCGCCGGTGATCCTTATAAACTGACGAGACGCGGTCGGCGGCGCGGAGGGGGCCGCTGGCGGCGACGGCGGTCGGTGAGACGCCCCCTCGGCGACGGCTTTTAAATATCCGACGTTCGTATCTGCCGACGATGGCCCTACTGCAGAAGCTCAAAGAGAAGCTCGGCTTCGGGAGCGCCCCCGCCGAACGCGAGGAAACGGACCCGGAAGTGACCGTCGAGCACGAACCGGAACCGGAATCAGAACCAGAGGCCGAGCCGGAACCGACGGCCGACGCAGATGACGCCGCGGACGAGGGAGCGGCCGACGACGAGCCGGGCGTCGACGAGCCGGTCGCCACCGAGACGGAGGCGGCCGCCTCGACCGAGTCGCTGGTCGACGAGGAGGGGGCCGCCGAGGACCCGTCCGAAGCCGCCGAGCCGGCGGAAGCCGCGGACACCGGCGAGGATGAGGTCGCGGTCGACGACGACGACACGGGCGCCCACGTCGAGGAGCTGAAGGGCATCGGGCCGGCCTACGCGGAGCGACTGGCGGCGATCGGGATCGAGAGCATTTCGGACCTCGCGGCCGCCGACGCCGAGGCCGTCGCCGACGGGGCGAGCGTCGGCGAGAAGCGGGCCGCGACGTGGATCGACCGCGCCAAGGAGTTCTGAGGCCGCTGACGGCGACCGTTTCGGACGGTCGACCGCAACTGTTTCGTCCGCCCCGTCGAACCGGGAGGCATGCAGCGATCGGTACACACCGACCGGGGCCGGTTCCGCGAGGTCGCCGCCGCGGCGCCCGCGGGAGCCCGCGTGCCGGTCGAGCGCCGCGTCACCGTCGAGGACCCATTCTCCGCCTACCGGCGCGCCCGCGACGGGCCGGGCGGCTTCTGTTACGAGACCACCGGGGGCCAGTCCGGCTGGGGGTACTTCGGCGTCGACCCGGTCGAGCGGCTCACCGTCTCCGGAGACGCGGCGGTCGCGGCGGGGGGCGCAGACGGGGAGACCCCCACCGGCGACTACCGACGCCCGAGTTCATCGCTCGCGGCGCTTGAGGGGCTGATCGAGGGCGAGGCTCTCGCTCGCGGCGACTGCGACGTGCCGTATCCGTGCGGCGCGTTCGGGTGGCTCTCGTACGACGTGGCCCGCGAGCTGGAGTCGTTCCCGGACCCCGCCCCGGCGGGCCCCGGCGCGGTCGACGACCGAGGGCTCCCGCGGCTCCGGATCGGCGTCTTCGACCGCGTTGCGGCGTGGGAGTGTCCGGTTCCGGCGGACGACGACGACGCGGGATCCGCAGTTCCCCTCCGCGTGACCGCCTGTCCGCGCGTCCCCGAGGGAGCCGACGACCCGGACGGCGACCGCGACGCGCTCGACGCGCTGTTCGACGACGGTGCGTCGCGGGCGGGGGCGCTGATCGACCGGATCGAGGCGGGTGACCCCGCGGTGGGGCCGGCGCCCGACCCGGACGCGTCGACGGCGACCTTCGAGAGCGACGTGGGGCGGGAGGGGTACGCCGAGGCGGTCCGCCGGGTGAAAGAGTCCGTCCGCGACGGCGACACGTTTCAGGCGAACGTCTCCCAGCGGCTGCGCGCCCCGGCCGCGGTCCACCCCGTCGAGGCGTACGACGCGCTCCGGACGGTGAACCCGGCGCCGTACTCGGGGCTGATCGAGTTCTCGCGGGCGAGAGACGAAGGCGGGGACGACGACGGCGACGACGCCCCGTCCCGCGTCGACCTCGTGAGCGCGAGCCCGGAGCTGCTGTTGGAACGGGTGCCGGCCGAAGCCGACGACGCCGGCGCTCGCCTCGTCACGGAGCCGATCGCCGGCACCCGCCCGCGGGGGGGGAAGCCCGAGTCGGACGCCGCCATGGAGGCGGAGCTGACCGGCGACGCGAAGGAGCGCGCGGAACACGCGATGCTCGTGGATCTGGAGCGCAACGACCTCGGGAAGGTGTCGCGGTTCGGCACGGTCGACGTGGCGGAGTACCGGCGAGTCGACCGGTACAGCGAGGTGATGCACCTCGTGAGCCTGATCGAGGGAGAGGCGCGGGGCGACGTGGGGCTCGCCGACGCGATCGCGGCGTGTTTCCCCGGCGGGACGATCACGGGCGCGCCCAAGCCGCGGACGATGGAGATCATCGACGAACTGGAGGAGACGCGGCGGGGCCCCTACACCGGCTCGATGCTCGCGGCGGGCTTCGACGGGCGGGCGACGCTCAACATCGTCATCCGCACGCTGGTCCGGCGGGGCGACGAGTACCACCTGCGCGTCGGCGCGGGGATCGTCCACGACTCCGAGCCCGACGCGGAGTACGAGGAGACGCTCGCGAAGGCCCGCGCGCTCGTGACCGCGGTCGACGAGGCGCTCGCCGCGGGCGGGATGGCGGTCGAGGAGGAGGTCGAAGGGGGGGTCGACCGATGACCGCCGGGGAGTCGGACACCACGGGCGGCGAGGGAGACGAGAGCGACGCCGGCTGGCGCCCCGGCGCGGGCGAGTCCGACGCGCGGGTCCTCGTCGTCGACAACTACGACTCGTTCGCGTACAACCTCGTCCAGTACGTCGGCGAGGTCGCCGGCGCGGTCGCGGTGCGGCGCAACGACGCGGTCGATCTGGCCGGGATCCGCGCGCTCGACCCGGACGGCGTCGTCGTCTCTCCGGGACCGGGAACCCCCGCCGAGGCCGGCGTCTCGCTCGACGCCTTCGAGCTCGATCGCCCGGTGTTCGGGGTCTGTCTCGGCCATCAGGCGCTGTGCGCGAGCGGCGGGAGCCGAGTGGGTCACGCGCCGGAGGTGGTCCACGGGAAGCCGTCGACGATCACCCACGACGGCGCGGGCGTGTTCGCCGGGCTCCCCGACCGGCTCCGGGTCGGGCGGTACCACTCGCTGTGCGTCGAACGCGAGGCCCTCCCCGACGGGCTGGTCGAGACCGCGCGCACGGAGGACGAGCGCGAGGTCGTGATGGGCGTGCGTCACCGCGAGAAACCCCACGTGGGCGTGCAGTTCCACCCCGAAAGCATCCTGACGCCGCGGGGGAAAGCATTGGTGCGGAACTTCGTGGAGGTGTGCGAGGATGAGTGAGGAGTCCCGAGAGACGCTCCGCTACCACGTTGACGGCGAGATCGTGCCCGCGAGCGAGGCGACCGTCTCGGTCGAGGACCGCGGCTTCGCCTACGGCGACGCCGCCTTCGAGACCCTGCGCGCGTACGGCGGCGAGATATTCCGTTGGGCGGACCACGCGGCGCGGCTCGCGGACACCTGCGAGACGCTCGGGCTCGATCACGGCCTCGACGAGGCCGACCTGAAAGCCCGGATCGACGAGACGCTCGCGGCCAACGACCTCGCGGACGCGTACGTGAAGCTCTCCGTCACCCGCGGAGTCCAACCCGGGACGCTCGACCCGAAACCCGCGGTCGACCCCACCGTCGTCGTGATCGCGAAGCCGCTCCCCCGCGGCGGGGTCGGCTCGGAGCCGGTCCACGACGGCCCCGCCGCGCTCCAGACGACGAAGACGCGCAAACCCGCCTCGCGGGCGCTTCCGGCCGACGCGAAGACGCACAACTACCTCAACGGCATCCTCGCTCGGCTGGAGCTGCGCGTGACCGGCGCCGACGAGGCGCTGATGCTCGATCCGGCGGGGAACGTCGCCGAGGGCGCGACCTCGAACCTCTTTTTCGCCGACGGCACCGCCCTCAAGACGCCCTCGCTCGACGGGCCGATCCTCCCCGGCGTGACGCGTCGGGCCGTGATCGAGATCGCGGAGGAAGAGGGGATTCCGGTCGAGGAGGGGACGTACACGCCGGACGCGGTGCGCGAGGCCGACGAGGCGTTCCTCACCAACTCGACGTGGGAGATCCGGCCGGTCGAGACGGTTGACGGGTTGGCCGCCGACGGCGACGGCGACGGCGTCGAGGGACCGCTGACCGCGCTGCTCTCGCGGCTGTTCGACCGGCGGGTAGAGGAGCGGTACTACGACGGCGAGCGGTTATAGGGGATTTGCGCTCGCTTATAAGCGATCGTTGCTCTCGACGGGGAACACCTCCAAAGCCCCAGCCGCTCGGTCGTACGTGATCGACGATTCCGCGGTGAACTCCTCCAAAGCCCCAGCCGCTCGGTCGTACGTGATCGACGATTCCGCGGTGAACACCTCCAAAGCCCCGGCCGCGACGACTCGGGGGCCTTGCTGCGCGCCTCACTCGGTCGCTGACGCTCCCTCGTTGCGGTTCTTGCTGCGGCCACCTTCGTCCTCGCGGCCGCCCCTTTGAGTCCCGCCCCACACCACAACCGCAGCCTCACGCCTCCCCAGCCTCGTCGCTCACTTCGTTCGCGACTCCCTCGCACGCGCTCCTCGTGGCCTGTCGGCCACTCGGAGGCGCGCGCCACCGCACAGCGATTTGTAAAGAGTCCTACCGATTGATCCCGCCCGCGCCGTCGACGACGCTCGCAACGTCATCGGGCGTGATCACCGCGAGGTCGCCGTCGACGGTGCGTTTCAGCGCGGCGGCCGCGGCGGCCCACTCCAGCGCGTCGGCCACGTCGCCGCCGTGGATGCGCTTCGCGAGGTAGCCGGCGACGAAGGCGTCGCCGGTGCCGATCGCGTCGTAGGTGTCGGCCTCGAAGACCCCCTGCTCGTAGATCTCGCCGCGCCGGAGCGCGACAGCGCCCTCCGTGCCCCGGGTGACGACCACCGTCCCGAAGTCGAACTCCGAGGCGAGTCCGTGGGCGATCTCGATCGCGTCGCCCTCGCGGTCCAGTACCTCCCGGGCGTCACGGCGGGGGACGAACAGGGTGTCGATCTGTTCGAAGAGCTCCTCGTAGGCGGCGCGGGCGGTCTCGGGGTCCCAGAGCTTCGCCCGGTAGTTGAGGTCGAACGAGCGCGTCACGTCGGCCTCGCCGGCCGCGCGGAGCAGGGCCGTCGTCGTCTCCGCGGCCTGCTCCGAGAGCGCGGGCGTGATCCCGGTCGCGTGGAAGCGCTCGGCCGCCTCCAGCGCTCCGGTGGGGAGCTCCGCGGGCGTAACCGTCGTGATCGCCGCGTCGGCGCGGTCGTAGATCACGTTCGTCCCGCGGGGTTCGCCGCCGTGTTCGAGGTAGTACGTCCCGACCCGGCTCGTCTCGGGGTCGGCCCACGACACGCCCGTCCGGACGCCGTGGCTCCGAAGCTCGCCGATGATCCGGCGCCCGAGCGGCGACTCCGGGAGCTTCGAGAGCCAGACGGCGTCGGTGCCGAGCCGGGCGGCGCCGACCGCGACGTTGCTCTCCGCGCCGCCCGCCTGCACGCCGAGGGTCTCGGTGGTCTCCAGCCGCTCGCCGCGCGGCGGTGAGAGGCGGAGCATCGTCTCGCCGAACGTCACCAGATCCGTCACGCCGACCACCTCGCCGGGGCGTCCCCCGCGGTCGCCGGGGGCGCCGCAGTCGCTACGGTGTACATACCGGAGCGTCGGCGAGGGAGTACAAAAGGACCCGCGATCGGCGACGGACGGTGAGCGCGGCGTGACCGCGAGGGGGGCGTCCGGTCACCCCTCCGAGCCGTCGACCGCGTCGTCGAGGGCCGTGGTCGGGAACAGCGCGTCGACGTTCGGCTCCGGCTCGATCAGCCGGTAGGCGGTCCCGTCGGTCTCGACGACGCCCGCGTCGGCGAGGTGATCGAGGTGCGCGAACGCCTCGCCGGGGCCGTGGAGCACGTGGATCTCCGAGAGGTCGCCGAACAGCGCGGCCGAAACCTCCCACGCGGTCGCGGGGCCCGCGCCTTCGAGCACGTCGAGCACCCGCCGCGTGCGGTGGCGGTGGTGATCGAGGATCGTCGCGGCCCGCAGGCTCGGCTCGTCGATCCGTTCGCGGTGACCCGGGTGGGCCGCGTCGAAGTCGCGCGCCACGATCCGCGCGAGGCTCTCGGCGTACGCCGCCAGCGGCCCGTCGACCCGCACGTCCGCGCCGCCGACGTTCGGGGTGTACCGCGGGAGGAGCGCGTCGCCGGCGAACAGCTCCTCGCTCGCGTCCGCGCCGGCGACCGGCTCATGGTTGGGAACCGTCCGCGGGTCGAAGGCGAACCCGGTGAGCCCCGCGGTGTGACCCGGCAGGTGGACCGCTTCGAGGGTCACGCCGCCGGCGTCGATCACGTCGCCGTCGCCGAACGTCGTCACCTCGGCGGGGCGCCCGCTGAGGTTGGTGCTCACCGCGTCGAAGAACGCCGTCAGCCGGTTCCGATCGGAGTCGGGCATCCCCCACCGGTCGAACGTCTCGCGCTGGAGGTCGCGGTCGAGGAACAGCGGCGTCTCGGTGCCGTCGACGAGCGACGCGTCGGCCTCGTGGACGTACACGTCCGCGCCGCTCTCGGCCTGTATCTCCCCGGCCAACCCCGCGTGATCGGGGTGCCAGTGAGTGAGCGCGACCGCGTCCACGTCCGCGAACCCGACCCCGTGCTCGGCGAGGCCGGCCGCCAGCTCCTCGCGCACGTCGGGGAGCGCGACGCCGGTGTCGACGAGCGCGGTCGTCTCGCCGTCGAGCAGGTACACGTCGTTCTCGCCCTCGAAGACGGTGTTGCCGAGCTGGATCCGTTTCACGGGAGAAGGGTCGTCGGGAGCCCTTTT
Organism: Halorubrum sp. FL23; assembly: GCF_052439115.2. Classification (NCBI taxonomy): domain Archaea; kingdom Methanobacteriati; phylum Methanobacteriota; class Halobacteria; order Halobacteriales; family Haloferacaceae; genus Halorubrum; species Halorubrum sp. FL23. The sequence continues at coordinate 140,696 of NZ_JBQVRO020000004.1, forward strand.
GAGGGTTGGCACCGCGGAACGGAGTTCCGCGTCGAGGCCGAGCCGAAGTGGAGACGGGGGGCGAGCCGAAGTGGAGACGGGGGGGGGCGAGCCGAAGTGGAGACTGGGGCGAACTGAAGCGAAGCCGAGGGCGGATCCGAACCGGAGCGCCCGTCCCGATCCGGGCCCTTTTCGACCGCCGCCCCCATGCGATCGGTATGGAGTATCAACCGGGCGTGTGCAACATCGGACCGGCCCAACAGCGACGGCGGCTCCTCCTCGGGGTCGGGTCGCTGCTGCTCGCGGTCGTCACCGTCGCCGCGATCGTCGCCGTGGAGTGGCCGCGCTGGACGCTCATCCTGTCGCTGTTCCCGCTGTACGGCGCTGCGATGGGGTACTTCCAGTACCGCGAGCGGTTCTGCGTCGGCTTCGCCGGGATCGGCGTCTTCGACGTCGACGGGGAGACCCGGCAGGTGCGAGACGAGGCCGCGCTCGCGGCGGACCGCCGGCGCGCGGTGCGGCTGAACCTGAAGTCGCTGGCCGTCGGCGCGCTCGGAGCGTCGGTGGTCTACGGCGCGTCGCTTGTACTGGTATAGCGATCGGTTATAAACGACTGCCGGCAGACCGACGGCGGGAAACACCACCAAATCCCCGGTCGCGACGATTCGCATGACTCGCTGCGCTCCTCACTCACTGCGCTCCTCACTCGGTCGCTCGTTTCACTCGCTCTCTTTGCGGTGCGTGCGTCGTCAGGCTTCGTCCTCGCGACTGCCCCTTCGAGTCCCCCCCGCCTCCCGCCCCGCACAGCACCGTCCCTCACACCTCCCCAGCCTCGCCGCTCGCGCTTGAAAGCGCTCGCGGCGTCCCTCGCGCGCGCTCCTCATGGCCGCCGAGGGCGGCCACTCGGCGGCGCGCGCCACCGCACAGCACCGCGGTCCGTGCTGCCTTCGCAGTCACCGGCAACCGCACGAACGTGCACATAGAAAAGCATTAGAACCGGCTCGATAACCACGTAAGTGAATGAGTCTGTCCGAGCCGGACCACGAGCTCGTCGTCGCAGAGCTCGGCCGGGAGCCGACGGCGGCCGAGGCCGCGCTGTTCGAGAACCTCTGGAGCGAGCACTGCGCGTACCGCTCCTCGCGGCCCCTGCTGTCGGCGTTCGAGAGCGAGGGCGATCAGGTCGTCGTCGGCCCCGGCGACGACGCGGCGGTCCTCGCGCTGCCGGACCCCGCCGCGGCGGACACGCCCCCGGCCGAGCGCGACGCCGACGACTACAGCGGTCAGTACGTCACCTTCGGCGTCGAGAGTCACAACCACCCCTCCTTCGTGGACCCGTTCGACGGCGCGGCCACCGGCGTCGGCGGCATCGTCCGCGACACCATGTCGATGGGCGCGTACCCGATCGCCCTGCTCGACTCGCTGTACTTCGGCGGCTTCGACCGCGAGCGCTCGCGCTACCTCTTCGGGGGGGTCGTCGAGGGGATCTCCCACTACGGCAACTGCATCGGGGTCCCCACCGTCGGCGGCAGCGTCGCCTTCCACGACGGCTACGAGGGGAACCCCCTCGTCAACGTCGCCTGCGTCGGCCTCACGAACGAGGACCGACTCGTGACCGCGACCGCCCAGGAGCCGGGGAACAAGCTCGTGCTCGTCGGGAACGGCACCGGGCGCGACGGCCTCGGCGGCGCCTCCTTCGCGAGCGAGGACCTCGCCGAGGACGCCGAGACCGAGGACCGCCCCGCGGTGCAGGTCGGCGACCCCTACGCCGAGAAGCGGCTGATCGAGTGCAACGAGGCGCTGGTCGACGAGGACCTGGTCCTGTCGGCCCGCGACCTCGGCGCGGCGGGCCTCGGCGGCGCCTCCTCGGAACTCGTCGCGAAGGGCGGGCTCGGCGCCCGGATCGACCTCGACAGCGTCCACCAGCGCGAGCCGAACATGAACGCGATGGAGATCCTGCTCGCCGAGAGCCAAGAGCGGATGTGTTACGAGGTCGCCCCCGAAGACGTGGCGCGCGTCGAGGCGCTCGCCGAGCGGTTCGACCTCGGCTGCTCGGTCATCGGCGAGGTGACCGACGGGAACTACGTCTGCGAGTTCGGCGGCGCGGGCGAGGGAGACGACGCGGAATCCGAAGTCGTCGTCGACGTGGACGCCGCGTACCTCGCCGACGGCGCCCCGATGAACGACCTTCCGAGCGAGACCCCGACTCAGCCGGATCGCGACCTCCCGGACCCCGAGCCGGCCCTCGAGGAGGCCGTCGAGTCGGTCGTCGCCGCTCCCTCCACCGCGAGCAAGCGCTGGGTGTACCGCCAGTACGACCACGAGGTCGGCGTCCGCACGGCGCTGAAACCCGGCGACGACGCCGCGATCATGGCGATCCGCGAGACGGAGTCGGAGTCCGAGCCGGCCGCCGAATCACCCGGCGTCGGCCTCGCGCTCTCCGCCGGAGCGAACCCGAACTGGACCGAGGCCGCGCCCTACGAGGGCGCTCGCGCCGTCGCCCTCGAAAACGCGACGAACCTCGCCGCGAAGGGCGCGGTCCCGCTCGCCGCGGTCGACTGCCTCAACGGCGGCAACCCGGAGAAGCCCGACGTGTACGGCGGCTTCAAGGGGATCGTCGACGGGCTCGCCGACGCCTGCGCCGATCTCGACACCCCCGTCGTCGGCGGCAACGTCTCGCTGTACAACGACAGCGTCGAGGGGCCCATCCCGCCGACGCCGACGCTCGCGCTGATCGGCACACGTACGGGGTACGACGCCCCGCCCGCCGCCCTCAACGCCGACCGCGCCGGCGACTCGGAGCTGCTGTTGGTCGGCGACGGCGGCGCCGACGGCGGCGCGCTCGGCGGCTCCGAGTACCTCGCGCAGGCGGGCGGGACCGACCGCTTCCCGACGCTCCCGGAGTCGGAGACGGACGGCCTCGCCGACCGGATCGCGTCGCTCGCGGCGGTCGCCCGCCACGAGTCGACGCTCGCGACCCACGACGTGAGCGACGGCGGGCTCGCGGTCGCGGTCGCGGAGCTGGTGACCGACGGCGCGGGCGCCGACGTGACTCTCCCCGACCGGGTCGCGGCGTTCGAGGAGACGCCCGGACGGCTGGTCGTCCAGACGACCGACCCCGAGGCGGTCGCCGACCGCGCCGGGGGGCTGCCGGTCCTCCGACTCGGCGACGTGACGACCGACGGGACGCTGTCGCTGTCGGTCGGCGACGACGAGACGACCCTCGACGCCGAGGCGATCCGGGACCTCCGCGGCGTCATCGAGCGCGAGCTCGCCTGAGTCGACGAGGACGACCCCGCCGCCACCGACTGAGACGGTTATACCGGACTCGCGTTATCGCGAAGGGAAAGCGAGCGATACGCTTTTAGGTGTTCCTAAAATACGTAGTGGCAGTTACGGGACGCCGGCCGGTCCGGCGCCCGACACACCGATGTCTCACACGCAATCAATCAAACGGACGCAGTCGGCCCAGGACGCGAGCGAGTCGCCCGCGGACACGAACGAAGCGCACGCCGACGCGGCCGGATCGAGCGCCGGCAGCGCGCCGGATCCCGTGTTGTCGCTGTCGGGTGTGACGAAGGATTTCGGCCCGGAGACCGCCGTCGACGGCGTCTCCCTCGACGTCAAGCCGGGAGAGCTGCTCACCTTCCTCGGACCCTCCGGTTGCGGGAAGACGACGACGCTCCGGACGATTGCCGGGTTAGAGGAACCCACCGAGGGGCGGATCACCCTCGGCGACGAGGCCGTCTCCGGCGACGGGGCGTTCGTCCCGCCCGAGGAGCGCGACGTGGGGATCGTCTTCCAGAACTTCGCGCTGTTCCCGCACCTCACCGTCCGGGAGAACATCGCGTTCGGCCTCGACGACGCGGGCGCGAGCTCGGCGCGCGTCGACGAACTGCTCGACCTCGTCGACCTCCCCGAGCACGGCGAGAAGACCCCGGACCAGCTCTCCGGCGGGCAGAAACAGCGCGTCGCGCTCGCGCGGTCGCTCGCGCCCGAGCCCGAGGTGCTTCTCTTAGACGAGCCGTTCTCGAACCTCGACGTGCGGCTCCGCGTCGAGATGCGCGAGGAGGTCCGCCGGATCCTGAAGCAGGCCGGCGTCACCGCCGTCTCCGTCACCCACGACCAAGAGGAGGCGCTCTCCATCTCCGACCGCGTCGCCGTGATGAACGACGGGCGGATCGAGCAGGTCGGTCGCCCCGAGTCCGTGTTCGAGCGCCCCGAGTCGAAGTTCGTCGCCTCCTTCCTCGGGCGCGCGTCGTTCCTCGAAGGCGAGCTCCGCGACGGGAAGGTCGAGACCGGGGTCGGTCGGTTCGACGCCGTCACGCTGGAGGGGTACGACACCGTCTACGACGGCGCGCCCGTCGACGTTCTGGTGCGGCCCGACGACCTCCGGGCGAGCCCCGCGAGCGCCGAGCTGGCCGACGGGACCATCGTCTCGCGGCAGTACGTCGGGCCATCGTTCATCTATCGGGTCGAGCTCGACTCCGGCGAGGTCGTCCACTGCCTCCACAACCACGTCGAGGAGTTCGACCTCGACGAGGCGGTGAGCCTGGAGCTCACCGCCGATCACCCGCTGGCCTGGTACCCGCGGTAGGCGCGTCGCTGTCGGGGCGCTCTCTCGTACAGAACCCGCGAGCGACCGCGTCGCTCAGAAGGTGAACAGGAAGGGGATGACGTACGCGACGAGCAGACCGACGAGGGTGACGGCAGCGCCGATACCGACCGCGCGGCTGTCGAACGACTGCATGGGAGCGGTCACGCGCTTGTCCGGGTCGGGCTCGTGGGAGTGATCGTCCATATCCGGCTGTCAGTGCGGGGGACACATAAGGGCATCTGAACGGGGCGGTCGAGCGGAGCAGACAGTCGGCTCGGAGGAACTCGAGACCACACCCACCTGAGGTGTGGAGCCCACAGCAGAACGCGGTGGTGACCGCGCAGATCGAGAGCGCGCAGGCGGTCGACGAGGAAACGGAGTCCGAGACCGAACGCCCGAGTCGCTCCGACACGTAATCGACGGAGTAGTCCTCGATCAGTCCCCGAGCGATTCCAACGTCCCGACGATCTTCGTGTACACGTCCGGCGCCACGTACCAGCCGTGATCGATCATCGCGTCGATGGCGTCACGTCCCTCCGGCGTGGACAGGTGCCCGTCCTGCACGGCGGCGAGGACGAGGTACGCGGTCCCCCGCGTCTCGACCTCCTCTACTTCGGCCGCGGAGCGTCCGGCCGACTCGTCCATCACGGCGACCGCGTCGCGGGCGGCCGCGCAGGTCAGGACCGCGGCGTCGGCGTCGCTCAACCCCGGATGGCGCGCGAGTCGCGTCGCGACCGGCGAGTCGTCGGTGTCGACCGCGACGACGTCGACGAGGCCCTCCTCCACGGCGCGCTCGATCCGACGCGCGTCGTCGTACCCCTGCTCGACGCCGGCCGTAACCACTTCGCGGTGGACGGCCTCCGGGACGACTCGCGGCTCGTCCAGCGTCTCGATCACGCCGAGCCGTTCCGCCTTCGCGAGGTAAATCAGCGGCGTCGCGTCGAAGACCCAGCTCACAGCTCGTCGAGGTCGGCTTCGAGGTGGTCACCGGACACCCACGCGTCGTCGGCCTCCTCGGCGAGGCGCGCGAACTCCCACACCGATACCTCCGCGAGTTCGGCGGCCTTTATGAGAGAAACGTCGCCGTCGGCGAAGCGTTCGAGCGCGCGCTCGCGTCGCCACGCTTCGAGCCCTTCCGAGAGGAGCTTGCGGACCGCCGTACTCCGGTCGAGGCGCTCCTCGTCGAGGTAGGCTTCGAGTTCGGCTTCGAGGTCGTCGGGGACTCGCGTGGAGATGGTGGGCATGGTGTATGCTATGTGTGCTATGTATTCATAGGTTTTGGGCCAGCAAGTCCGCATTTATTCCAGAATGAGGACCCATCATCTAGATGATTATTCTAGTGGTTTAAATCGGGACGCGAGACGCGTTGCTCAGAAGACGAACAGGAAGGGGACGCCACACCACCCGCAGTCTGTCTCCGTGACACTCCGGTTCCCACCCGACATGACCGGTGAGTTCGCCGCTCGACCTCCAAGGCGGCGAGAACACCTGACAGACCAGTAATGGCCCGCGTTGATGTGACGGTTGAACGACGGTCGTCAGCTGACAGTCAGTTAACGAGACACTGGTCAAAGAAGCCGCTGGCAGCCTCTTCGGTAACTTCCACGTCGCCCCCACTGCTATTCGGAACCTCACAGTCGTCGAAATCCTGATGCACGAACACCCCGTCTGAACCACCGACAGCGACACCAACGATCTCCCCACCGTTGCTCGGTCCATCGAAATTCTGATTCAATTTGAGCGTCTCTTCCATCGGGACGTTACAGGTTTTCGACTGCTCAACGCCAGAGCCGCCCTTACTCTCGTAATAGACCGACGCATCCGTCGTAGCACCGTTCCCGTTGATCACTATTCCGGAGTTCCCCGGTTTGAACGTCACGCCGGAAACGACCGAATCGGTCTCCGATTCGCAATCGATTTCGAACGATCGCACTTTGTCTACTGAGGCACCGTTCGTCTGCCCCTCGAACCTCAGTTTGAACGACGCTGCTCCCGTCTGACTACAGGTCACTGCTATCACTGCGTCCTTTCCGGGACCGAGCCCCAGCGAGAATCCGTTGTCGGGAGCTTCGCCGCCCACGGCGATCTCGTCGATAACCGCGTCTCTTTGTTCAATGGTAATATCAAGAGAGAGCCGGTCGGCGAAGCTGTTCGTGATCGTTGCGACATCTGTTAGTTTACCGACCGTCACGGCCTCGTCTTCGACATCGAGCCCTAGATACGCATTCTTGTCGTCGACGACGTTCACCTCCACGCCGCGCTCGGCCTCGACGCTGCTGAACGCGCCGGTGCCGATGCTCATCGCGCCGGAGCTCGCACCGCCGAGCAGGAGGATGGCATGTCGTCGTTTCATGATGAGCGCGAAGTCACACTTCGTGCATTTCGTGTCACGTGTTCCGACCCTAAGGTTATGCGCTCCCGGAACCGCCGAAAGCGCCGCTTGAAACCCGGCGCCCTACGTCAATTCCGGGGGTTCCTCGGGTTCGCCGACCTTCATCTCCGCGGTGTAGTACTTGTGCGTGATCGCGGAGAAGGCAAACGCCACGACGATCGCGATCATCCACGCCATGTCGGACAGGAGAACGAACGGCCACGCGTCGAGCCACACCGCGCCGGTGAGCGCGACGGCCACCCCGGAGATCCCCAGATAGTACGTGCTCCAGGGGATCTCCCTCCCCTCGACGACGTCCATGTAGAGGTCGACGTTCTGCAGCGCGGGCGTCGGTTCGACGACCCCGCGGTCCTTGTTGAAGTCGACGACGCCCACGTTGTCCATCTTCGGCAGGTGCGACTGCTGGAGCGCGGTGTACACGCGCTTGCGCTCGGCCCCGGTGATCTCCGCCGTTTCGATCCCGTTCTCCCAAGCCGCGATCTGCTCGGCCATGTCCCCGATCGCGATCGAGTCGGGCTCCTCGCGCTTCAACAGATGGACCGCGAAGCGCCTGCGCTGATTCGCCAACACCTCGAACAGCTCGTCCTCGGACACCTCCGTCGCCGGTTCAGACCCTCCCCCGTCTACCTGTTGTACCGACGCCATATCTGTCTGACAAATATGAACACGCCAACATAAATCCAGTGGTTATGATACTCAGACAAACTTTCTCGCCGTTGAGACGGAGGCCGATTCGGACGCGTTTGTGGCCGTATTCCGGCGGAAGAGGGCGTGATAACGCAGTATAGTTCTCACCACTCAAGATATCACGTTCGCCGTGCTTCGGTAGTTATCACGTATGGAACATTCTCTCTCAGCAATCGTTGCCGGTTCAAGCCCCTCCTGAACAGGGGTTCTGGAGGTCTCAGGCTACACCTGAAGCGTTCGGATCGTGGTTCAGGCAAGGGCGGAACCCACCCGCCGACTGTTCAGCCGCTCCCAGAAGTGTTTCTGGAAATTCATAACGATATGGGATAGGCCCCATGGGTGTCATAGAGCGACCCCGGGTGACGCGGGATGTCCCACGTCGGCGGGCCGCGGGTCGTGTGCGGACAACGAGGTTACACAACTATGGCAAACCGACGCAAGTTCATCGCCGGTCTGGGTGCATTGGCTACGGGTAGTGCAGCTGCAGTGGGTACAGGCGCGTTTACGAGTGTTCAAGCGGAGCGTGACCTGAAGGTCGAAACTGCTGGCGACGCGAATGCACTTCTCGGTATTTCGCCGTACGACGGTCCTAACGGGCAGTATGCGAATGTTCAAGCCGACAGCACCGTCGATATTGATTTCACTTCGAATGATAATGCGACCGACGTCGGTCTAAACAAGAACGCAAATACCAATATCGAAAATGTGCTCCAGATCACGAATAATGGAACACAGGATGTCCGTGTGAATGTCGCAATCGAAGACGAGGACGGAAATATCGGCGGTGATGTGGCCTCGGGGCTGGAGATTGGAATCTCTGGAGACAAAGGTGGCGGCCCAACTTCTCCTGACTTCGCGCGCCTGGGGCCGGACTACGACGGTGAACTTCTCGGAGCCGGCGAGTCGGCAGGTCTCGGATTCTTCTTCTTCTTGAACGACTCGACGAATGTGGATGAAGTGATCAACGACGTTGAACAGATGTACATTGTGGCCGCAGCTGACGGAGAACTTCCGGATCCGGAGGATCTCTAAGCCGCTTTCACACCCATACTGGTGACGCACGGCGGTTCGATTCCGCCGGTGGGTTTCTGGCACAACAAAGCAATGAACCGACGTAAATTCTTCACCACACTTGGTGTGGCTGCGACAGGTATTTCGGCCGCTGTGGGAACTGGTGCATTCACCAGCGTAGAGGCGAGTCGTAGGATTGAGGTTGAGACCGCAAACGACAACAACGCATTCCTCCGACTCGAAGAACTGGGCGGCGGAAAGAGGAGCATCGAAGACGACGGTCAAGTCGAATTTAGTTTCCCCGGACTTGACGAGCGCATCGACAATCCCGAAATTGGGCTGGGTGTCGACTCGGTCTACGAGTTTGACCGGGATGCCGGCGAATCAGGTAGCTCGCCGACGACTGAGGGCCTGCTCCGGATCGAGAACCAGGGAACTCAGCCGGTGGAGGTCTACTCCGAGCACGAGACGGATTCGGAGCTGGAGATCGAGCTGTACGACGTCACTGGCGACAGCGAGATAGCGCTCAGGGACGACCCGCCCACGCTCGATGTTGGTGACAGCGTCGATGTCGGCTTCCGCATCCGAACGCACGGCGCCAGCGTGGGCGAGTTCGAAGAGACGATGACGATCGTCGCCGACCAGCCCGACGACTAATCCCGCACTTTTCATCACCGAAATCTGCCGGGTGAGCTTGACGCGCCGAGTGAAGGGACCCGATTTGCTACTGATACGTTTAAATTCGGATGAACCTCGGACTCAATCGGTCCCTTCGGCATCTTCACGCACAGCATAACCATACCCTAACATCCTATATGGTCAGTTAACAGCCCATGCCCACCGCCCGCCGCACCCTGATCCTCGCCCTCCTGCTCGTAGCGGCGGGCTCGCTGATCTTTACCACGGGCGCGGCGGTCATCGACGGCGACGCCGACACCTTCGCGGACGACGACATCGCGGTCCAACCGGCCGACGGCCCGAACGGGCAGTACGCGTATTTAAATGACGCCGACGAGATCGCGATCGACGTCTCGGCGTCGAACCCCAACATCCGGGATCCCTCCTTCGAGGGCGTCAACGTCGGTGCGACCGGGACGATCGACGACGTGTTCGAGATTACGTACACCGCCGACGAGTACGCGCACGTGTGGATCGAGTACGCGAGCGAGAACGTCACTTTCGTCGCCGACGGCGACTCGATCGAGGGCGAGGCGAACAACGTCACGCTCGCGCCCGACGAGAGCGTCGCGGTCGGCCTCGCGCTCGACACGCGCGGGAAGACTGCCGGGGCGCGACTGGGCGCCGACGAGTTCTCGATCGAGACGAAGATCGCGGAGCCGGACGAGGCGGGCGGGACGAGTGCGTCGACCCACCGGACGGGCGGCGGCCCGACGATAACGACCACCGCGCCGAGCGCGGAGCGCCGCGAGTTCGGCGCGAACGACATCGGATACGGCGACGCGGTCCGGTTCGAGGCCGACGGCATGCACCTCGACGGCTCGAACGTCACGCTCGACGGGCTCGACGTGGAGGGCGTCCGGAACGACCGCATCGAGATGAACGCGGCCGGGACCCCCGAACCCGTCGAGAACGGGAGCGCGCTGACGGCGCCGACGAACCCGCGGTCGATCGCGTACCTCGCCGTCGACCACGACTTCGACGCCGACGAGGTCGACGCGATGACGGTCCGGTTCAGCGCCTCTCGGGAGATGCTCGCCGACGCCGGGATCGACCCGCGAAACGTGACGTTCTACCGGCAGAGCGACGCCGGCGACTGGACCGAGAAGGGCGCCGGCGTCGTCGGCGAGGAAGCGGTCCGGAGGCGGGGGCTTCCCGAGGACCGGGTGCACTTCCGGGCGACGACCACGGAGTTCTCCACGTTCGCGGTCGCGGAGCGCGTCGCCCGCTTCAACGTGACCGAGACCGCCATCGACCCGCGGGCGATCGATCCGGGCGAGACGGCGACCGTCCGGGCGACCGTGCGGAACGGCGGCGGCGCGGCGGGCGAGCGGTCGGTGACGCTGACGGCCGACGGCGACCCGGTCGCGAACGAGACGGTCGCGCTGGCCCCGAACGAGACCGCGACCGTCGCGCTCACGGCCGCGTTCGAGACCCCGCGCGAGTACGACCTCGCGGTCGACGGGACCGACGCCGGGAGCCTGCTGGTGGGTGACCTCGCGGCGGGTGGTGGCACCGACGACGAGGCGGACGCGGGGACCGGAACCGGGCGAGACAACGACGCCGGCGCGGGTGACGGTACCGGGGGCGACGGCCCGGCGGGCGGGTCGGACGCCGGACCGACCGAGGAGCCCGGCGCCATCGATCTCGACGACCTCGGCGGGCTGGTCGTGTTCGTCGCGCTCATCGTCGTCGGGATCGCGCTCGCCCGTCGGATGCCCCGGTCGTGAGAGACGCTCGGCGACAGGTCTTAACCGCTGGTCCGCGACCGTCGGAGCGTGACGGCCTCTTCGAACGCGCGGGGCGACGGGACCGCGGCGGATCGGGACGCCGGCGACGCCGGGTTCCGCCGCGAGCTGATCGCCCGACTCCGGCTCGCGGACCTGTTGGTGCTCGCGGCGGTGCCCGCCGTCCTCGGCGCCGTCTTCGCGCTCCCCGAGTCGACGCGTCGGTCGCTGGTGTTCGCGTACACCGACCCGACGGTGCGGACCGCGTTCACCGCCCATTACGTCCACCTCGACGCGGGCCACCTCGCCGGCAACGTGGCGGGGTACTGCCTCCTCGTCGGCGTCGGATACGTGCTCGCGGTGTTGGCGGGGTATCGGCAGTTCTTCATGATCGCGTTCGTGACGTTCCTCGCTGCCTTCCCGATCGTCCTCTCGGCGCTGAATCTCGCCGTCCCCCGGAACGCGATCGGCTTCGGCTTCTCCGGGATCAACATGGCGCTCGCGGGGCTGCTCCCGCTCCTGCTCGGGGTGTACGCCCGCGAGCGGTTCTTCCCGGACGCGTCGATCCGCGCGCTCCCCGCGGTCTTCTTCCCGCTCGTCGGGTGGATGGCGCTGCTGGCGCTACCGGTCTCTGCGGGGGCGCTCGACGGCCCCGGACTCGCCGGAGTCGCGATCGGGATCGCTGGACTCCTACTCGGGTCGCTGTACGCGTCGACCGCCGGGATCCGAATTCGGGGGGCGGTTCGAGAGGGGATCCGCGCCGCAGTCTCGAACCCGGGCTACGGCGACCTGTTCGCGGTCGGCATCGCCGTGGTCGTCAGCTACCCGCTCGTCGGCTTTCCCGGCGATCCGACGGGGGCCGGCAGCGTGGTGAACCTGTACGTCCACCTGCTCGGCTTCTGTCTCGCGTTCATCGGGTCGTTCACGCTGCTCGCGGCCGGAGCGTTCGAGCGGTGACCGGCCGCCGGCGCCTCGGCCCGTCGCCGTCCGCCGCGGCACCTCACGATTTTCCGCCACCGCACTGCCCCGAACCACGTATTTATAACGCATCAATGACATTCTCGAGTCGACGACTGAGAGACCGGTACCGGTGACTGCGGGCCGCCGATGACACCCCACGCCGACTGACCCCCGAGAGACGATCCATGTCCCTCAAACGCACCATTTCGATAACGCTGCAGGTCACAGCCGTGCTGGTCGTCGCCTCGCTGATCGTCGGGCAGTACCTCGGCCAGCCGGTGCTTCTGAGCTACGTCGAGACGGGCAGCATGCAGCCGGTGCTCAACCCCGGCGACGGGTTCGTCGCGATCCCCGCGCCGCTCGCCGGCGGGGTCGGCGCCGGCGACGTGGTGACGTTCAACGCCCAGGAGATCCAAGGCGGCGGGCTGACGACCCACCGCGTCGTCGAGGAGACGGAGCGCGGGTACATCACGCGCGGGGACAACAACCCGTTCACCGATCAGGACGGCGGCGAGCCCGTCGTGCAGGAGGCCGACATCGTCGCGAAGGCGGCCACGGTCGGAGGGAGCGTGGTCGTCATCCCGCACCTCGGCACCGTGGCGATGGGGTTCCAGTCGGCGCTCAACGCCGCCCAGACGTGGCTGGCGGTCACGTTCGGAGTCCGGTCGCTGCAGGGCACGCAGGGGCTCGCGTACATCCTCTTCGCGCTCTCGTCGGTCGCGTACGCCGTCGACTGGTACCTCGACAGGGGGAGCCGCGAGACGCGGGAACGCGACCGCTCCCGCGACGACGGCACCTCGGTGTTCGCGATCGTCGGCGTGCTGGCGCTGGTGCTGATGGCGACCGCGACCGCGGCGATGGTCGTTCCGGCGGGGTCACAGGAGTACGGCGTCGTGAGCGCCGAGTTCGAGTCCGATAACCCGACCGTCATCGAGCGGGGCACGAGCAAAGAGCTGGAGTACGTCGTCCCCAACGCCGGGCTGGTCCCGGTGTACGCGTACGTCACTCCGCAGAGCCCGGGCGTCGACGTCGACCCCCGGCGCGTCACCGTGGGGAGCCGGGGCGAGGCGTCGACGACGGTGACGCTCAATGCGCCCGACGAGACGGGTTACTACCGGCTGTTCGTCACCGAACACCGGTACCTCGCCGTGTTGCCTTCGAGCGTGATCGACGAACTGTACGGCGTCCACCCGTGGGCTCCGCTGGTCGCGATAAACGGCCTCCTCGGCGGCGGGATCGTCGGGCTCGGCGTGCTGCTGCTCCGGGGCGAGCCCGCGCGGATCCGATCCCGGGAATCGCGCGCGAAACCACCGCTCCACCGCCGCATCCTCCGCGAGATATACAGGTGACCGAATGAGTCAGACAGCTCCCGACGAAACACGGCTCCGCCTTCGGGCGGTACTGAACGCACAGTTCACCCTGATCCTCGCCGTCTGTCTCGTCGCCGCGGCGGTCGGGGGCGGGCTCGTCTACACGACCCACGTCGACCCGGGGACCGAGACCGAGACGCGGACCGTCTCCTCGCTGACCGTCGAGAGCGAGTACGTCCACTCGGCCGAGGTGACGGAGCCGAACCCGGTGTTCGACACCGGAACGGTGCTCGACGGCCGGGACACCTACTTCACGCGGGTCGCGCCCGTGCTCGACGTCGGCGTGGAGACGAGCTACGCGGCGGACGCCGCGAGCGACGTGGCAGTCACCTTCGACTCGGTGCTCATCGTCCGGAACGTCGGCGACGAGGGCGAAACCGTGTACTGGGTCGAGCGGGAGCCGCTGGTGACCGAGACGGTCTCCGACGTCGAGCCCGGCGAGACGGCGACCGCGTCGTTCACGCTCAACAGCTCCGCGGTCGACGCGACGGCCAGCGAGATCGAGTCGGAGCTCGGCGCCTCGCCCGGCGAGACGGAGACGTTCGTCGCGACGGACGTGACCGTCGAGGGCAGCATCAACGGCGAGGCGACCTCGTACGCGCGGACGATCGAGATGACGCTGGATCACGGAGGGGACACGTACACGGTCACGGAGCCGGGACTCCAGTCGGACACGACCGAACGGACGGAGTCGATGACCGTCGAGCGGAGCTACGGCCCGCTCCGCTCCACGGGCGGCCCGCTGCTGTTCCTCGCGGGGCTCGCCGGCGCCGGTGGGGTGGTGTACGCCCGCCGCGAGATCGGCCTCACGCTCACGCCGGCCGAACGGGAGTACCTCTCGTACCGGGACGATCGCTCCGAGTTCGCGGAGTGGATCACCATGATCCGGCTCCCCGAGTCCGTCCACGAGCGTCCCGAGGCCGAGGCGTCGACGCTTCGGGACCTCGTCGACTTCGCGATCGACAACGACACCGGCGTCGTCGAGGACCCGGAGACCGACGCGTACCACGCCGTGACCGAGGAGTTCGTCTACACCTACACGCCGCCAACGCTCCCGGTCGAGAGCGGCGACGAGAACGAGACGGCCGAGGTGGAAGCGGCGGCAGACGGGATCGTCGCCGGCGAGGTGACGGGCGCCGCCGTTCTCGACGGGGCCACCGACGGAGACGGGGCGAGCGAGGACGACGGGCAGTCGACGCCGGCTCCCGACGGGCAGGACCACGACGAGCGCGACCCGGACGACGAGGGGTCACCCCCCTCCGACGGGGCGAACTGACGCCTCGCGGTACCGTTCCACTCGCGGTTACTCTTCCGTCTCGCTCAGCCTGCCCCTTCCGCGCGTCTCCCCCTCGACTACAGGAACTCCGGCCCCGCGACGGCGGCGTCTTCCGCCTCGCGCCACGAGTGCTCCGGCTCCCAGCCGAGCAGCCGCTTCGCCTTCGAGCAGTCGAAGGCGGCCTCGTCGCCTTCGATGTCGCAGTCGGCGGGGAGGTCGCCGTGGACCGCCTCGATCGTCGCGGCCGTGTCGCGCCCGAGGAAGTTCTCCGCCGCGGTCACGAGCACCGCCTCGTGGCCCTCGACCGGGGGTTTCGGAGCGTCCGGGGCGATCGCGGCCTCGACCGCGGCGATCAGATCGCGAACGTCGACGTACGACCACCAGTTCCCGCTCAGGTCGGCGGTCTCCGGATCGAACCCCTCCCGCGCGACGCGGGTCTTGTCCGCCCCCGGATACGTCACCCACGACGACCGCAGCGAGACGGCCGAGACGCCGTACCGGCGGGCGACGCGCGCCGCGATCTCCTCTCCGACGACCTTCGAGAGGCCGTAGGGGTCCTCCGGCTCGGTCGGCGTCTCCTCGTCGATCGGGAACGCGTCCGGGAGCCAGTCGGCGTCCGAGAAGACGGTCCCGTAGAGGCTCTCGCTCGACGCCCACGCGATTCGCGCGTTCGCCGCGCCCGCCGCGTCGAGGACGTTGTAGGTGCTGACGACGTTGTTCTCGAAGACGCGCGACCCGGCGTGGCTCTCCGGGTCCGGGATCGCCGCGAGGTGGACCGCGGCGTCCGGGTCGGCGGCCTCGATCAGCTGTTTCGTCTCGCCGTAGTCGGTCAGGTCCGCGGCCTTGAACTCGACGTTCTCGCGGGTGCCCGGCGGCGTTCGCAGGTCGACGCCGACGACCTCGTGGCCGGCGGCCGCGAAGTGGTCCACGGTCCAACTGCCGACGCCGCCGCAACTGCCCGTAACGAGGATAGTCGCCATGCGGGGAGGTCGGCGAGCGCCACACGTCACTCCGGCGATCCGCCAAACGGGTCGCGATCGACGACGGTCGGGAAAGTAACCTACTTGAGTGCGGGCGGGCAACCGTCGAGTGCAGTCCCGTGGTGTAGTGGCCAATCATAATGGCCTTTGGAGCCATTGACGGCGGTTCGAATCCGCCCGGGACTACTTACTCGGAGTTCAGAATCCTTCAGCATCGCCTGCCGATCTCGGGCAGACCAGGACCGGCGCCAGGGCTACGTCGGTGGGTGCTGCTCCCAAGCGGGTAAGCGACCGGTTCGAGGAGGATTGACGTTTAATACTCGTCTACCCGGCGTACTTGTTTCGTCATCGGGCCCGCCGGTCAAGATTGAATGCGATAAACACCGGTCAGGGTTGCGGGGAGCGTTCCAAGAGAACCCGTCAAAACCATCGGTGAGTCGATCAGTCGTTATTCCGATTATGATAGATGAATGTCAGGCGAATTTATCCGCCTGTAGTTTGTTTTATCATATTGACTCCGGGATCCAGTCTCTCGGGACGTTGCCGGTGAGGAAGTCCTGTGCAGAAATGTGAGTAACTTGCCCACCGGCTGGGGAGTCGTCGTTTACTTCGACGGCGTCCGTTATCAGTAGTCCAAGAACCTCTGTATTTTGCTCAGATAAATATCCGTAATCATCCTTCTGTGCGAACTCCATGTACTTCAGCAGCTCTTCGAGTCCCCGTGTGAACGTCTGCTGTCTGTCGCTGTACTTGATTTCGCCGAGAACGACCGCTTCAGGTGCTCCTTTAGCTTCCCCATCGTAGACTTCGATCACGAGATCAGGCCGCCCGTGGAACAGTGAGGGGGTAGTGCTATTGCCAAGAAACGCCTTGGTCAGCTGCTGGTGCTGGTTCTGGGCGTTTCTGACACGCTCGGCGTAGTCTGCCTCCACGCCATCGAGTTCGGATAGCGGAACGTGGAACGAGAGGCTGCCGGTTCGGTCGTGATAGACATTAACGGTGTGGTCCTTGTCCTGGAGGATGGCTAACTGACTGGCCCCCGTCTCGATGGGTTGGAGCTGGAACGCCTGCGAGCGAAGCCCGCGTAGCAGCCGGAACACGCAGAAGAGTTCGAAGAGCCGCGGGAGACGTTCAGGCACCACAAGTGTGTCCGATAGCAGCTGCGAGATGTCCGGGTCATCATACGCTCCAGACAGTAAGCGCCGGTACCTATCATAAAGGGTGAATGCGTCGGTGTACAGCGCCTGCCGCGACCGCCGGGCCGTGTTGAGCATTCGGGAGGTGACGCGGATATCAGCTCCGTCACGGATACGACTCAAGTGGACATTCCTGGCGTATGTTCGGTCGAATGCTGCGATCTGTTCGTCTGACCAGGCGTCCGCTCGCCAGTCGTACGCGATGGCAGCGATGTCCTCCTCCACCGTGGAGTGAATCGTCCAAAGCAGCTTCTTGAGGACCAGATTCTGGTCGATGTCGTACTCGGTATACGGCGTCTTGCAGGCAAACTTCGTCCGGTCACCGGACTGATCTGCGTATCTGAGCCGCGTTGTCGCCGGCCAATCGACTGCACCACGGACTTCCCCTCGCGTGACCTCGCGCTCGCGCTGGTTGGCGGTCTTAACACGGCGGAGTCGTTCCTGGAGCTGCGCTACGAACTTGACGACGCCGTCGCTGAGACAGAAATGGATCCGCTTGAGTCGATCGAGTTTTTCGATGTTCAGGTCGGTTATGTCGAGCCACTGTGCGACGGCCCGATCATTGACCGTCCCGTTCTGTAGATATGTGACCAACTCCTGTTGGACGCCATCAACCAGCGCTTGTCGCCCCAACTTACTCATCGGCGCGCGGTGGGAGGTCGAAGAAGTCCTCAGCCTTCCGCTCGAGGCGATCTCCATCCAAGGTGAGGTCAACCGGCCCCGCTTCAGTCTGAACGCTGGTTGCGGTCAAGGAGTCGACGAGACTGCGCTGTGCCTGTGGGGCCATCCCCTCGAGCTGCGGGAACACCAGCGCTACGACTGCGTCAGTGAGTGCCGGACCGGGGTCAGTGGATACGTCTGGGCCCGCTGCCGCGAGGTACCCAAGGAGATCGCGAACAATGGACGGGCCGATGGTCTGGTGTTGGTTCACTTTGTGCCAGACCACGGCAGTCTGTTTGTACGCTGTCTCTAGTACGTCTCGTAGCGACTCGTCGGCCTTGACCCACGCTGTGGCATAGTTCTCGTCTCCGTTCGGGTCCAACAGTGAGGTCCGAACTTTCCCGTCTTCTTCGAGCGGAGGAACCCCGACGTGGACGAAGTTGAAGCGGCGCATGAACGCGTACGAAAGCTCGTATAGCGACGTCTTGTCGTAGGTGTTCATCGTGGCTAGGAGACGCCACGAAGGAGTAACGGGGAAGATGTCCGGGGTTGTGACGATGGACTCCAGGCGTTCTGCCGAGGCGGACTCATCGAGTGAAGCGATTTCGACCGGGTCATCGCGTTCGTACGGGAGCTGCACCGAGTCGCCTGAGAGAACCGAAAACAGCTGCCCGAACGCCTTGTCGATATCGGAGCGGTTGATTTCGTCGATCACCAGCCACTCGTTCCTGATCTCTCCATCTCGCCGGAAACAGTCGAGGAAGATTCGTGGCTGGAATACCAGCTCATCCCCCTCTGCTGTTCGGTTCGGCACGTATCCACCAATGGTATCGAAGGTCGTCCATTCGGCTGTTGCCGTGGTAAACCGATACCCGTCCACGATTTCCCCTTGTGCAGCCGCAACGTGCTCGCAGACGTGTTTTGCTAACTTTGTCTTTCCCGTTCCGGGTGGTCCGGTGAAGATGATGTGCTTTCCAGAGTTTAGTGATGCCTGTATCTGCCGCTGGAGCTCGGCTTCCGAGTCGAAATAAAGCTCATCGGGCAGATGAACTGAGACTGATAGCTGGGATAACCGTCCTCGCAGGGATTCGATCTGGTCTTCGATCGGGTTTCGGTGCCGAAGCGCCTCGAACGCCTCCTCGGGGAGCGGGAAGATCGCTCCCCGCCCGTTCGTTCGGATAACCGCAGAATCAGCCATTTCCGGCACGGACTCGACCGTACTCCAGTCCAACGGCCCGACCGACCCATCGTAGCGAATGGTGACGCCTTCGACTGGTCCCTCGTAACCTTCGGGCTGCTCTGTGTGTAATCCCTCAACAACTGTTCCTTCGCCAACGAGGGCGCTCGTTGGCGATGACGCGTAGAACAGCACGCGATCACCTGCCCCGGCAGTTTCGAAGGCCTCCTGTTGGTTCCGGGGGCTCCCAGCTTTGCTAGTGGCGGTGTAAAAAACCTCCTCGCCTTTGCCCATCGACTGAACGTCCCACTGCCGATGGTTTGAGGTCACCCAGTAGTGGTTCGGCCCTCCCGCCTCAGCGAGGCGTAGTAGTGTGTTATAAGCATCCTCCGAAAGCTCGGTGACTACGTACGGGTTGTTTGATTCGACGACAGGGTTGCCTTCGAGTTGCGGGAGAGTTGTAATACTGTCCCACCCGACCCCTTCGAGTGAGCGGTCCCATGCGATCGTGATCCCTTCGGCTGGACCGTCGTATGATTCGACATACTCTTCGTGGAGTCCTTCTGTAACGTGCGCCTTTCCGACGATTGCTCTCCGTGGAGCATTTCGGTAGACAAGGACTTGATCGCCGGGCTGAGCTTGGTTGTAGGCCTCGATATTGCGTCGTTCCGTCCCGTCAGTCTGGGTGGTTTTGTAGAACGTCTCGCCGCCCTCCTGATACCATCCTGTGCTGGCGGAGTTAATCCAGAAGAACTGCGTTGTATCTGGCTTGTCTATCTGTTCCTTATTGAGCCAATAAAGGCACAGGCGTTCGATGCCCCACAAGTGAATCTCCTTCCCAGTGTGATCTTCAATAGTCTCGCGAATTTCCTCATTCAGTTCCCAGAATTCGACGTAGTCCTCAGCAAGGTCCCCACTCGGCTCCCATATATCGAGGTCCGATAGCGCATCACGGATCGATTTGTAGTATATTGGGAACGAATCAGGCTCCTGCAGTTGCCAAAAGTACGAGAGAAAATACGGAATTGAGCCAGCATGCGGTGCTTTCTGGACGTTGTCTATGTTAGAACGGATAGCCTCGACCCGTTGCTCTAGTCTCCGAATTTTCTCACTGGCAGCGTTTGTATCCTCAGGTGCGATGAGAAGCTCTCTGAGTAGCGCCGGTAGTTCCGGCTCGTGGTCGGGTTCTGCCGTTGAAATGAGCATGTTCAGAAACATCCCGCCACTAGTACCGCTGAACCCCCATAGCCGGTTACTGGCCTCCGCACTCACCATTTCGCTCCGGAACGTTTCGAGGTCTATCTCACGGTCAAGAAACCGATGAAGAATGTCACGCCGAGTGGGAAGCTGCTCTCGGCGCTTCGAATTCTGTTCCCCGTGGTCGTGAATCGTTCCGTCAGTGCTTGCATAGCGAAATTCGGCGTCAGCGTACGAATCCCACACCCGGATTATCTCCTCGGGGTCGTCGAGGACCATACTCTGGAATACAGTAGTACCCTGATTAAATTGCGGGTGCCGATCATATTGTGGACAGCAGTTGCGGTAATCAGATACGTGTCGAGGAGCGGAATCTGAGTTTCCTCAGGGGGATGTGAGTTCAGCGACAAACGTTCTGCTTACGTAAACGAACAGCGGACCGAACTCCAGGCGGATTCGATTTAACATTTAAAATGTAGAATGTCACCGCCGAGGGTATTCTGCGACGAACGAACTCGCAAGGCGTTACTGTCACAGCGGTTCGACCCCGGAGCGCGAGGGAGGCGAGCGCTCGTTTCGGACTCGTTCGGCCCCCCGCCGTCTCCGGCATGTGTGTCATTTTTTACCATGGGGTTCGTGGGATCGTCATGGACTCGACCCAATACCGCGACGCGGTCGTCGAAAATCGGCGGAAACACGACTTCGAGGTGATCGACGAGTACACGAAGGGGTTCGACCCGGTGTGGGTGACTCACGACGACGACGACGCCTCGGTGGGCGATGTCGCCGTGTTCGCGACGCTGGTGAACCGACCGAATCCGGGGCCCGCTGACATCACCGCGGCCGCCGACGAGTTCCGGGAGGTGCTCGTCGACCGAGTCGACGAGCGGCGGGGGTCGACGACGCCGCTCGGCTACGTCACGTTCGCGGCGGCAGACCCCGATCAGTCCGTCATCGACGCGGCACGGTCGTACACGGTCGCCCGCCGCCGGACCAACGTGTTTCCGATCGTGTACGACTGCGAAGCGGAGACGCTACACCGACACGAGATCCCGCGCCTGAAGGGGCGGGGTATCTACCGTCGGCAGGCGGAAGACGTCGAACGGCTGTTCGAGGTCACAGAGTAAGGGCGCAGGCGAAACGCGGTCGGAGAGAAGGTCGCTGTTCAGATCAGGCGCTCGGCGATCCGACCGGCGCCCTCCGCGGCGGCGGTCGCGGGGTCGTCGGGGGAGACGACCTCGACGTCGCGGTCGAGTTCGGCGGCGAGCCGCTTCTCGAACTCCTCGGTGAGCCCGGGGATGCAGGCCATCCCGCCGGTCGCTGCGATGGGGCGGCCCAGCGCGAGCTGGTACGGTTTCATGTGGTCGTTCGCGAGCTCCGGCAGGAACTCGTTGGCGACGACATCGACCGCCTCGTCGATGTACCGGTCGACCGGCTCTCGCACGCCGCGGTCGACGGTGAACTCGTGGCTCCCGCCGCCGGGCTGCTGGATCACGTCCGTGAACGGCTCGAAGTCGTACACGTCGGCGTGCTCCTCCTTGTACTCCCGAGCGGTCGTCCGGTCGATGTGGACGCGGCCCTGGCTCTCCTCCTCGACGGCGGCGACGATCCGGCGGTCGACCTCGTTGCCCGTCACCGAGCCGGTCGAGAACGGGGAGAGCTGCTCGCCGCGCCGGTAGGCGCACGCCTCCAGCGTCGTCGACCCCATGTTGATCGAGACGAACACCTCGTCGATGGCGGAGAGGTCGTCGCCGTAGGCGGGGATCGCCCCGCAGAGCGACTCGGGGTAGCTCCGCGTCTCGACCTGCCCGATCGAGGAGCCCTCGATCACCGATTTGAGGTTGTTCACGCCCGCCTCGTTGTCGATGGTGGGGACCGCGTACACGACCGCGCTGTCCTCGGGCACGTCGTGGGCATCGACGAGCGCCTCGAAGAAGCGCTCGGCGTCGGCGACGCTCTCGTCGTCCTCGGGCAGCCCCGAGCGGAGCATAAAGCGCACCGTGTCGGGGTACTCGATCGCGGCCTCGTGCCCGAACAGGACCTGCTCCTCGCCCGTGATGGCGTCCTCGTAGGTCGCCAGACACGTCAGCGTCGAGTGTCGCTCGCGGCCGCCCCGCCCGTCGGGGAGGTCGAGCACCGTCCGGGTGCTACCG
This sequence comes from Halorubrum sp. FL23, assembly GCF_052439115.2. Taxonomy (NCBI): domain Archaea; kingdom Methanobacteriati; phylum Methanobacteriota; class Halobacteria; order Halobacteriales; family Haloferacaceae; genus Halorubrum; species Halorubrum sp. FL23. The sequence continues at coordinate 162,733 of NZ_JBQVRO020000004.1, forward strand.
AGTTTTACGCCGACCGCTTCGGGACCGTCTGTACTGTTGATGTCCGTGGATTCGTCGTCGTCGCTCATGATTCACTCGCACACGAAGCGATCCGGACGATGGAGACGAGGCTGATCCGATGGTCCGCGGGGGTGAAAGGCCGGTCGTACCGCGAGGCGTCGAACCCCTCCAACCGGCGCCGGAGGGCCTCGACTGCGTCGGCGGCGACCCAGCCGAGCTCGGCGTAGTACGACAGCGCGTCCCGGCTCCGCACGTGGCCGCCGACGTCGACGAGGTAGCCGAGCCACTCGCCGATTTCGTGTTCCGCCTCCGGGGAGGCGGGAATCGCCGTCAGGTACGGCCGATCGCCGGCGCCGGAGCGGTCTCCGCCGCCGGACAGCCGCGCCCCCCGCTGACGCTGGAGCAGCTCGGTGAACGCGGCCGAGCGGGCGGCCTGCTCCGCTCGGTTCCGGTTCGGCTGACGAAGCGGCCGCTCCCGAGGCGCTTCGTCGGCGCCGTCCCGCGGTGCATCCGCGATCCGGCGCAGCTCCCGTACGTCGTATTGCCGTGGATTCAGACTCATATTCCGTCCGTCGTTCGCGTCCGTATCCGGTCCGTCGCAGCCCGGATATATGATAGTTGCCACGCAATTATCAGCGGTGAGAAACTACTGCGGTCGGACGCGCGGAACGCGGTACCGCGTCCCTCGGTGAGCGCTTCGCCCGTTTCGGAGCCACTCCGAGAACGGCCGGATTCACTCCGCGTCGGCCCACGGGAGGGGTTCGGTACACCAGTGGCAGAAGTCGAGGTCGGCGTCGGTCTGCTTGCCGCAGTGCGGACACTCGACCTTCGCCGGTCCCGCGTCGCTCTCGGCGACGGTCGCGTCGGAGGCCGGAGCGTTCGTCCCGCGGTGGTCGCCGTTCGTCTCGCCGTCCTCGCTCGCGGCGTGCCGCCGGATCGCCTCGGCGGTCGCGTCGGCGCGTCGCCGCTCAGCGATGTCGGCGCGCCCGACGAGGTAGGCGTCGACCGCGGAGAGGGCGTACAGGATGATGATCGGTAAGACCACGTCGGTCGGCAGCGCGGCCGCCGTCTCGGTGGCCTCCGTCAACGACATCGTCGATCCGACGGAGACGTCGTAAAGGGCGAACAGCGCCACGCTGCCGCCGACGATCGTCAGGTGCCACAGCAGCGCCCGACCCCACCGGCGCAGGATGAGGTGGCCGAGGCCTGGCAGCGCCATCGCCAGCACCGCGGCGAGCAGGGGACGCAACTGGTCTCGCATACCTCGCCGGTTCGGTTGGCCGGTATTTAGGCCTGCGGTGTCACCGGCCTCGGAGGCGGTCGGTTCCCGAGTCGCGCTCGGCGCCCCACCGACGCGCGGATAACAACCGTTAATCGACGGCCACCCCTCCGACTCGCCATGAGCAGGCAGCGGGCGAGCGCATTCGTTCCCGGTCACGTCACCGCCTTCTTCAGCGCGCACCCGGCCGAGCGCCCCGCGGCCGCCGGCTCGCGCGGTGCCGGAGTGACGCTCACCGACGGCGTCACGGTTCGGGTGTCGGCCGCGGGCGGGGCGGGCGAGCCGGACGCACCGGACGAGAGCGGCTCCCGCACCGTCAACGGCGAGGCGGGGACGATCGGCGCGGTCGAGGACGTGCTCGCGGAGCTGGGAACCGCCGATGTCGACGTGGCCGTCGAGACGGAGCTCCCGATCGGCGCCGGCTTCGGGGTCTCGGGGGCGGCCGCGCTCGGGGCGGCGCTCGCCGCGAACGACGCACTCGACCGCGGGCGCTCCGAGAACGACCTGGTCCGGATCGCTCACGAGGCGGAGGTGGGTCGCGGGACGGGGCTGGGCGACGTCGTCGCGCAGGCGCGCGGCGGGGTCCCGCTCCGGCTGGAGCCCGGCGCACCGGCGGTCGGCGAGCTCGACGGGATCCCGGCGACCGGTCGGGTGGAGTACGTCACGTTCGGCGAGCTGTCGACCGAGGAGGTGTTGGGCGGCGACACCGCCTCCCTCTCGGCCGCCGGCGAGGAGGCGCTCGACCGGCTCCGCGGGGACCCGCGGCTTCCGACGATGATGGACGCGGCCCGCGCGTTCGCCCGCGAGGCCGACCTCCTCGTCCCCGAGGTCGCCGAGGCGATCGCGGCCGTGGAGGAGTCGACCGCCGAGGCCGACGGCGATTCTGGCGGTGAATCCGGCGGCCACGGGGCCGCGATGGCGATGCTCGGTCGCACCGTCTTCGCGCTCGGCACCGGGCTCTCCGACGCCGGCTACGACCCGGAGCGCTGTCGGATCGACGCCGCTGGCGCGCGGCTCGTCGAGCGGTAACGCTCCGAACGCTCGGCGGGGACGAGAATCGGAGAGGCGGCGCGCGCACGCGAGGAAGAAAGAAATTGGGGGCACGGGAACCGGGAGGGCGGCGGGGTCCGCGGCGAGCCGCCGTCGGTCGGTGGTTAGAAGGGGCCCTTGCCGCCGCCCATCATGTCGCCGAGGCCGCCGCCCTCGCCGCCGCCCATCTTCTTCATCATCCGCTGCATGTCGCCCTCGCCCATACCCTGGAACTGGCTGATCGTCTGTTCCATCATGGAGTGTTGTTCGAGCAGCTGCTGAACCGTCTCCTTGTCAGTGCCGGAGCCGCGGGCGATCCGCTCCGTGCGCGACTGCCCGACGACGCGGGGGTTCTCCAGCTCCTCCTCGGTCATCGAGTCCATGATGCGCTCGAAGCGGCGCATCCGGTCTTGGGTCACGTCCATCGCGTCGTCCGGGAGCTGGTCCATCATCCCGCCGCCCATGCCGGGGATCATGTCCATCACCTGGTCGAGGGGCCCCATCCGGTTCATCGCGTCCATCTGCTTTTTCATGTCCTTCAGGGTGAACTCGCCCTGCAGCATATCCTCGGGGTCCCAATCTTCGTCCTCCTCTTGGGCCTCCTCCATGGCGCGCTCGACGCGCTCGGAGAGCTGCTTGAGGTCGCCCATCCCGAGCAGCCGGGAGATGAACCCGGAGGGCTCGAACCGTTCGATGTCCTGAACCGTCTCGCCGGTCCCGAGGAAGGCGATGGAGGAGTCGGTCTCGTTGACCGCCGTCAGCGCACCCCCACCCTTCGCGGTCCCGTCGAGCTTGGTGATCATCACGCCCTCGATGCCGATCGACTCCTCGAACTGGCGGGCCTGCTCTTTCGCTCCCTGCCCGATCGCGGCGTCGAGCACGAGGAGGGAGCGGTCGGGGTCGACCGCCTGCTCGATCTCCTCGATCTCCGCGATGAGGTCGTCTTCGAGCGCGTGGCGCCCGGCCGTGTCGACGATGTGCACGTCGGCGTCCGCGGTCTCTTCGAGCCCCGTCCGCGCGATCTCGACGGGGTCGTCGTTGTCGGGGTTGCCGTAGAAGTCGACCTCCGCGCGCTCGCACATCTGTTTGGCCTGATCGTACGCGCCCGGGCGGAAGGTGTCGGTCTGGATGACCGCGGGCCGGAGCCCCTTCTTCGAGAACCACCACGCCATCTTGGCCGCGGAGGTGGTCTTCCCGGACCCCTGCAGGCCGGCGAGCAGGATCGTCTGATTCTCGAGGGGGAGCTCAGTCGAGTCGCCGACCAGGTCGACCATCTCCTCGTAGACGATCTTGAGGACGTGGTCCTTCGCGGTCGTGCCGGCCGGCGGCTCCTCTTCGAGGGCGCGGGACTTGATCGAGTCCGACAGCTCCATCACGAGGGAGACGTCGACGTCGGCGGAGAGGAGCGAGCGCTGGATCTCTTTGACGATCTCCTCGACGTCGCTCTCGGAGAGTCGGGACTTCCCCTGGAGCTTGTCGAGGCTGCTCCGGAGGGACGTACCGAGGTCGTCGAGTACCATTTGCCGGAGATAGGCGGTCGACGCGGTAAAGCTTTGTTCGTCGGCGTCGGCGAGGCGTTCGGCGCGGGGCGCGTCGGCTGTCGGCCCGGTCGTATCCTCGTCTGGAGCCCGGTCGCTCCCGGAATCCGCGACCTACAGCGACACGTCCGTCTCGATGTCCTCGGTCGCCTCTTCGAGCCCGTCCTCGCGGGCGGTCTCGGCGTGCGACCCCTCGATGTCGGCGTCGGTGAGGAGGTCGCGGAACTCGTCGCGGAACCGGTCGTTCGCGCGGGTGGAGGTCAGGTCCACGCGAGCGACGCGGGCGTACCCGGCGACGGCGTCGGGGTCGGCGTCGAGGGCCGCCGCGCACTCGGGGATGGAGCGGCCCTCCGCGGTCAGCTGTTTCAGGTCGTCGTACGCGAACGACGCGTCGTCGGTGTCGCGGTCGGCCTCGCGGACGAGGTGGAGGTCGAGCCGCGCGTCGCGGACGGCCTCGGGGTCGACGAGGGGGACGCCGTCCGAGCCACCCGCGCGCCCATCGTCGCCAGCGTCCGCCTCCCGCTCCTCGGCGAGCGCGGTCGCGATCGCCGCGTCGTCGTCCGCCTCGAAGCGCCCGCGGGCGATCCGGGCGTAGGTCGCGTCGTCGAGGTCGGTCGAGAAGTCGTACCGCTCGCGCATGGCGGCGACGAGTTCGCGGACCCGCTCGTCGACCGCCGCCTCGTCGCGGTCGGTGAGCGTTCCGCGCGACTCCGCCTGCTGCTCGGTGACCGTCTCTGACCCGGTGGTCTCGACGAAGATATCGCGGAGCTCGGAGGTCTTCTCGTCCATGGGCGGTGGGTTACGCGCCGCCGATAAATAAGCCTCGCGTCCGGTCGTGAGAGGCTCCGGCGGCCTCGCGTCCGCTTTCGGAGTCTCCGGGAGCGTCACGCGGGGCGTGTCGGACGCCTGCCGCCGTCGTCAACCAGTATCTTCAAGTTGGTTTACGAGGGTGTCGAGGGTATGGCAACCAGCACGGAGTCCGTGGATCTCGTCGGCGACGAAGCGGCGACGAACCTCGCCCGCGCGGCGCTGTTCGCCGCGCTCGTCGGCGCGTTCGCGTACGTGACATTCCCGAACCCCGTCTCGCCCGTCTCGGTGACGCTCCAAGTGCTCGGCGTGTTCCTCGCCGGGATCTACCTCGGCCCCGTGTGGGGGGGCGCGTCGCTCGTCCTCTACCTCGCGGCCGGCGCGGTCGGCGCCCCGGTGTTCGAGGGGGGCTCCGCCGGCGCGGGCGCCCTCGTCGGGCAGTCGGCGGGGTACCTCTGGTCGTACCCGCTCGCTGCCGCCGCGGTCGGCGCGGCCGTCCACCGCGGCGCGACGCTCCGCGACCTCGACGCCGTCGGGCTCCCGACGCTCGTGGGCGCGATGGCCCTCGGCACCGCCGTCATCTACGCGCTCGGCGTCGCCTGGCTCGCGTTCGCGCTCTCGCTCGGCCCCGTCGAGGCGGTCACCGTCGGGGCGGTCGCGTTCCTGCCCGCGGAGGCGCTGAAGGTCGCCGCCGCGGTCGGCATCGTGCGCTCCGAGGCGGTCGCGGCCGCGTGAGCGAGCCCGCCGCGGGCGTCGGGGTGATCGCGTGATCGACGTCGACGGCGTCACGTGTCGGTTCGGCGGCGGCGTCGTCGCGGTCGACGACGTGCACCTCTCGGTCCCCGACGGCGAGTTCCTGATCGTCGCCGGCGCGAACGGCTCCGGGAAGACGACGCTCGTCCGGACGTTCAACGGGCTCGTCGACCCCGACGCCGGGTCGGTCGCGGTGAACGGGACTCCCGTCAGCGACGACCTCGTCGCCGCGCGCTCGGCGGTCGGGATGGTGTTCCAGGACCCGCGCGACCAGCTGGTGGCGGCGACCGTCGGCGCGGACGTGGCGTTCGGCCCGGAGAATCTCGGCTGTGACCACGACGAGATCGACCGGCGGGTCGCCGACGCCCTCGCGGCGGTGAACATGGACGGCCGCGAGGACGACCGGATCGCGAGCCTCTCCGGGGGCGAGCGCGAGCGCGTCGCCATCGCGGGCGCGCTCGCGATGGACCCCGATCACCTCGTCTTGGACGAGCCGTTCACCGGGTTGGACGAGCCGGCCCGACGGTCGGTGGTCGAGCGCCTGCGCGAACTCGGCGCGGCCGGAACGAGCGTGATCGTCGTCACGCACGACCTCCGCGACGTGCTGGGGCTCGCGGACCGGGTCGTGGGCCTGTCGGGGGGGCGGATCGCCGTCGACGCCGCGCCGCGAGAGGCGACCGCGAGCCTGCCGGGGCTGGACGTTCGGGTGCCGGCGGGGTTCGGCGATCGGCCCGGAGACGCCGCCGTCAACGACGCCGCCGACCCGCCCGCGAACGACGCCGCCGACACCGTCGACCAGTGACCCTCTCCTACGTCCCGGGTGACTCGCTCGCTCACCGGCTCGATCCCCGGTCGAAGCTCCTCGTCCAAGCCGGATTCGCGGCGGTCGCGTACGCGTACACGACGCCGCGGGGGCTCGGCGCGCTCACCCTCCTCGCGGTCGCCTGCCTCTCCCTCGCGGGGGGCGGGCCGCGCGACCTGTGGAGCTACCGAGCCGCGTTCCCGGTGCTCCTCGTCGCCCCCCTGGTCGCCGGCGCGACGCTCGGGGCGCCGTGGTTCCGGGTCGAGCGCGCCGCGACCACGGGGCTCGCGAGCTACCGCGTCCTGCTGATCCTCGTCGTCGCCGCCGGATACGTCAGGTCGACGCCGGTCCGAGAGTCGCGGGCGGCGATCCAGCGCCTGATCCCCGGCAAACCCGGACAGTTCCTCGGGGTCGGCGTCGCGCTCGTGTTCCGGTTCCTCCCGCTGTTGAAGCGGGACCTGCTGACGGCGCGTGAGGCGGTCCGGGCGCGCGGCGGCGGGGCCCTCCCGGTCCGTGAGCGCGTGCGGCTCGTCGCCGTCGCGGGGATCAACCGGGCGTTCGGACGGGCGGACCGGCTGGGGACCGCGCTGAACGCCCGGTGTTTCGCGTGGAACCCGACGCTCCCGCGGCTCTCGCTCGGCCCCGCGGACTACCCGGCGCTCGCGGTCGGCGGCGGGTTGGCGGCGGCCGCCGCGGCGACCGTGGTGTAGGCGTCGGTACGGCGGTCGTGGTGTCGGAGTTCGGCGATCGCCGTGGCGCCTTCCCGGGAACGCCGGGCGACGCATCCGGCGTTGTGGCAAGTTTTAACCCCGCCGTATCCGCGTGATCGATCATGACTCCGTTGCAGGCGGCCACCCGGGAGACGTTCTGGACGATCGGCCCGATCGGGAAGGTCGCGTTCTACTGGCTCGCTGTGGTCGCGATTCTCGTGTTCCTGTACGGGGTGTACGCCCGATTCGCGGCGTACACCCGCGGGAGCGAGGACCCGCGGGACCGGCTGTCGAATCTCCCCGCCCGGACCGTCGCGGCGACGAAGACCGTCCTCTCGAACGAGAATCAGTTCGACGGGGACCTGTACACCGGCGTGATGCACACGTTCGTGCTGTGGGGCTTTCTCACCCTGCTGGTCGCGACGACCATCCTCGGGTTCGACATCGACGTCTACCGACCGCTCGCGGGCGAGTCGTTCTGGGTGGGCGACTTCTATCTGGCCTATCAGTTCACCGTCGACGCGTTCGGGCTGCTGTTCGTCGTCGGCGTCGGTATGGCGATGTATCGCCGGTACCGGAACCGGGAGGGGCGCCTCTGGGGGAAACACACCTCGCTCGAGGACGACGCGTTCGTCTGGGCGCTCTTCGCGCTCGGCGTCGGCGGCTTCGTCGTGCAGGCGCTCGGCATCGTCGGCCAGCCGGCGCGAGCCGACGAGACGGTGAGCTTCGTCGGGATGGCGATGGCCGCCGGGTTCCGGTGGGTCGGGCTGACGCCCGCCGGCGCCGAAGCGATCTACGGCGTCGTCTGGTGGAGCCACTCGCTGCTGGCGTTCGCCTTCATCGCGTGGATCCCGTACGCGAAGCCGTTCCACATGATCTCCTCGTTCGCGAACGTCGTCGCCCGCGACGAGAAGGCCGGCGCGCGGCTCCCGAACGTCCCCGCCGACCTCGATCACACCAACGCGGAGTCGATCGAGGACTTCACCTGGAAGGAGCTCATGGACGGCGACGCCTGTACGAAGTGCGGGCGGTGTTCGTCCGCCTGCCCCGCCGAGACCGTCGGGCGAAACCTCGACCCGCGAGACGTGATCCTCGATCTAAAGGCGTACCGCGAGTCCGTGAGCGACGACCCGGTGGCCGGGAATCGCGACGCGATGGCGACCGACGGCGGCGTGGCCGGCGCCGCCCCCGTCAACGACGGCGGCACCGTCCCGATCGTCGCCGACGAGGGCGGCGTGATCGCCAGCGAGTCGATGGAGTCCTGTATGTCCTGTATGGCCTGCATGGAGGCCTGTCCCGTCGACATCGAACACCTCACCTCGTTCACGAAGCTGAACCGCCAACTCGTCGACGAGGGGGCGGTCGACTCGAACCTCCAGGACGTGTTCCAAGACGTGATGCAGAAGGGGAACACCTTCGGCGAGTCGCAGTCGGCCCGCGGCGACTGGGCCGACGGCCTGGACGATGTCGAGGTCCCGGACGCCCGCGAGGAGGAGGTGGAGTTCCTCTGGTACGTCGGCGACTACCCGAGCTTCGACGACCGCAACAAATCGGTCGCCCGCGCGCTCGCTCGCCTGTTCGACGAGGCGGACGTGTCGTTCGGCATCCTCTTCGACGACGAGAAGACGGACGGCAACGACATCCGCCGGATCGGCGAGGAGTTCCTCTACCTCGAGCTCGCCGGGCACCACGTCGAGACGTTCGCCGACTGCGATTTCGACAAGATCGTCTGTACCGACCCGCACTCGTACAACACCATCAAAAACGAGTACCCCGAGGTCGACTTCGCGGAGTTCGCGGACGACCCGATGATGCCGTTCGACCGCGAGGAGCCGTGGAACGCGGAGGGAGCGATCGACGTGTTCCACTGGACGCAGGTGGTGGAAGAGCTCGTGGCCGACGGGCGGCTGAACCTCACGGGCGACGAGCTCGACTACACCGTCACCTACCACGACCCCTGTCACCTCGGGCGGTACAACGACGAGTACGAGGCGCCCCGAGAGCTAATCTCGGCGACCGGCGCCGACCTCCACGAGATGCCGCGCTCGCGGGACGACTCGTTCTGCTGTGGCGGCGGCGGCGGCGGGCTCTGGACCGAACACGAGGAGGCGGTCAAGCCGAGCGAGGAGCGCCTCCGAGAAGCGCTCGAGGACACCGACGCGGGCGACGCGGTGGAGAAGTTCGTCGTCGCCTGCCCGATGTGCACGACGATGTTCGAGGACGGGCGGAAGACGGGGAACTTCGAGGATGACGTGGAGATCGTCGACGTCGCGGAGCTCCTGATCGAGGCGGTGGAAGCGGAATCGTAATCGCGCCGCGGTGCGCGTCTCGGGAGGCGACGCCGATCCGTCTATATAGAGTATATAGTGCCGGGGAGCGATACTGCGTGGGATGTACTCCTAATAGCATACTACTTAACTGGAACTCGTCCACAGTGGGATAATGACGTCAAGCCACGACGCGGATAGCAAGGGGATCACGCGGCGGCAGTCGCTCGCGACGCTCGCCGGTGCGGGGACGCTGGCGGTCGCGGGCTGTACGCAGAGCACGGAAGACGGCGGCGACGGATCCGACGGCGGGTCCGACGCCCTCTCCGGATCGATCAACATCGCGGGATCGAGCACCGTGTTCCCGCTGATGAGCGCGATCGCGGAGGACTTCGCCGCGGAGCACGACCAGGTGTCGGTCGACATCAGCTCGACCGGCTCGGGCGGCGGGTTCTCCAACTACTTCTGCGTCGGGGACACCGACTTCAACAACGCGAGCCGGGAGATCCAGCCGGCGGAGGAGGAGCTGTGCGCGGAGAACGACGTCGAGTACGTCGAGCTCGTCGCGGCGACGGACGCGCTCACGGTCGTCGTCAACCCCGAGGCCGACTGGATCGACCACCTCACCGTCGAGGAGCTCGCCCAGATCTGGGAGTCAGACCCGGTCCAGACGTGGGACGAGGTCCGCGACGAGTTCCCGAACGAGGAGATCGAGCGGTTCGGCGCCGCAGACACCTCGGGGACGTACGACTACTTCATCGAGAGCGTTCTGGAGGAGCGCGGTCACACCAGCGACTACCAGGCGACCGAACAGGACAACTCGATCGCGCAAGGCGTCACGGGCAGCGAGTACGCGATCGGCTACTTCGGTTTCGCCTACTACTTCCAGAACCCCGACCAGCTCAAGGCGCTCGGGATCGACGACGGCAACGGGCCGGTCGAGCCGAGCCTCGAGACGGCGTCCAGCGGCGAGTACACCCCGCTCTCCCGTCCGCTGTTCACCTACCCCTCGATCGAGTCGCTCGGCAACGACCACGTCGCCGAGTTCGCGCGCTACTTCGTCACCCAGACGACGAACGAGGACCTCATCGCCGGCGACGTGGGGTACGTGCCCGCGACCGAGGAGACCCAAGAAGAGCAGATGGAGACCCTCGAAGACGCCATCGAGCAGGCGCAGGAGTAGGTCGTGATGAACCGGTGTATTGATTTACGACAGCGTTCGATACCCGACCGGTTGTGACAGATAGTACCGAGAGCCCCGATCTCCAGCGGCGGAGCGGGCTCAGACGACTGAAAGAGGGAACCTACGGCGGGCTCTTCGCCGCGTGCGCGGCGGTCACCCTGCTCACGACAGTGGCCATCTTCGTGACGCTGCTGTCGGATGCGGTGGTGTTCTTCCAAGAGATACCGATCGCCCAGTTCCTGACCGGCACCAACTGGAGCCCGAATCCGGCCGGCGGCGGGCAGGCGTTCGGCATCATCCCCCTGCTGATCGGGACGCTCGTCGTGACGGTCACGGCGGCGTTCATCGCGCTCCCCGTGGGGACGCTGACGGCGATCTACCTCAGCGAGTACGCGACGCCGAACGCGCGGTCGATACTGAAGCCGCTCTTGGAGATCCTCGCCGGCATCCCGACGGTCGTGTACGGGTACTTCGCGCTGGTGTACGTCACGCCGGCGCTGAAGGCGACGCTGTTCCCGGAGATGAGCACGTTCAACGCGCTCTCGGCGTCGATCATGGTCGGCATCATGACGATCCCGATGGTGTCGTCCATCTCCGAGGACGCGATGAGCGCGGTCCCCGACGACCTGCGCCAGGCCGGCTACGGGCTCGGCGCGACGAAGTTCGAGGTGTCGACCGGGATCGTGGTCCCGGCCTCCATCTCGGGGATCGCTTCCTCGTACATCCTCGCGGTGTCCCGCGCGATCGGCGAGACGATGATCGTCGTCGTCGCGATGGGCGCGCAGGCGCGGATGCCCGCGGTTCGGGAAGCCGCCTTCGGAATCCCGATCGTCAACCCCGCGGACGTCCTCTTGGAGTCCGGGATGACGATCACCGTCGCGATGGTGCAGATCGCCGGCGGCGACCTCACGGGCGGGTCGATCCCGTACGACTCGATGTTCGCGCTCGGACTCACGCTGTTCGTGGTGACTCTCGTTATGAACGTGATCAGTGATATCATCGCACAGCGGTACCGGGAGGAGTACTGATGGCGACGGACAACACGAACGCGGGCGGGTTCGGTGAGGTGAGCCGGGTCCGCGGGATCGCCTTCGAGTACCTCTCGCTCGGTGCGAGCGTGATCGGGCTCGTCGCCCTCGGCGTGCTCCTCGTGTACGTCACGATCGACGCCTTCGACCTAGCGAACGCCAGCCCGGAGTGGCTGTTGACGTACTTCCTCACCCTCGTCGTTCCGTTCCTCGCTTTCTGTCTGTACAGCGCGAGCGACCCGGAAGTGACTCGACGGGCCCTCGGCGCGCTCGGCGGCGGCCTCGTCGCCGTCGCGGCGCTGTTCACCGCGATCGAGACGTTCGTCGCGCCGATCCCGAGACTCAGCTGGCAGCTCGCGTACCTCTTCGTCGTCGCGATGCCGGTCACCGCGTACCTCACGTACATCGGGAGCCGCGGCCGGGCCGGGGGCGTCGGCTTCGGACTGGTGGGCCGACTCGTCGGGGGAGCCGCCATCGGCCTCGCCGTCGGAACGCTGTTCTTGGTGTTCGACTCGTTGGTGTGGTTCCTCGCGTACACGCTGGGCGTCGTTCCGGCCGCGGCGCTGTACGCGTATGGCCGCCGGCGCTCGGTCAACCGGGCGATGACCGCGGCGGTCCCCGTCGGCCTCGTCGGCCTCGTCGCCGCGGTGTTCCTCCGAGGCGTCATTGTCACGTATCCGTCGGACCTCATCATCTACGTCTGGACGCTCGCGATCCCGGTCGCGATCGCCGGCGGACTGGTCGTCGCGGATCGAGGGAGCCGCCTCGCCGGAGCCGCGACCGGCGGCGTGCCGCTCGCGGTCGCGGTCGCCGGCGGGTTCCTCGCCGGCGGCTTCGGCGTTCCCGGTCCGACGGCGCTGATCGTCTTTGTGACGGTCGGCGTGCCGACGGCGGTTTACCTGCACCGAGTGATCGACGAGGGCGACGGACTGGTCGGCTTAGCGCTGCCGGTCCTCCTCGTCGGGGGTGCGCTCGTCGGCGCGCTCGTCGTCGAGGCGTGGGGCGTTCCGGCGCCCGACCCGTGGCTCGACGCGTCGTTCGTGACGGAGGCGCCGTCGCGGACCGCCGAGGATGCCGGGCTGTACCCGGCGATCGTCGGATCGGTGATCATCATCGCGCTCGTCGCGGTGCTGTCGTTCGTGCTCGGCGTGGGCACCTCGGTCTTCCTCGAGGAGTACACGCCCGAGAGCGGGATCCTCGGCTCGCTGACGCGGCTGATCCAGGTGAACATCGCGAACCTCGCCGCCATCCCGTCGGTCGTGTACGGCCTGCTCGGGTTGGGGCTGTTCGCGAACCTGCTCGGCTTCGGGTTGGGGACCGCGGTGACGGCCTCGCTGACGCTGTCGCTGCTCATCCTTCCGATCACGATCATCTCCGCGCAGGAGGCGATCCGATCGGTCCCGGACGACCTGCGCCGAGGGTCGGACGCGATGGGCGCGACCCGGTGGCAGACGACGAAGAACGTCGTCCTCCCGGAGGCGTTCCCCGGCATCCTGACCGGGACGATCCTCGCGCTCGGGCGGGCGATCGGCGAGACCGCGCCGCTCATCATGATCGGCGCGGCGACGACCGTGTTCAGCGCGCCGGCGAGCCTCTTCAGCCGGTTCAGCGCGATGCCGATGCAGATCTACGCGTGGGCGAACTTCCCGCAGGCGGAGTTCCGATACGGCGTCGTCGCGGCCGGCGTGATCACCCTGTTGATCATCCTCATCGGCATGAACGGGACAGCGATACTACTGCGGAACCGCGCGGAGCGGGGGAGCTAACATGAGTAACACCGAAACCGATACGGAAGCGAACGACTCGCTCATCACGACGGACGTAGAGACCGGATCGAACGAACGGAGCATGACGACGGACGCGACCGCCGTCGCCGCGCGCGACCTGAACGTCTTCTACGGCGACGAGCAGGCGATCGACGGCGTGTCGATGGAGATCCCCGAAAACCGGGTGACCGCGCTGATCGGTCCCTCCGGGTGCGGGAAGTCGACGTTCCTCCGGTGTGTCAACCGGATGAACGACATGATCGAGGTGTGTCGCGTCGAGGGCGACGTGGAGTTCGGCGGGAAGAACGTGTACGACTCCGACGTGGACCCGGTGGCGCTGCGCCGGAAGATCGGGATGGTGTTCCAGAAGCCGAACCCGTTCCCGAAGTCGATACGCGACAACGTCGCCTACGGCCTGAAGATCCAGGGGTACGACGGCGACGTGGACGAACGCGTCGAGGAGTCGCTGAAGGGGGCCGCGCTCTGGGACGAGGTGAAAGACCAGCTCGGCTCCTCGGGGCTCGAACTCTCCGGCGGCCAGCAACAGCGGCTCTGTATCGCCCGCGCCATCGCGCCCGACCCGGAGGTCATCCTGATGGACGAGCCGACCTCCGCGCTCGACCCCGTGGCGGCCTCGAAGATCGAGGACCTCATCGACGACCTCGCCGAGGAGTACACGGTGATCATCGTCACGCACAACATGCAGCAGGCCGCCCGCATCTCCGACCGGACCGCGGTGTTCCTCACCGGCGGCCGGCTCGTCGAGTACGACGACACGACGAAGATCTTCGAGGACCCGGAAGAGCAGCGCGTCGAGGACTACATCACGGGGAAGTTCGGGTAGCACGTCGCGCCGCGGCGCCCTCCTCGATGCGACACGGCCCCGGTCGTCGGCCGAACCTCGGCGGTCCGGCCGGGCGCCGGGACGGGCGGGAGGCTACGCGTCGCTGACGCTGATGAGGCGATTGAGGTGTGAGTCGATGTGGTCGTTGTCGTACTCCCAGTCCTTGGACGGGCCGGGGCCGCCGCCGGCCGGGTTGAACGCGCGGCTGACACCACGCAGTCGGATCCGATAGACGCCCTGTTGGTAGGTAGCTGGCAGCTTGAACACGAGCGTCTGTTTGTGACTGCGATTGCTGGTCGACTGGTGCCAGTACGAGTAGCTGTTCGACGAGCCGCCGGAAGACGGCTTGATCAGCGTCGGATTCCGGCCGCAGCCGTGCGCCGAGGCCCGAACGCTGCGGAAGTGTTCGCCCCACGCTCTGAACGTCACGCGGATGCCGATGTCCTCGCCGGGCGGACGCTCGATCCGCGGGCACGACTCGGTGATGTCGTTCCACCCCTCCGGCGGTTCCGACCTCGACTCCGGCCACGGGGCCCAGTCGAGGCGGCTGATGTCGAGATTCGGGGCGCGGTTGTCGACCGTGATCGACGACGCGGCTGCGCTCGTCGACAGCGGATCCATGTTCGAGTCAGCGAGCTGGAGCCGCACGTCGTAGGTGCCGTTCCGGTAGCCACGGGTGTTCCAGTTCAACACCCAGAACGGGAACAACAGCGGGTTGTCGTTGAGCGTCTCGTCGTAGTAGGCCTCCAGATACGGGATGTCGAGGATCGGGTACCAGCCGTCGGTCCCGGTCGGCTGCACGTGAACCGGGTCCCGACCGATCGCGGGCACGTGCCACTCGTGGCCGGTGAACGGGCGCTCGGCGCCCCCGTCGTAGGAGTAGAGCACCCGGTAGTAGGACGCCTCTTCGAAGCGGTGGCAGCCGTGTAGCTGGAGCGTTCCCGCGAACGGGGCGGTGCCGTCGGGGCGACTGGCCGACGGTCCCGTCGGTTTCGGGCGGTTGATCCGTCGCGCGTAGCCGGAGCTGTCGTCGTAGAGCGAGCTGTCGGTCGACAGCAGACCGATGGACTCGATCGACGGCGTCTCGCACTCGACGTTCTCGGGCGTCAACCCGTCGCAGGTCGGGATCGAGTTCGCGTCGTCGTCGGCGACGAGTTCGACGTTCACCGAGCCGCCCTCGTCCCACCGGACGTCGAAGAACCCCTCCGAGTAGATCGGCTCTTGGGTCCCGTCCCCGTCGACGTCCTGCGTGACGCGGAAGGTGATGTCGGGCACGTCGACGAAGGTCCGCCACTCGGACACGAACACGTCCCGACAGCGGAGGAACGGGCCGACGATCCGGTCGGGGTCTATCGCCGCGATGACCTCCGGATCGACCGGGACCTCGTCACCGAGTAGTTCGAGCCGTTCCTCGGGGTCAGGGCGCAGGAACCCCTCCGGCAGCGGCGGCTCGGGTGGTTCGGGGAACGCCGGTCGGTCGAGAAGCGCTGCCGTCCCGGGCTCGAAGTCGCCGAAGCCACCGCGTTCGAAGCTGGCGCCGAGCCGCGACACGACGTCCTCGCCGACGAGGTCGGCGGTGCGCTCGAACGTCCCCGGATCGAACAGCCGCTCGGGCCGAGGGTCAGGGCGGGGCTGGGGGCGGGGAGACGGTCGGGGTTGCGGCTCCGGGGGGATCACCGGCTCCGGGAACAGCTCCGGTCGTTCCAACACGTCCCGGAGGCGCGGTTTGACGATTTCGGGGAGACAGACGCGTTCGCGGCGGAAGCTACGAACGCGATCGATGTCCCAGATCGGGACGTGGACGCGGAACTTGCCGCACTCGTTCGTCGTCGTCGTCGCGATCGTCTCCCGCGTGCAGTCGAACGGGAAGAACCACCCGTACCCGAGACCCTCCGGGAAGTGAGAGAGAAACGAGCAGTCGGTGTCCTCGATGTGCACGGTCGCGTTCGGGACGGGATGGTAGTCGTCGGTTTCCGGATCGTGGGTGACGACGCGCCCGCTGACCTGCCGGTAGCCCAGCAGGTCGGGGTCGATCGCGAACTCCAACTGGTCGCGAACGTCGGGCGCCGTCGAGCCCTCCAGGTCCAGCGGCACGTCGTCGGCCAGCGATCGAATGTGGGTCAGCTGCCGCTCGGTCACTTGCCAGTCGTCCGGTGTGACGGCGTTGGGCTGTTTCACCGCGACGCGGTCGTCGCCCGGACTGACCGTCGCTTTGATGTCGCGAGCGAGGATGTCGTCGAACATCTCGACGTCCCGGAGGTCCTCCTCCGTGGCTGCCTCCAGGTCGTCGAGCGTCTCGTAGCCAGCAACGCGGAGCGCCTTCGCTCGCTTGGGGCCGATTCCAGGGATCGTCTCTAGTTCGGGGGGATCGTTTGTAGACATTGCTGGCACCATTGGTCCTGTATCTAACAGGACAGTTTAACACATAAGTTAATGATATATATTTTTAACCCAAAATAGTACTTACAACATACAGCGCGTTCGAAATTGAACGCCTCCGAGGACGTCTGCATCGGCGGCGGGGTCGTCTGCGGCGTCGGCAGAGTCGTCTGCGGCGTCGGCAGAGTCGTCTGCGGCGTCGGCGGGCGTGCGGATCGGTGCCACCGATCGACGCGGTGAACGCGTCGGTCCCGGG
Source organism: Halorubrum sp. FL23 (assembly GCF_052439115.2). Lineage (NCBI taxonomy): Archaea > Methanobacteriati > Methanobacteriota > Halobacteria > Halobacteriales > Haloferacaceae > Halorubrum > Halorubrum sp. FL23. The sequence goes on from NZ_JBQVRO020000004.1 coordinate 179,374, forward strand.
AGGGCGCTGGTCGCTCGCGCTCTCCTCCCCGCATCGGACCATCCTGAACGTCCGTTAGAATCAAACGGTCACGCGACGGAGAGTCAGGTATGAGTGCCGAACAGGAGACGCGAGCCGTCCGCTGTCTGGTCGCGAAAGTCGGGCTCGACGGCCACGACCGGGGAGCACACGTGATCGCGCGGGCGTTCCGGGACGCCGGGTTCGAAGTGGTCTACTCCGGGCTCCACCGCGCGCCGGAGGAGATCGTGCAGGCGGCGGTCCAGGAGGACGTGGACGTGCTGGGCATCTCGATCCTCTCGGGGGCGCACAACACGCTCGTCCCGAAGGTGATCGAGGGCCTGAAAGAGTACGACGCGTTCGAGGACACCCTGGTCCTCGTCGGCGGGATCATCCCCGACGACGACGAGGCGGACCTCAAGGAGCTCGGCGTCGCCGAGGTGTTCGGCCCCGGCACGCCGATGGAGGAGACGATCGAGTTCATCCGGAACAACCTCCCGGAGCGAGCGTAGATGGGCGGGACGGACGCGACCGCGCTCAGCGACGGCGACGCCGAGCTCGTCGAGGAGCTGCTCGCCGGGAGCCACCGGGCGCTCGCACGCGTCATCACCCGTATCGAGAACCGCGCGGGCGGCTACCGCGGGATCGTCGCCGCGCTCCACGAGCACACCGGCGGCGCGGACGTGATCGGGATCACCGGGGCGCCCGGCGCCGGGAAGTCGACGCTCGTCGACAAGCTCGCGGCCGCCTATCGCGACCGGGGCGACACCGTCGGCGTCGTCGCCGTCGACCCCTCCTCGCCGTACACCGGCGGCGCGGTGCTCGGCGACCGGATCCGGATGGCCTCGAACGTCGGGGATATGGACGTGTTCTTCCGGTCGATGAGCGCGCGCGGCCAGCTCGGCGGCCTGTCGATGGCGACCGCGGACGCCGTGAAAGCGCTCGACGCCTTCGGGAAGGACGTGGTCATCATCGAGACGGTCGGCGCCGGACAGAACGAGGTCGACGTGGTCCGCACTGCCGACACCGTCGCGGTGCTGGTCCAGCCCGGCTCCGGGGACGACGTGCAGACCCTGAAGGCCGGCATCCTGGAGATCGGCGACGTGTTCGTCGTCAACAAGGCGGACATGGACGGCGCGGAGCGCACCCTCGCCGAGCTAGAGGAGATGGTCCACCGGCGGGAGGGCCCGACGAAGGGGCTCGACGGGGGCCACCACGGGTTCGAGGTGCCGGACCACCCGGACGACGGGGACGCCGCCGACGAGGACGACGAGCCCGCGTGGACCCCCGAAGTGCGTCAGACCGTCGCGAACACCGGCGAGGGAGTGACGGAGCTGATCGAGACGTTCGACGCCCACGCGACCCACCTCCGCGAGTCGGGCGCGATCGAGTCGACGGAGCGCCGGCGCTACGCCGAGGAGATCCGCACGCTGGTCCGCTCGGACGTGGGCGCGCTCGCGACCGCCGAGATCGAGCGCCGGGGCGGGATCGACGAACTCGCCGACTCGGTGCGGCGGCGGGAGACGGACCCGTACAGCCTCGCCGCGGAGATCGTGGAGCCGATCGCGGACTGCGTCGAGGCCGCCCCGGAGGGAGTCGGCAGCGCGGCGGGGAACGAGGGCGCAGATCCCGTCGACGACGAGACGTGACCGCGGGCGCGGAGCAGCCGACCGCGGCGCGGCGTGAGCGCGGGTCCGCACAACGGGTCCACGAGCTATAAGTCGCCAGCGGACCAACAGGTTTCCATGAAGCTCAGGAACCTCGCCGGGACCGCCCTCCTCGGCGTCGGCGCGATCGCCGCCCTCAACACCGGCCTCCGGTACGAAGGAGAGTTGGAGTCGCCCCTCGACGGCGACGACGGCACGTTCCGCTGGCGCGGGATGGACGTGGCGTACACCGAGGCGGGCGACCCCGACGACCCCGACCTCGTCCTCCTCCACGGCGCCAACGCCGCCGGCTCCTCGGGCGAGTGGCGCGAGGTGTTCGACGGCCTGGCCGCGGAGCACCACGTCGTCGCTCCCGATCTGCCGGGGTTCGGGCGGTCGGACCGCCCGCCGCTGCGCTACTCCGCGGCGCTGTACGAGGACTTCGTCCGCGACTTCCTCGCCGACTTCGATCGGCCCGCCGTCGTCGCCTCGTCGCTGTCGGCGGCGTACGCGGCCGCGGCGGCCGACAGCGGCGGATCGTCGGCCGACGGCGTCGAGATCCGGGGGTTCGTCGGCGTCTGTCCGACGACCGTCGCCGGGCCGAGCCCGCCCAAGTCGTGGCTTCGGGAGCTGATCCGGGCGCCGCTCGTCGGCGACGCGCTGTTCAACGGTCTCGCCTCGAAGCCGTCGATCCGGTACTTCAACGCCGACCACGGCTACGACGATCCGACGAATCCGAGCGACGACTGGACCGACTACGAGTGGCGGACGAGCCACGTCGAGAACGCGCGGTTCGCGCCCGCGTCGTTCGTCTCGGGGTACCTCAACAGCGATCTCGATCTGGCGGAGGCGTTCGCCGAGCTGGAGGCGGCGCCGACGATCATCTGGGGCCGCGAGGCCGAGGTGAGCCCCCTCTCAGACGGGCGCGACCTCGCCGACGCGTCCGGGGCCCGCCTCGTCGTCTTCGACCGCGCCAAGCTGTTGCCGCACGTCGAACACCCGGACCGGTTCGTCGAGACCGTCGAGGAGACCCTCGTCTCTGGCGCGACGGCGTGAGTTTTCGGTATCAGTTCTGAGCATCGGGAGGGAAACGGTTTAGCCGGATAGCGCTGAGAACGGGTATGACTGACGCACCGCTGCGAGTGCTCTGCGTCGACGACGAGCCCGCCCTCGCCGAGCTCGTCGCGGCGTACCTCGAACGCGACGACGCGATCGACTGCGAAACGGCGGTCGAGACGGACCCGGCCGACGCGCTCGACCGGATCGAGCGCGAGTCGTTCGACTGCGTGGTCAGCGACTACGACATGCCCGGACGGACCGGCGTCGAACTGCTCTCCGAGGCGAGGGAGAGCGATCCGGACCTCCCGTTTCTCCTCTTTTCCGCGACGGAGCCCGACGCGATCGCGGCCGAGATGGTCCGCGCGGGCGTCAGCGACTACGTCACGAAGCGGGGCGGCGCCGACGGCTACACCGCGCTGTTGCGCCGGGTCGAGCACGCGGTCGAGGGCGACGCCGGGCGCTTCGGCTCGGACCCGAAGCCGGAGTCGGACGGCGACCTGCCCACCGCCGTCGCGCTCGACGGGGTCTGTACCGTGGCGCCCGACGGCACGTTCGAGTTCGTCGGCGAGGAGTACGGCGAGCTGTACGGGTACGACCCGGAGGAGCTCGTCGGGGAGCGCTGGCAGCGGCTCCACCCGACCGAGGAGGTCGAGCACATCCGCACGCACATCATCCCGGCGGTGACGGACGGCGAGCGGTGGACGGGGACGAGCACCGGGCTCCGCGCGGACGGGTCCACGTTCGCGGAGTCGAAGATGGTGACGACGACGAGCGACGACCGGCTCGTCATCTCCGTCTCGGAGTTCGACGAGGTCGCGTCCGGTGCGCGGGCGGACGACTGAGCCGGTGGTCGCGGTCGCCCGCCTCACCGATCGCCTTCCTGATCGCCTCACCGATCCCGACGGACGTACAGCGTCTTCTCGCAGACCGCGTGAACCGTCCCGGCCTCGTCGACCAGCGAGACGATGTACTGCCGATCGGTCGACTCGCCGGGCGCGAGCGCCTCGCGGAGCGTCTCCGTCTCCCCGTCCGTGAACTCGAACTCCGCGTACAGCGTGTCGCGGCCGGGTTCGAGGAACTCGATCGCGGCCGACTTATCCCAGACGGTGAAGCCGTCGCCGAGCGTCCGGCGGAGCATCGTCATGTAGACCGGGTCGATCGCGCCGTAGAGGCTGCCGCCGAAGATCGTGCCGACCGCGTTGCGCGTCCGCCAGTTGAACGGGACCCGGATCCGGACGTACTGCCAGTCCGCGCCGATGTGGTCGACCCGGGCGCCGGTGCCGCGGTAGGCGGGCAGGAGGTTGAATCCGTGGCGCCACAGTCGGGTGCGACGGCTCTCCGCCGGCGGGTCCTCGCGGAGGGGACGCGGATCGGGGTCGCGGTCGACGCCGGTCGGAGAGTCAGTCACGGTAACAGGAGACCGCGCCCCGGTCAAACCCGTGTCGGAACCGGCGACAACGCGCGGGCGGTTGTCGACCACGCATGCTTGTTTATAAACAAACGATGCGGTGGCGCGTGCCTGCGAGGCCGCCCCGCGGCCGAGCAGCGCGCGCGAGGTCGCCGGCGCTACGCGGAGGACGACCGACGAGGCTGGGGAGGCGTGAGGCTGCGGTGCGGCTGCGGGTGGGTGGACTCAAAGGGGCAGTCGCGAGGCGGGCGCAGGTGACGCAAGCACCGCAGCGAGCGGTAGCGAGCGAGGAGCGCAGCGAACGTGCGCCCGCCTCGCGATCGGGGCTTTGGAGATGTTCGCCGTCGATCCAGCATCAGTCATTTATAAGCGAGCGACCGGGTTTTCGGAAGCGCTTCCGTCGGTCTTACTTCGGTCCGATCTCGCTCCCGCTCTCGCGTAGGCGGCCCGAAACGGGTATCCCCGCGCGACCGCAACCCGACACCGATGGAGTGTGACAGGTGCGGCGACGACGCGATCCACCACGCCGCCTACTCCGGGGCGCACCTCTGCGGCGAGCATCTTCGCCGGTCGGTCGAGAAGCGCGTGAAACGTCGGGTCCGCGAGGACACCCTCCTCGATCCGGACGCGACGCCGGACGACCCCGACCGCTGGGTGATCGGCCTCTCGGGCGGGAAGGACAGCGTCGCGCTGACGCAGATCCTCGACGACGTGTTCGGCAACGACCCGCGCGTCGAGATGCTCGCGTTGACGATCCACGAGGGAATCGAGGGGTACCGCGACGAGAGCCTCGACGCCTGCGTGGAGCTCGCCGAGGACCTCTCGATCCGTCACGAGGTCGTCTCCTACGAGGAGGAGTTCGACGTGCGGATGGACGACGTGGTCGAGAGCGACCCGGAGAACATGGCCGCCTGCGCGTACTGCGGCGTGTTCCGACGCGACCTCTTAGAGGAGTACGCCGCCGAGTTCGGCGCCGACAAGCTGCTCACCGGCCACAACCTCGACGACGAGGCCCAGACGGCGATGATGAACTTCCTCGAGGGCGACGTGCGCCAGGTGGCGAAACACTTCGACGCCTCGCTCGGCCCCTTCGACGAGCGCGAGGGGACCGACGCCTTCGTGCCGCGCGCCAAACCCCTGCGGGACGTGCCCGAAAAGGAGATCGCCCTGTACTGCCACGTCCGCGACCTCCCGACCCACATGGCCGAGTGTCCGCACTCGTCGGAGGCGTACCGGGGAGAGATCCAGTCGACGATCCACGAGCTGGAGGAGAACCATCCGGGCGCCCGCCACTCGATCATGGCCGGCTACGAGGAGCTGTCCGCGCTCGCCGCCGAGACGTACCGCGAGGGCGGCGACGCCGCCGCCGATTCGCCCGACCTCGGGGAGTGCGAGCGCTGCGGCTCGAAGACGAGCCGCGACGTCTGTCGGAAGTGCCGGCTGCTCGACTCGATCGAAGCGGCCTGACCCGAACGACCGGGGTCACTCCGCCGGATCGATCCGCCCGAGCAGGTCGAGCTGGTGCGTGAGGTAGACGAGCTCGCCGCCGTCGACCTCCTGCCGGCGGCAGGCGACCCACTCGGCGAGTGCGGCGGCCGGATCCCCGGTGTCCGTCGAGGGGCCCCCCACCGACGGCCCTCCCGCGGTTCCGTCGATCACCTCGCCGACCGCCCCCTCCACGGTGTCGAGGATGTGCCGGAGGAAGTACGCCTCGTCGCCAGGGTACGCCTCGTCGCTTGGGAGTCCCGCATCGTCGAGAGCCGCCTCGCCGGCAGGGGTAGGAGCCTCGGGACCGGGGAGCCGACCCGACCCCACGGTCGGTCGGACCACCCAGTCCGAGCCGGCGACGCCGACGAGCGAGGCGCCCTCGATGTCGCGGAGCCGCGAGAGGGCGTCGCCGCCGGCGCGGCTGCTCCCGCCGGGCTTGGCGTCCATGTGCGCGTGGTAGCGACGCTCGACCATCCGATCGGCCGGATGTGACGGGCGGAAGCGGGTCCCGCCGTCGAACGTGATCGGGAAGTAGTACGTCCCGCCCGGAGCGAGCGCGCCGAGCAGGGTCTCGAGCCCCTCGAGATCGAGGACATCCAGCAGCGCCATGCCGATCATGGCGTCCCACTCGCCCGCGTTCGCCTCGGCGTAGGCGATAGCGTCCGCGGCGACCGGCTCGACCGTGACCGCGTGCGCGTCGGTCTCGACGGTGACCGTACTCGTCTCTCCTTCAGTGGCGGCGTCCGCGACGGAGACCGAGGCCTCCCGATCCGCCGCCCACGCCCGGAGGAACGGACCGAGGCCGGCGAGCGTTCCCGCGTCGCGGTCGACGGCGACGTACCGGATCTCGCCCGGCGGGAGCACCTCCCAGTCGATCAGGCGGGCGATCATCGTTCCGATTCCGGCCCCGACCTCCAGCACGCGAAGCGGTCCATCGGTCGCCGCGGCGCGGTCGGCGAGCCGCTCTCCGAGAATCCCGACGAGCCGCCGGTCGAGCGCCCGGTCGTCGACGGTGCGCTTCGCCCGGAGGTAGCGCCGGAAGGCGGCGGGATCGTCCTCGCGACGCCCTGTCGGTTCCTCTCCCGTCACGACACCACCTCGGGGTCGACGGCGTGGGGCGCGTCTGCGACTTCGGCGAGGAGTCGGCGGACGCGGGCCGTCGACGCCGCCCAGCTCGGGTGGGCCTCGTACCGGCGTCTGGCCGCGCGCCCCATCGCCGCGAGACGGTCGGGATCGGCCGCGAACTCGTCGAGCGCCCGGGCGACGGCGACCGAGTCCTCCGGATCGACGAGAACGCCCGTCTCGCCGTCCGCGATCGTCTCGCCCGCGCCGCCCGCCCGCGCGGCGATCGCCGGGAGGCCGAAGCTCATCCCCTCCAGATAGACGATCCCGAACCCCTCGTACCGAGAGGGGACCGCGAGGACGTGGCTCGCCCGGAGCGCGTCGGCCAGCTCGTCGTCCGACAGTCGACCGGAAAAGCGCACCCGGTCGCCGAGCCCGCGCTCCCGGACCAGCCGCCGGACGTCAGCGACGTGGCTCTCGTCGACCGTTCGCCCGACGACGGTGAGGTCGACGGCGGCGTCGGCCCCGGCCACCCCCTCGACGAGCGTGTCCAACCCCTTCCGGGGCGCGAGGTTCCCGACGAACGCGACCCGGAGGGGCACGGGATCGGCGTCACCCTCAGATCCGTCGTCGGCCCGAAGCGACGCGGCCCGCGCCTCGATATCGGCGTCGTCGATGGCGGGGTCGAACCGGTCGCCAGCGGGCGGGGCGACCACGGTCGCGTCGCGGTCGACGCCGAGGGCAGCGACGGTGTCGCGGGTCGCCGCGCTGTTACAGACCGCGCCGTCGACGGTCGCGAGGTACCGGCGCTCGACGGCGCGGTACAGCGGCGCGAGGCTGCGGGGCTCGCTCGCGCGCAGGTGGTGGACGAGGCTGACGATCGGGTACGGGAGGTCGCGGTTGGCGCGGAGCAGCGAGGGGTGTGCGAGCTCGTCTTGCAGCATCACGTCGACGTCGACGCGGAGGCGGTCGCCGAGGGCCGTGGTGACGTTGTCGAGCAGTCCGCGGGGGTACGCCCGCCACGGGAGTTCGACGACCTCCACGGTGTCGCCGGCCCGACGGAGCCCCTCGACGAGTTTCCGGTCGTAGCGGAAGCCCCCCGACTGCTCGTCGAGGCTCCCGTACAGGGTGAGACCGACCCTCATACCGGCCTCCCGAACCGCGTGCGTCTGCCCCTCATACCGGCGCGTCGTACGTCGCGGCGGCCGCGTCGTCCTCCCAGACCGTCACGGCCAACTCGGCCACGGTCTCGTCGGTCACCGCGTCGGTCACGCGCTCGAAGACGACGCGCGCGAACCGCTCGACGCTGGGGTTGTCGCCCTCGAACTCGGGGAGGTCGTTGAGCAGCTCGTCGCGGTAGCGGTCGGCGAGGTCGGCGAGCGCCGCCTCGGCGTCGTCGATGTCGACGAGGTAGTCGTGGGCGTTCAGCTCGGGGCCCCGGAAGGTCACCTCGATCTCGAAGTGGTGGGAGTGCGGCACGCCTTCGGGCCCGGGATCGGGGACCGTGAGGTAGTGCTGGGCCACCAAGTCGGTGACGACCGTCGTCGCGTACATGCACCGATACAGGGACGCGACGCACCTAAATCCGGAGGGCGGCGGGACACCTATACGTCTCGCCGCCTCGGTACGACCGTGAACTGTCTGTTCGTCGGGGGCGGGTCGATCGCGCCGGAGTACGCCGCCGGCCTGCCGGGGAGTTCGCTGTCGCTCGCCGGCGTCGTGGACCTCGACGGAGACCGCGCCGCCGCCCTCGCCGCAGACCACGGCTGCCCGTCGTTCACCGACTTGGAGACGGCGCTCGCGACCGTCGACGCGCCGCTGGTGGTGAACCTGACGAGCCACGCCGCCCACGCGCCGGCGACGCGGACAGCGCTGGAGGCCGACTGCCACGTCTACTCGCAGAAGCCGCTCGCGCTCGACGCCGACGAGGCGAAGGCGCTGGTGGCGCTCGCACGCGACCGCGGGCTCGGGCTCGGCTGCGCGCCCGGCACGCCGCTGGGGCCCTCGCAGCGCCGCGCTGGCCGCCTCCTCGCCGACGGGCGACTGGGTCCGGTGGGGCTGGGGTACGCCCACGCCCACGTCGGTCGCGTGACCGACTGGCACGACCGCCCCGACTCCTTCCTCGAGATCGGGCCCCTGTACGACGGGGCGGTGTACCCGCTCGCGCTCCTGGTGTCGTGGTTCGGTCCGGTCGAGCGCGTCCGCGTCGCCGACGCGCTCGACGTCTGGCCCGAGCGGGAGGCCCGGCGACCGTCGACCCCGAGCCACGTCGAGGCGACGCTGGCGTTCGCGGCGGGGCCGACCGTCAGGCTGACCGCGAGCTTCTACGCGCCACACAGGAGCCGCGAGTTCTACGGGCTGGAGCTCCACGGCGACGACGGCTCGCTGTACCTGAAGGGGACGGGGGCGATGGACGACGACCGCGACGGCGTCAGGTTCGGGCGCGTCGGGCGGGAGTACGTGAGCGCGCCGCCGGACGCGCCAACGGAGCCGTACGAGTACGTCGACGCCGTCGAGCGCCTCGCTGCGACGGTCGAGACGGGCTCACCGTCCCGAGCCGGAGGGCGGCGGGGGGCCCACGTGGTCGCCGTCTGTAACGCGATCGAGGCGGCGGCCGAAGGCGAGGGGGCGGTCGCCGTCGACGACTGCGGGGCGACCGCCGACCCGCCGCCGGCCCCGGTCGTCAGGCCGGAACCTCTTTTCGACGGCTCGGGCGCCGCCGGGATCCGCCTCCCCGCGGTCGGCTTCGGCTGCTCGCGCTACCGCGACGGGGCGTACGTCGAGCGCGCCGACTCGATCGCGACCGCGCTCGACGCGGGCTACCGCCTCCTCGACACCGCCGAGCTGTACGGCAACGAACACCGCATCGGCGACCTGCTCGCCGCGCCGGGCGCGCCGGACCGCGATCGGGTGTTCCTCCTCGGAAAGGCGTGGCGCACCAACCACCGCCGCGAGCACCTGCTCGCCGCCTGCGCCGGCAGCCGCGAGGAGCTCGGGATCGACGCGTTCGACTGCTACGCGCTCCACTGGCCCGGCGCGCTCGAACACCGCGGCGAGCTGCGTCGGCTCGCCGAGAAACCGGTCGAGCGACAGGAGGCGCTCGCCTTCCCCGAAGACGAGGACGGCGGGCCCGCGACCGCCGACGTGTCGCTCGCGACGGCGTGGCGAAACCTCGAGATCGTCCACGAGCGGGGGTGGGCGCGGACGCTCGGGATCTGTAACGTCTCGCGGACACAGCTGGAGACGGTACTGGAGGCGGGCGCGGTCGACCCGGCGATCGTGCAGGTGGAGCGACACCCCTACCGGCCGCGGCGCGGGCTCGTCGAGCGCTGTCACGAGCGCGGGATACGGGTCGTCGCGCACTCGCCGCTGTCGGCGCCCGGCCTCCTCGACGAGCCCGTCTTGGAGGCGATCGGTGCGGAGCGAGGCCTCTCGCCCGCCGAGGTCGTCGTCGCCTGGAACGTCGCCCGAGGGGTCGTCCCGATTCCGTCCAGCACCACCGAGTCGCACGTCGTCTCGAACCTAGCCGCCGGAAGCGAGCGGCTGACCGCGGAAGAAGTCGCGCGCGTCGACGCCCTCAGGGATCCGGATTTCGAGCGATAGGAAGGCGGAACCGATCGGATGCAGCAGATGCGGGCGGTATTTCTATGTGAGAGAAGCACATGTATGTAACATGGCACAAACGGGAACGCGGCAGCCCACGGTCGACGTCGGCTCGTTGAACGGGCTCCACTGGGTAGGCATCGTCGCGACCCTGGTCTCCGCCGTCGTCCACCTCCTCCTCGGCGTCAGGATGATTCCGTCTCCGATGGGGATCAGTTTCATCCTCGCGGGGCTCGGCTTCGTCGGCGGGGTCGGGCTGCTCCTGGTCGACTATCGACGGCGAGCGGTGTACGCGGTCGGGATCCCCTTCACCCTCGCCCAGATCGTCCTGTGGTACGTCGTCAACTTCGCGGGGGGGACGAAGTCGTTCCCGGCCGAGGTCGGGGCGCTCGGCGCCGCGGACAAGCTCGCCCAGGTGGTGTTGATCGCCGTGCTGGTCGCCCTCCTGCGCCGGTAACCGTGCCGACGCGGAACCGCCGACCCCGACGCGAACGCGTCGCCGCGATCGCCGGGGCGAGGGGTGACGGGTAGATGGCCGAGGCGCGCCCGCGGTGGTCCGTTCGCGTCGGGGTCGGCGTCGGACTGCCGCTCGTCGCCGCGCTCGCGCTCGCGGTGCTCCTGTCGCGGTTGTTGCCGGCGACCGCGGCGGGCCGATGGGGGCTCTCTCCCCCCGTCGTCGCCGGGGTCTGCTGGGCCGGACAGCTCTGGTACGTCGGCTACGGGATCGATCCGGGGAGGGCGACCGGAGCGGTCTGGCGGCGACTGTTCGGGCTGGCGAACGCGGTCACGCTCGTGCGGGGGGCGCTGTACGCCGTCGTCGCCGGGTTCGTCGTCGTGCCGACGGCGACGGCGCTCGCGTGGGTGCCGGCGCTGTGTTACGGGGGCGGCGTTGCCCTCGACGGCCTCGACGGGACCGTCGCTCGGACGGTCGGGCGGGAGACCGAAATCGGTCGCCGGCTCGACATGGCGTTCGACACCTTCGGATTCGTCGTCGCGCCGCTGGTGGCGGTGCTGTGGGGGTTGTTACCGGTGTGGTACCTCTCCATCTCCGCCGCGCGGTACGTCTTCCGCGGCGCCGTGTGGGCGCGGCGCGTCCGCGGCCTGCCCGTCGGCGACCTCTCCGACGGCGACCTCAGTAGATACCTCGCGGGCGTCCAGATGCTGTTCGTCACGATCGCGCTCGTCCCGCCGGTACCGACGGAGTTCGTGTGGGCCCTCGCGCCCGTCGTCCTCGCCCCGTCGCTGGCGGTGTTCGCGCGGGACTACCTCGCCGTCAGCGGCCGGCTCCCCGGCCGCCGGTGAGGTCCCGGAGGGTCACTCGTACTCGAAGATCACCTGCACCGCCGCGTCGGGCGCCGAGTCGAGCAGCTCGTACGCTTCAGCCGCGCGCTCGAAGGGGATCCGGTGGGTGATCAGCTCGTCGGCGGGGATCCAGTCGAGCCGGTCGAGCGCCGCGTCCATGCGCCGGTCGCGGTCCCAGCGGCCGCGCAGCTCCGGGCTGATCGTGGACACCTGACTGGAGACGATGTCGATGCGGTCCCGGTGGAACCGCCCGCCCAGATCGATCGGCTCGCGCTTGGTCCCGTACCACGAGCCGACGACGACCCGCGCGTCGTAGCCGACCGCCCCGATTGCCTCGTCGAGCGCACTCGGCTGCCCGGACAGCTCGATCGCGATGTCGGCGTCGTCGACGCCGGGGGGCGCGTCGGCGGACGCGGTCGCGGCGAGTTCGTCCGGCGTCGCCGTTCGGTCGGCGCCGAGCGTCGCGGCGAGCGCCCGGCGGCGCTCGAGCGGGTCGACCACGACGAGCGATTCCAGCGGAAACGCCGCCAACAGGCGAGTGACACAGAGCCCGATCACCCCGGCGCCGAACACCACGACCCGTTCCCCGATCCGCGGGGCGGCGTCGAGGACGATGTTCGTCGCCGTCTCGACCGACGGGAGCAGCGACCCCGCCGCCGGCGTCGTTCCCGGCGGCAGCGCGACGACCGAGTCGGGAGTCGCGCGGAAGCGCGTCTGGTGCGGGACGAACGAGAACACCGACCGGCCGACCCAGCTCGGGTCGACGTCGCCGCCGACCTCGCGGACGACGCCGCTCGCGGCGTAGCCGTACCGGAGCGGGTACGACAGGTCCCCGTCGAGCGCGTCGAGCGTCTCGTCAGCCGGGAGCTCGGTCGGGACCTGGTCGCGGTAGACGAGCAGCTCCGTCCCGGCGCTTATCGCCGATGCGCGGGTGTCGACGAGCAGTTCGTCGGCGGCCGGCGAGCCGACCGTCGCCTCCCGCACCTCGACGGTCTCCGGGCCCGTGAAGTAGAGCGCGGCGTCCGTCATCGGGTCGCGAATCCGGTCCGGTCGCGGGCGGCGCCCGAGCGACGCCGCGGGCTTCGGGTCGGCTGGTGGTGTGACACGGTGCGTTCCACGGACCGTGCGATGTTAAGTCCTCGCGCCGCCCGACGGGCGAGCCGAACGCGGCGAGTGGACGGACGTGAGAAACGATCCGAAGGATCGAAAGCGGAAGCGAAGGTGGAAGCGGAAACAGAGCCGAAAACGGAGCCAAAAACGAAAGCCGCGTCGATGGACGGATACCGCGGGATGCCTAGCGGATGACGTCGAGTCCGTTGTTCTTCTCGGTCGGCTCGCTGCCGCCGTCGGACTCCCACGCGCCCTGCTCGGTGCCGCCCGAGGCCGCGGCGGTACCGGCAGTGCCGTTCGCCTCGGCCGCCCGCGAACGCGAGTCGCCGAGGTCGTCGCTGTTCACCGCGGCGCGGGACTTGTCCGCCTGCTTCTGGGTCGACGGACCGAGCACCTGTGCGCTCTGGACGCCCGTCATAATCGCCATGACGCGGACCTTCCCCTTGTACTCGTCCTGGATGCGGGCGCCCCAGATCACGTTGGCGCTCGCCTCCAGCCGCTCGGTGATGTTGTTCGCGATGCCCTCGGCCTCTTTGAGCGTGAGGTCCGGACCGCCCGTGATGTGGACGAGCCCGCCGCTCGCACCGCGGTAGTCGACGTCCAAGAGGGGATGGTTCATCGCGTCGTTGACCACCTCTTGGGTCTTGTTCTTGTCCTGGGTCTCGCCGACCAACATCACGGCCACGCCGCCCTGGTTCATGATGGTCGACATGTCGGCGTAGTCCAGGTTGATGAGGCTCGGCTGGGTGATCGTTTCGGAGATCCCCTTGACCGTCTCCGCGATGATCTGGTCCATCACGGAGAACGCCTTCCCGATCGGCAGGTTCGGCACGTAGTCGAGCAGCCGGTTGTTGTCGAGGACGATGATCGAGTCGGCCTCGTTGCGGAGGTCCTCTAACCCCTCTTCCGCCTTCACCGTGCGGGCGCGCTCGACGTTGAACGGCGTCGAGACCATCCCGACGACGATTGCGCCCTGCTCTTTCGCGATCTTCGAGACGACCGGCGCCGCGCCGGTCCCGGTGCCGCCGCCCATCCCGGCAGTGACGAAGACGAGGTCGGCGTCGCCGAGCACCTCTTTGATCGTTCCCTGGGCCATCTCGGTGGCGCGCTCGCCCATCTTGGGGTCGCCGCCGGCGCCGAGCCCCTGCGTGAGCGACTTGCCCACGAGGATCTTGGTGTCGGCCTCGATCATCTTGAGGTGCTGTTTGTCCGTGTTGATGGCGACGGTGTCGGCGCCGTCGACGCCGATGTTGTACAGTCGGTTGACCGTGTTGTTGCCGGCGCCGCCGGCACCGACGATGACGATTCGGGGGTCCCCGAACTCGTCGTCGTCCATGTCGACGTCCATGTCGCGCTTCTCCGCTTCCGCGTTGTCAAGGGCGTCCTGAACGAGATCTTGCATCAGTTTACACCTTCGCCCAGTTGCGGTTGCGGCCGCGCTCCTCACGCTCGCCGTCCTGTTCGTTCAACATGTCGCGGACGGCCGACCGGATCGCCTCGCTCCGGTTCGGGAACTCGCCCGTCTCGACCATCTGTTCGACCTCGTCGATCTGCTGTTTCGGGATTCGTAGTGTCACACGCTCCATTGGTATTCCCCCGGTAAGACGGCGACCACGCGACGCGTGTGTCTTACAGCGACGAATCGCCCGACGACAGGGGGTCACCCCGTCCCGGACGGCCACTGTAAGACGACCGTCTTACGCAGTTGTAGTCACCGAGTCTACTATTATAAAACTACCGGTGGTTGTAAGACAAAAAGTAAAAACGGCCGATATCTGGCGTATACATGCGTATAGGCGGGAGTTAGCGATCTTTCAACACGTCGGCAGCGGGGGTTCGGCGTCCGCACCCGGGACAGAAGGCCCAGTCGGTCCGCAGCTCGTCACCGCACTCGCAGAACGCCCTGTGGGACTGCTTCTCGCCACAGTTCGGGCAGTAAACGTGGTCAGACGGGACGTTTTCGCCACATCCGCCGCAGACATTTTCGCGTGTTTGCACGTCCGAATCGGCCGGCGTCTTACGCGTTTGCTCGTCGGCGTCTGCGGTCGCCTCACGTGTCACACTCGCGTCGTCCCCGTCGGCACCCGGAGCGTCGAGAGTGACGTTTACGTTGATGTCGCCGGCGTTTCCGGGCGTATACGCAGAGTGAGGCGCCGTCGAAGTCGCCGGCCGGTCGCCGAGCCGCTCGTCCAACGCGGCGTCGAGCCGATCGGCGATGAGGTCGTCGATCCGATCCGCCAGCGCGTCGTCGACCGTCGCGTCCGACGCGGTCACGTCGCCGGCCTCGTCCCCGTCGATCGCCCCGTCGAGGTGGGTCCGGAGGGCCTCCCGCATCACCTCGCTTTTGGAGGCGTCACACGCTTCCAGCCGCTCGACGAGGTCGTCGTCGGCACGGAAGGTGATCTTGCTCATACCGAATCGGTATCAACCCTCGCTACAAGTATCTTCTCCCCGTGTCTGACGGTCGACAGACACGTTTCACACTGCTGAAACGGATCCCCCGTCAGCGGTCGAGATCATGCGACACGAACACACATGTCTGACGCAGATTTATACGGCCCGCGTGGGCATACGTGTGTATAATGAGTAACCGCGTGGAGGACCTCGAGCGGCAGGTTGCGGAGCTACAGGCGGCGGTCAACGGGCTCACCGAGGAGCTCGTCGAGATGAAAGAGCGTGTCCGACAGGTGGAAGACGCTCAGGAGGTGTCCGTTGCTGCCGACGCCGCCGAGTCGGCGGAGCCGGCGCGCGACGAGCCGACGGACGCGGACGACTCGGCGTCCGAGGCGACCGGCGGCGAGCGCCAGACCCACTCCGACGACCACGTCGAGGTCGTCGAACGGACCGACGACGGGTCCGGAGAGACCGAGGCCGCCGACGGCGAGGAGAGCGCCTCCGGCGACGACGTGATCGTCCCCGATCAGGAGGCGGCGACGCCCGACGCCGAGGCCGCCGAGGAGTCGGGCGCGGACGGAGAGGGCGACGAGGAGTCCGACAGCGACATCATCGTCGCGTAACCTGCGCTCACCCTCCCGCGACACATGCACATCACAGAAGTGGTTTTAGACGGGTTCAAGAGCTTCGGACGAACGACGAGGATCCCCTTTTACGACGACTTCACGGTCGTCACTGGGCCGAACGGCTCCGGAAAGTCGAACATCATCGACGGGGTGCTCTTCGCACTCGGGCTGGCTCGCACCAGAGGGATCCGTGCGAAGAAGCTCACGGACCTGATCTACAACCCCGGTCACGACGGCGGCGAGGGCGCGGACGGCCCGAACGAGGCGTCGGTGACGGTGGTGCTGTCCAACGAGGACGGGACCCTCGACCGCTCGCAGGTGGTCTCCGCGGCCGGGACGGAGAACGTCGGAGACGTCTCCGAGATCACGATCAAGCGACGCGTCAAAGAGACCGAGGACAACTACTACTCGTACTACTACCTCAACGGGCGGTCGGTGAACCTCTCCGACGTGCAGGACCTGCTCGCGGCCGCCGGGGTCACGCCCGAGGGGTACAACGTCGTGATGCAGGGCGACGTGACCGAGATCATCAACATGACCCCCTACCAGCGACGGGGGATCATCGACGAGATCGCGGGGGTCGCCGAGTTCGACGCGAAGAAGGAGGCCGCCTACGAGGAGCTGGAGACCGTCGAAGACCGGATCGGGGAGGCGGACCTCCGGATCGGAGAGAAGCAGGACCGGCTCGATCAGCTGGCCGACGAGCGCGAGACGGCCCTCCAGTATCAGGAGTACCGCGACGAGCTCGACGAGTACCGCGGCTTCCTCAAGGCCTCCGAGCTGGAGGAGAAGCGCGAGACGCTCGCGGGCGTCGAAGCGGACATCGACGACGCCGAGGCGGACCTCGAAGAACTCCGCGTCGAGCTCGACGCCAGACAGGGGAAGCTCACGCGGCTGGAAGAGGACTTAGCCGATCTCAACCACGAGATCGAGACCAAAGGCGAGGACGAACAGATCGAGATCCGCTCGGAGATCGAGGAGGTGAAAGGCGAGATCTCGCGGTTGGAAGACCGGATCGAGACCGCCGAGGAGCGCGCCGCGGAGGCGGAGACCGAGCGCCGGGACGCCTTCGTCCAGATCGACCGCAAGGAGGAGACGATCGAGGAGCTCGACGACGAGATCCGCGAGGTGAAAGTCGAGAAGGCGTCGGTGAAATCCGAGATCGCCACGAAGCGGTCCGAGCTCGCGGACGTGGAGGCGGAGATCGAGGGCGCCGACACCGAGTTCGACGAGCTGAAGGCGGAGCTCGCGGAGAAAAAGGGGTCGGTCGAGTCGCTGCGCGAGGAGAAAAACGAGCTGCAACGCGAGAAGGACCGCCTGCTCGACGAGGCGCGCCGGCGCTCGAACGCGGTGAGCGAGGCGCGGACGGAGCTCGAGGAGGCCCGCGAGTCGCTCCCCGAACACAAAGCGCGGATCTCCGAGCTGCACAGCGAACTCGACAAGGCCCGGAAGAACGAGGAGACGATCGAGGACGCGGTCGCCGACCTGTTCGCCGACAAGGCGGAGCGGAGCGAGCGGCTGGAGGCGATCGAGGCGGACCTCCGCGAGAAGCAGAACGAGTACGCGAAGCTGGAGGCGGCCGCCGACCAGCGCGGCGACGCCTCGTGGCCGCGTGCGGTGACGGAGGTGAAGAACGGCGGGATCGACGGGGTCCACGGCGCGGTCGGCGAGCTCGGCTCGGTCGAGGCCGAGTACGCCGAGGCGTGCGAGACGGCCGCTGGCGGCCGGCTCGCGAACGTCGTCGTCGACGACGACGGAGTGGGGTCGACGTGTATCGACTACCTCAAGCGGCGCAACGCGGGTCGGGCGACGTTCCTCCCCATCACGGAGATGGACGACCGAAGCCTCCCGCGCAAACCCTCGGTGCCGGGCGTCGTCGACTTCGCGCGTAACCTCGTGGAGTACGACAGCGAGTACGAGTCGATCTTCTCGTACGTGCTCGGCTCGACGCTGGTCGTCGAGGATATGGCGACCGCCCGCGACCTGATGGGCGACTACCGGATGGTGACGCTCGACGGGGACCTCGTCGAGAAGTCCGGAGCGATGACCGGCGGGTCGGGCGGCGGCTCCCGGTACGCGTTCACGAAGTCCGGCGGCGGGAAGCTCGAACGGCTCGCGAGCGAGATCTCGGAGCTGGAAGACGAGCGACAGGCGCTCCAGGCCGAGATCGACGAGCTCGAAGACGACATCGACGACGCCCGCGACCGGAAGGCCGACGCCGCGGAGCGCGTCCGGTCGTTGGAGGCCGACGTCGAGCGCGCCGAGGACGAGTTGGCCGACGCCGAGGACCGCATCGACGAGCTCGAGGCGGAGCTGGAGGAGCTCGAGGCGGAACGCGAGTCGGTCGACGCGGAGATGAGCGAGCTCGACGCCGACATCGACGAGCTGAACGCCGACATCGACGAGCTGAACGCCGACATCGACGACATCGAAACGGAGCTGGCGGACTCGAAGATCCCGGAGCTCTCGGAGCGCGCCGACGAGATCCGCGGCGAGATCGCGGACCTGGAAGACCGGATGGGCTCGCTCGAGGGGCGGCGCAACGAGCTCGAACTCGAGAGGGGGTACGCCGAGGACGCGGTCGACGACCTCCACGACACCGTCGAGACGGCGCAGAACCGGAAGGCCGAGGCCGAGGAGGCGATCGACGAGTACGAGGCCGAGATCGCGGAGCGAGAGGAGACGCTGGAGGCGAAACGCGAGGCGATCGCGGAGCTCGAAGAGGAGCTCACGGAGCTGAAGGCCGACCGCGACGACCTCCGCGACGAGATCACCGAGGCGACCCGCGAGCGCGACGAGCAGCGGTCGCTCGTCTCGGAGGCGGAGTCGGACTTGGAGGACCTGACCGATCGCCGCGACCGGCTGGAGTGGGAGATCGACGAGCTGGAGTCGCAGGTCGGCGACTACGACGCCGACGAGATCCCGGACCTCGACGAGGTGGAGGCGCGGATCGAGGAGCTGGAGGCGGAGATGGACGCGCTCGAGCCCGTCAACATGCTCGCGATCGACGAGTACGACGAGGTCCAGGAGGCGCTCGACACGCTGCAGGAGCGCCGGGACGTGCTCGTCGAGGAGCGCGACGCCATCGAGGAGCGCATCGAGGGGTACGAGGCCGAGAAGAAGCGGACGTTCATGGAGACGTTCGAGTCGATCAACGACCACTTCGAGGAGATCTTCGCGCGCCTCTCGGCCGGCAGCGGCGAGCTCCTCTTGGAGAACCCCGAAGACCCGTTCGAGGAGGGGCTGACGATGAAGGCCCAGCCCGCCGACAAGCCGGTCCAGCGGCTCGACGCGATGAGCGGCGGCGAGAAGTCGCTGACCGCGCTGTCGTTCATCTTCGCGATCCAGCGGCACAACCCCGCGCCGTTCTACGCGCTCGACGAGATCGACGCGTTCCTCGACGCGGTCAACGCCGAGCGCGTCGGCGAGATGATCGAGGAGCTGGCCGATGACGCCCAGTTCGTCGTCGTCGGGCACCGGTCGGCGCTGCTGGAGCGCTCCGACCGCGCCATCGGCGTCACGATGCAGGGCGACAACCTCTCGGCGGTGACGGGGATGCAGTTCGGCGACGACGGCGAGGAGGAGGTGACCGCGGATGACTGAGGAGTCGGCGGGCGGCGTTCCGGACCTCGACCTGACGAGCGATCGGGACGGCGGACCGCGGGACGGAGCGGCGTTCAGCGAGGTCGTCGAGGAGACCGACGAGCGGACGAGCACGGGCGACGGAGACGCCGGAGACGGAGACGAAGAGACGGTGGAGCCCGTCGAGCTCCTCGTCCAACTCGCCGAGGAGGGCGAGATCGAGCCGTGGGACATCGACATCGTCCAGGTGACCGACGCGTTCCTGGAGCGGCTCGACGAGACGGACCTCCGGACGACCGGACGGGCGCTCTTCTACGCCAGCGTCCTGCTCCGGATGAAAAGCGACGGGATGCTGGCCGACGACGACGGGGACGACGAGGAGCCCGAGCCGGAGCCGTGGGAGGTCGCGATGGAGGGCGGCGCGGCGGACCCCGCCGACGGCGACATCGATCCGATCGACAAGCTCGAGGCGGAGATGGACCGCCGGCTCGAACGGAAGAACACCCGCGGCTCTCCCGAGACGCTCGACGAGCTGGTCCGGGAGCTCCGCGAGGCCGAGCGCGGCTCGTGGTGGAAGGACTCCCGCGAGTACGACACCTCGGAGTCGCCGCACGGCCACGCCCGCGGCACCCAGACGCTCGATTACCACGCCGGCGACGAGTTCCGGCAGGACGGGGAGCCGACCGCCGGCGAGGCGACCGACCGCACCCACGACGAGGACATCGAGGAGGTGATCGTGGAGATCGACAACGCCCTCCGGACCCACTTCGACCACGGGCGCACGGAGGTGTTGTTCGCCGAGATCGAGACCGCCGGCGGCCGCCCCTTCATGACGTACCTCGCGCTGCTGTTCATGGCCCATCGCGGCTCCGTGCGACTCCAGCAGGACGACCTGTTCGGCGACCTCTGGGTGAAAGACCCGGCAGCGATGACCGGGGAGTCAGAAGCGATCGCGGACTGATAGCTCGGTCGAGTCGAGGTCAGTCCTCGGCGTCCGGCGCGGCGGTTTCGGTCTCGGTCTCGGTGCTGGCGTCCTTGTCTTCCTCCTCGGAGCGCGCCGCGACGAGTGCGCCGCTTGCGACGCTGTACATCGGCTCGTCCGGCGAGCGGACGCCGCTGATCGAGAACGGCATGTTCGCGTCCTTGAGGTGGTCGGCGAACAGATCCTCGAATCCGCTGGGGCTGGAGGTGCCGCCGGTGACGACGACCGGCACGTCGAGTCCCTCTTCGACGTCTTCCTCGTCGACCTCTCTGCTGATGTTTTCGATGACGTAGTCGAGCAGGTTCTCGTAGTAGATGGCGAGCGCGCCCTCGACGCCGCCGACGTCGGTCCGGAAGTCCAGCTCGAAGTCGTCCTCTTTGATGCTCGTCACCTTGTCGACCGGCGTCCCGGTCGCCTGGGCGGTCTGTTCGTCAACCCAATCGCCCCCGCGGGCGATGGAGAACTTCATCACCGGCACCGCGTAGTAGGCCAGACAGACGTTCGTCATCCCGGCGCCGAAGCTGATACCGAGGCCGGTGAAGTTCTCGTCGGCGAGCTCGGAGTAGATGACGGCCATGCCCTCGTTGATCGGCTCGGGGTCGTATCCCATCTCACCGAGCATCGACTCGAGGGTCTTCTCGTGGTACAGCGTCGACAGATCCGAGTCGATCGGGTCGGCGGGACTCGAGTAGTACAGCCGTTCGTCCGGCCGCGATGGCTCTCCGACGACCTGCTCTGTGATGAGCTTGATCATCGGGATCGCCGACGACTCGTTGCTGGAGAGGATGCCGTGCTGCATCGGCCGGCGTGTTTCCTCGTTGAATATGTTCGCAAAGTTAAGCGCATCGTCGCCGACGACGTACACCTCGTCGTCCTTTCGAATGTGAAGGACGTTGCTCCGTGAGAGCATCTGCTCGGCCATATCACTATACTCGATCTCGACGAATGAGTTGCGCTGTTGGACGAAAACGGTTTCGGCACCCTCCTGCCGCGCGGAGAGGATGTTCATCGTTCCGACGTCAAGCCCCTTGGCCATACTCGACGTTCATAACCAATCCACATAAGCTTTCGTAGCAGCCGCATCGGTGGGGCGTTTTCACCGCTACAGCGGGGAGCTCTCTACGCCCGGACGGGAGAAGTCCGCCGCTCCGGCGGGCGCTCTGTACCGCCCCGGTCGACGGTCTCAGGGTCCTCCGCGGATCCGGTCGACGAGACCGCGGATCCGGTCGGTGAGTCCGTCGGTCTCGTCGTTCTGTTCCGCGTCACGCTGTTGCTCGCGCAGTTCACGGAGCGCGGCGGCCTGATCGTCGGTACTGCCGCCGCTCGCGGTCTCGACCTCGCCGCCCTGTAACCCTCTGAGCTGCGCGACCGCGGCGTCGACGCTGCCGTCGCCGGTTCGGGTCTCGGTGCTTGAATCCGGCAGCGAATCGCGGTTGATCTCGTCTATCTCGCTCGTGTTGAGGCTCAGCCGCCGGGTCTCAGTGCGCTCCACGCCGCCCCACGAGAGCTCGGCGTCGCCGAGCTCGCGGTCGATGTCCGCGCGCACCTGCTCGTCGCTGACGGTCTCGTCGCTCTCGTCGGCGCCGTCGTTCTCCTCGGCCGCCGTCGCGCCGTCCGTGACGCGTTCGACACGGTGGGCGACAAGCGCGACGCCCGTCGCCGCCACGACGAGCGCGATGCCGACGCTGTAGAGCGCGATCACCCGCGCGCTGTAGTCCGGGGGGACAGCAACGTTCCAGTCGTGCGGGTACGCCCACACGAATACGCCGACCGCGGCGACGGTCACGGCCGAGCCGGCGGCCGCGACGTACAGCATCCGCTTGTCGACCGGCAGTAGGACGACGATCCCGAGCAACAGGGCCGGCAGCCCGACGGCCGCAGCGACGCCGGCAACCTCTCTGACGGCGTAGGTCGACAGCTCGGTCGGCGGCAGCGTAGCGCTGTAGAGGAACACGGCGACACCGACCGCGCCCAGTCCCAGCCCGACAAAGAACAGTCCGAATCCGGCGTAGACGTCGACCGTGCGGTCGGGGTCGCCGACGTATCGCCGGTAGTAGCGGAGGAGTCGGTTCGCGTCGGTCGGCTCGCTCATGCGTGGGCGTATCGGGCCGAGTGTAATGACTGTTCCCCTGACCCCAGTGCTTTACCACCCCGACGACGAAATGCGAGTGATCAGCAGTGGAACCGGACTGTCCGCGGTGCGGGAGAGAGCTGACGGCGTTCGCGCTGTCTGGCATCGAGGCGTTCACTTGCGAGGCCTGCGGCTACGTCGGCGTCGAGGCCGACCACTCCGGCGAGCCGCGCTCCGCAGAGAGCTGGGAAGACGCGCTCCGCCGGTTCCATCGCGATGACGACAGATGACTATGCACACGATCGAAATAACCGAAGACCAGTACGACCGCATCAGGGCACTGCGCGAGGAGCTCGCTGACCACCACGCCGACCGCTACACGTCCGTCACGCTCCCCGACGGCGTCGCCTACCTGTTGGACCTAGCTGAGGCCGTCGACGATCCGGACCGCACCGCCGAAGTCGGGACGGGCGACGACGCGGGTGCCGTCGGCGCGGGCAGCACGGACGGGACCGACTCCACCGACGGGCCCCGACCGTTCCCGCGCGAGGCGCTCGAAGCCGAACTCACCGAGCGGAACCGTCGTCACACGGACCCGGAGGCCGCATCGCGAATGGACCTCTACGAGATCGCCGCCGAGTACGACGTCTCAGGTCGCAGCAGCATGACGAAAGGGGAGCTCGTCACGGCGATCACCGAGGCGGTCGAGCGGCGGTACACCGATCCGCTCGCGCCCGTCGACGTGGACGTATCCGGGCTGTCGCCCGAAGACAAGGGAAGCGACGACAGCGAAGAGGAGATCGACGACGGCGGCGAAACCGTCGACGAGCCCGGCGAGCGCGATGAGGCCGGCGACGGATCGACCGACGACGGCGGGCAGCTCAACGCGATGTTGAGCCTGCTCGAGACCCACGAGGACAAGTGGCGGTCCGCCGACGGCGACGCCCGATACGAGGTCGATCTCCCGGACGGAAGCGTCGAAGCGGCTAGAACGAAAGACGATGTTCGCGCGGTGCTCTTCAGACACTACTGACCATGGGAGTGATCGAGACGCTCAGGTCGTGGCTCGGACTCGGAGACGACGCCGGCCGGGGAGAAGCCGAGACCACGGACGGTGATACTGCGACGGCCGACCCGCCCGCTGAGGACGCCGCGGACGCGGACGGAGAGCCGAGACTGGACCCGGAGGGCGCGACAGAGACCCGAGTCGAGACGACGGAGACCGCGGTCGACGCGCTCAGGGAAGCCCGCAACGCGGACGACGCGGACTCTTCGGGCGACACCGTCGACGCGGACGACCGGGGTAGCGGGTGAGTTACTTATAAGTAGTCGCCCAGCAGCGGCTCGACGCGCTCCTGGGTCTCCTCGGGGATCGCCTCCGTGGGCGTGTTGACGGTGCCGTCGAGGGAGGCGTGCGCCTCGCACTCCAACTCGTCCGGGAGCGTCCGCACGGCCTCCTCGACGGCGGCCTTGATCGCCTTCTGGTTCTGCTCGGCGTTTTCGAGCACCTCGGCCAGCGTCACCTCGCTGTCCGCCTTCCACACGTCGTAGTCGGTGACGCCGGCGATCGTCGCGTAGGCGATCTCGGCCTCCCGGGCGAGCTTCGCCTCCGGGATCGCGGTCATGCCGACCAGATCCCACCCCTGCGACTTGTAGAACTCCGACTCCGCGCGCGTCGAGTACTGCGGCCCCTCGATGCAGACGTAGGTGCCGCCCTTCACGACCGTCGTGCCGTCGCCCTCGCCCGCACCGCCGACGGCCGACTCCGCGGCCTCCGTGAGGTGGTCGACCAGTTCGGGGCTGTACGGGTCCGCGAACGGCTGGTGGACGACGACGCCGTCGCCGTAGAAGGAGAGGTCGCGGTGTTTGGTCCGGTCGTAGATCTGGTCGGGGACGACGAGGGTGCCGGGCTCCAGCTCCTCCTTCAGACTCCCGACCGCGTTCGACGCGAAGATGTGGGTGACGCCCGCTCGCTTCAGCGCGTACATGTTCGCGCGGTACGGGAGGTCGGTGGGCGAGACGCCGTGGTTCGAGCCGTGTCGGGGGAGGAAGGCGACCTCCTTCCCGGTGTCCGCGAACTCGCCGATCGTGATCGCGTCGCTGGGCTCGCCGTAGGGCGTGTCGTACTCGACCTCGCGCACGTCGTTCAGGGGGAGCGCCTCGTAGATACCGCTGCCGCCGATGAAGCCGATGGTGCTCATACGCGGAGTGCGTCCGCGCGCTACTTATACGGAGTGAAGCGGGATCACAGCAGCCACCGCACCGCCGCCAGCGCGAGCGCGCTCACGGCGAGCAGGTGGACGAGGACGGCGCCGACGGCGCCCCCGCCGACCTCGCGCATCTCTCGGAGCCGGATCGAGAGGCCGAGGCCGACGAACGCCAGCGTGAAGAGGGCGTCCGAGACGCGCCCGATCGACGCCAGCGCCGCCGGCGAGAGGAACCCGCTGTTCGCGATCGCGGCGACCGCGAGAAACCCGAGCAGGAACTTCGGGAACTCCGCCCACAGTCGGCGAACGCCGGGGTCCGTCGCCGAGCGCGCGGTGTACGCCAGCGAGTAGGCGACCGCGACCCCTCCCAAGAGGGAGTTGCGCGCGAGCTTCGTCACGGTCGCCCACTGCCCCGCTTCGGGCGAGTGCGCGAATCCCGCGGCCGCGACGGGACCGGTCGAGAACATGCTCACGCCGGCCCAGACGCCGAACTGCCGTCCGGTAAGCCCGAGCCACTCGCCCGCGATCGGGAACGCGACGAGCGTGACGGCGTCGAAGAGCAGGACGGTCGCCGCCGCGAACGTGATCGCCGACCCGCGCGCGTCGAGCACGCGGCCGATCGCGACGACCGCGGAGACGCCGCAGATGCTCGCGCCGGCGGCCAGCAGCGATGGCGTCGTCCCGTCGAGGCGGAACAGCCCTCGGGCGATCAGCTCCGCGAGGAGGAGCCCGCCGCCGACGGCGGCGACGACCAGTCCGAGCACGGTCGGCCCCGCGGCGAGGAACTCCTCGACGACCACCGCGGCGCCCAGCAGGACGATGCCGGTCTCCAAGAACAGCTTGTCGACGCCGACGCCCGGCTGGGCCGCCTCGGGCGTACCGACGGTGTTGCCGACGAGCGCGCCGACGCCGACGGCGACGACGAGCGGCTGCAGCCCGTCGACCGCGCCGGCGACGACCTGCGAGAGGAGCGCGCCGCCGGCCAGCAGTGCGAGGCCGGGAACGTACGAGCGAGCCGCGGCAGCGACGCCCATCAGAAGACGCCCGCGACCTGTCCCGCGGCGTGGACGGCGACGACTCCCAGCCCGAGCGCGAGCGCCTGCCAGCCGCGATCGAGCGCAGTCCACCGGTCGACGAGCGGAGAGTCGGGCTGACCAGCGGTGTCCGATACCATGCGCGGAGAACGTCGGGCTCGCTACTTATAAGAACGGAATCGGAGCGTTTCGGGAGCGGAGCGTCGGAGGGGACCGAAAAATGCACGTCGCGGGACGGTGTCGTGTCCACAATCGATGCCCACCACCCAGATCAAAGACCCCGTCCACGGCTACGTCGAGCTGCCGGACGCGCTCGTCGAGGGCGTCGTCGACACGCGGCCGTTCCAGCGGCTGCGGTACGTTCGGCAGCTCTCGGCGACGCACCTCGTGTATCCGGGGGCGAACCACACCCGGTTCGAGCACTCGATCGGGGTGTATCACCTCGGGCGGACCGTCTTCGAGAACCTCCGCCGGCAGTCGTACTTCGCGCGGGGCGCGACGACCGACGAACTGGAGGAGATCCAGCGCACGCTGGAGTGCGCCTGCCTGCTCCACGACGTTGGCCACCCGCCCTTCTCGCATCTCTCCGAGGGGTTCCTCGACGAGGGGGTCCTCCGGAAGCGCGTCGCGGAGACCGGGCTGGTCGACGCCTTCGACGACGCCGGCGTGGGGGGCGCCCCGCTCCGGTCGGCGAACCCCCACGAGCTGCTCGGCTGCGTGATCATCGTCGAGGAGTACGGCGACGACCTCCGCGCGTTCGACGTTGACCCCTTCGAGGTGTGCGCGTACGTGCTCGGCTACAGCCTCGCGTACGAGCGCGGCGAGCCGTGGCAGTACGGGGTCGGCGCCCAACTCCTCCACTCGCCCATCGACGTGGACCGCCTCGACTACATCACCCGGGACAACGACATGACCGGGGCGGGCGTGTTGAGCTTCGACGTCGAGCGCATGGTCGACGCCTACACCGCCCACCCCGAGGAGGGGTTGGCGCTCTCGGAGAAGGCGCTGTCGACCATCGGCAACTACCTCGAGGGGCGGATCGCGCTGTACATGTGGGTCACCCAGCACCACAAGTCGGTGTACGCCAACCGGCTCCTACAGGCGATGCTCGGCGAGTACGCGGCCGAGACCGGCGAGAGCCCGGTCACCGTCGACGGCATCTTAGACCGCGAACTCGACGACAACGCGGTGCTCGAACGCCTCCGGATCGCCGCCCGCGAGCACCCCGAGTCGACGCTGGCGTCGATGTACGACCGCTTCCGCGGGCGGCGTTTCCCGGCCACCTGCTGGAAACACCGGATCGCGCTGGCGGACCGGGTGGGCGGCACCCTCGACGGCAGCCGCAGCGAGGAGGGCGAGGAAGGCGGCCCCGACATCGACGCGTTCACCGCGTGGCTCACCGAGGGCGACGACCGGCTGGAGCGGCTCCTCGCCGACGCCCTCGACGTGCCGGTCCACGAGGTGTGGATCGACCGGTCGTACGTCCCCGCCTACGACCCCGACGAGCTGGAGGACATCCCCATCGCGTACGGCGGGACGACGCGGTCCGTCGGCGACTGGGGGTTGTACGGCGACCGCGCGTTCGACGTGCCGATCCCCTTCGTGTTCGTCCCGGACGGGACGAAGCGGCGGGCGATCCGCGTGCTCAGAGAGGCGTTCGATCGAGAGGTCGGCGAAGAAACGCGAGCGTGAAACCGAGTCAGCGAGCGGTGTCGGCTAGGTGGTGAGCGGGACCGGCCGTGAGACGCGTGTTATCGGCCGGGGGCATTCCCCGTGGCGTCGCCTGCGGCGTCGTTCGCAGCACCGTTCGCGGCGTCGCTTGCGGCACCGTTCGCGGCGTCGCTCGCGGTTTCGGCCGCGTCGCTCCCTCCGGGCGTGATCTCGGAGATCGTCTCGCCAAGCCCGCCCGCGGCGTCGCCGGCCGAGGACCCGACCTCGGCGAGGATGTCCTGGACGAACGCGGGGGCCTGCGCGGCGGCGTCGGCCGGCGGACCGACCTGCAGGGCCGCCCGAGCCGCGTCGGTTGTGAGCGTTGCCATCGTGAGCGGATCTGCTTCGAACATCGCGACTCGGCGTAGCGGGTGATTAGACAAAAGAGAGGATGGCCCTGCAGCCGGTTTGGACCGATTTGAGCCGAGTTAATTCGGTTGCAGTCGACTCAACACGGATAGCGACACCATCTCGCGGCCGCGACCGGTATCGACCGAACAGCCGGGCGATTTCGCGCGGCGCGCGGCGGGACGCGGATTCGCGAGTCGGTAGTCCGGGAACGAGGAGAGGGAACCCGAGAAGACCGAACCTCAGTGACGGGGTCGGCGCGCCCGGCTCAGTCGTCGGCTTCGGCGGGGACGCGGCTGTCGCCTTCGCCGGCCTCGGCGTCGGCGCCCTCGTCGTCGGCCCGCGGGAAGTTCTCGATCGTCGCCTCGCGGAAGGCGTCCTCGTCGAAGGCGTAGTCCTCCTCGAAGAAGTCGAGGACCGTCTGCACGTCGGTCATCGCGTTCTTCAGCGCGGTCGAGGCGCCCGGCGAGGGCGTGATGTTGAACAGGATCCCGTCGCCGGTGATCTTCGCTTCGCCCATGTCGAGCTCCTTGTTCTTCGTGTCGACGATCTGCGGGCGCACGCCGCCGTACCCCTTCGCGCGCTCGATGTCGTCGACGTCGACCGTCGGGACCACCTTCTGGACGTTCGGGAGGAACGCCCGCTTGCCGACCTCGGGGAGGTCGTACACGAGGTTCCGGACGACGTAGGGGAACAGGATGCGGTCCGAGAGGATGTTGACGTAGCTCAGGACCGACGCGGGAGAGAAGCCGAACACGTCGGCGAAGTCGCTCACGGTGGAGAGGCGACCGCGTTCGAGCGCGGGGACGAGCTTCGCCGTGGGACCGAACCGGGTGACGCCGTCGTCGTGGACGTCGGCGTCGCCGTGGACCGCCGCGAACGGGAGCTTCTTCATCTGGAGCGTGTACACCTTCCCGTTCAGCAGGTCGTCCGCGAGGAAGAAGCTCCCCGCGACCGGCAGCAGCGACATATGCTCGCCGTACCCCATCTCCTTGGCGAACTGGAGGCTGTGGGAGCCGGCGGCGACGACGACCGCGTCGGCCGCGAAGTCGCCGTCGTCGGTCTCGACGGTGAACCCGTCGCGCCCCTCGTCGACGTTCTCGACCGCGGTGCCGAGGTGGACGCCGATGCCCTCCTCCTCGCGGGCGGCGTCGACGAACGACTTCGCGACCGCGCCGTAGTCGACGACGTAGCCGTCGGGCGTCTGGAGCGCCTTGAGCTCCGTCCCCGGGTCGCGTCCCTCGACGACCTTCGGCTCCAGCTCCGCGATCTCGTCGCGACCGATCTCGCGCAGCTTCGGGAAGAGGTCGCCGAACCCGTTCTCGTGGTAGCGCTCCGCCAGCTTGTCGGTCTCCTCGTCGCCGACGCCGAGCACCATCTTGCTGCGCTTGCTGTGCATCTCCCGGTCCGGGTCGGTTCCCTCGAGGTAGCCCGCGAGCAGCTCGGCGCCCTCCTTCACTTCCTCGGCCTTCTCGAGGGTGTAGTTCGTCTCGATGTCGCCGAAGTGCAGCGTCTGGGAGTTATTCGTCCGGTGAGAGTTGATCGCCGCGATCTCCCGCTCCTTTTCGATCAGCGTCACGTCGTCGATGTCGGTGAACTTCGCGACCGTGTACAGAAGCGACGCCCCGCTAATTCCCCCGCCGACAATGATCAGATCAGTGTTCTCGGACATGCGTGGTGAAAGCTCTCACTCTCCGAGACGAACTGATCCGTTAACGTTCTTACTATCTGCCGCCGCTGATCGACCGTGAGAGGGCCTACAGTCGTCGTTTTCGGGGTTCGACGAACGTCGAATGGCGGC
Organism: Halorubrum sp. FL23; assembly: GCF_052439115.2. Taxonomy (NCBI): domain Archaea; kingdom Methanobacteriati; phylum Methanobacteriota; class Halobacteria; order Halobacteriales; family Haloferacaceae; genus Halorubrum; species Halorubrum sp. FL23. The sequence goes on from NZ_JBQVRO020000004.1 coordinate 208,804, forward strand.
GTTCGGGCGGGGGCGCTGGAGGCTACGGGTCGGTGCGGGCCGCGCGGTACCGAGCGCGGAGGCGATCGAACAGCGCTCGGCCGGCGTCGGTCCGGATCCGGGGCTCGGTCGTCGCAAAGAACTCGTCGAGGTCGTCGTACTCGCGGAACGCGTCCGGGTCGCCGTCGGCGGGGTCGTACCGGTCTGCGCGCTCGTAGCACACCGCCTGTAGACAGACGTCGAGGAGGTCACACTCCTTGACCAACACCGCCTCGGGCGACTCGCGGGCCTCGTACGCCTCCCACGCGTCGCGGACCCGATCGGGGAGCGGGCCGGCGAGGTCCGCCATCGCCTCGCGCTCGGCGGCCTCCTTCGCGGCCGGATCCACCGAGTCAGCGGTCGAATCGGCACGCGTCGCCACGTCGCCGGTCTCGGCCTCCGCGACGTCGTGGACCACGGCGAGCCGGAGCGCGCGGTCGAGGTCGAGGTCGGGCAGGTCCTCGCGGAACCGGTCGCCGAGCGCGAGGACGAGGTACGCGACGCCCCACGTGTGGGCGGCGACCGACTCGGGAGCGTCGACGCCGCGGAGCTGCCAGCCCGTGCGCCGCTCGTCTTTCAGCGCGTAGGCGTCGAGGAGGGCGTCGATGGCGTCGTCCGGGGTCGAGTCGTCTAGGGCCGGGTCGTCCGAGACCATCGTCGTGCGCTACTCGGCGAGCGTCCAGGCGCCCTCGCCGGCGAGGTCGGCCACGTCGCGGCGGACCATCTCGTCGAGCACCTCGTCGAGGCGACCGGCTTGGGCGACCTCCATCTCGATGCGACCGATGCCGTGGTACTCGTCGAGGTAGTGCCGAACGTCCTCTCGGTCGAAGACGGTCTGGTCGGCGCGCTCCATCGCGCCCTCGGTGAGGTCGATCATGTCTTCGAGGAAGTTCCACGGGTAGACGACCCACGTCCACTGCTCCAGCCGCTCGCCGACGAAGTCGGGCTGGAACTCCGAGGTGCCGAGCAGCTGGAGGGTGGCGGTCCGGACCGCGCCCGCGTTCCGGTCGTCGACGTACTCCTCCGCCCGGCTGATCGAGCCGCCGGTGTCCGCGATGTCGTCGATGATCAGGACGTCTTTCCCCTCGACGCTCCCCTCGGGCATCGGGTAGCGGATCTGCGGCTCGTCGCTTTTCTCCGCGGCGCCGACGTAATGCTCCATCTTCAGGCTCGTGAGGTCGTTGAGCCCGAGGAAGTCGCAGATGCACCGCCCCGCGAACCAGCCGCCCCGGGCCAGCGCGACGACCACGTCCGGCTCGAAGTCGGCGCGCTTCACCGCGTTCGAGACGTTGCGGCAGAGCCCGTAGATGTACTCCCAGTTGGTCAGGGTGCAGTCGAAGTCGTCCGGGAGATCGCTCATACGACCGCTTCTCCCACCCGCGCGCTGATAAGGGTTTAGCAACGGTCCCAGCTGGGACGCGACCGCGTCGACGCGACGGAGGCCCGCCGCGTATCGGTCCCGACACGATTTAGGTGACCGGCTCACAACGGGTCGGTAATGAGCACTCAGGCCGCGACGGAGGAGCGGACGGTCGTGATCGGGCTGGAGGTCCACGTCCAGCTCGAGACCGACACGAAGATCTTCTGCGGCTGCTCGACGGAGCCCGAAGACGACGAGGAGCCGAACACGCGCACGTGCCCGACCTGCCTCGGCCTGCCGGGCGCGCTGCCGGTCCTCAACGAGGCCGCCGTCGAGGCCGCCGTGAAGGTGGGGAAGGCGATCGACGCCGACATCCCCGAGACGACCACGTTCCACCGGAAGAACTACTACTACCCCGACCTGCCGAAGAACTTCCAGCTCACCCAGTACGACGCCCCGATCTGCCAGTCCGGGGAGCTGGAGGTCCGCGTCGACGACGAGGCGAGAGCCATCGGGATCACCCGCGCGCATCTCGAGGAGGACCCCGGGAGCCTCCAGCACGCCGGCGGCTCCATCGAGTCGGCGACCCACACGCTGGTGAACTACAACCGCGCCGGGACGCCCCTGATGGAGATCGTCACCGAGCCGGACTTCCGGTCGCCGGCGGAGACGCGGGCGTTCCTCGCGAAGCTCGAAGAAGTCCTCGAGTACCTCGGCGTCTTCGATCCGACCCGCGACGGGAGCCTGCGCGTCGACGCCAACGTCTCGCTAGTCCCCGAAAGCGAGATCGACGGCGACGGGGAGATCACCGACGAGGCCCTCGAGGCCGTGAACCGCGCCGAGGTGAAGAACATCTCCAGTCACAAGGGCGCCGAGCAGGCGCTCGCGTACGAGGTCACCAGACAGGAGAACGTGCTCCGGCGCGGTCGCGAGATCGAACAGGAGACCCGCCACTGGGACGAGGCGCGCGGCGTCACCGTCTCGATGCGCTCGAAGGAGGCCGAGAAGGACTACCGCTACTTCCGGGAGGCGGACCTGCCGGCGCTGGAGGTGTCGGACTGGAAAGCGCAGATCCCGATCCCGGAGCTGCCGGACGCCCGCCGCGAGCGCTTCCGCGAGGAGTACGGGCTCGACCGCGAGTCCGCCTCGAAGCTCACCTCCACGAAGGAGGTCGCCGACTTCTTCGAGGACGTCGCCGAGGAGTTCGACCCCGACCTCGCCGCGACGTGGGTCGCCGACAACCTGCTCGGCGAGCTCAACTACCGCGAGATGCAGATCACGGACGTAGAGGGCCGCCTCGACGAGTTCAAGCGCCTGATCGAGCTCGTGGCAGACGAGGAGCTCACCGTGAAGAACGCCGAGGAGGTCGTCCTCCGAGAGATGCTCGACGCCGGGGAAGACCCCGAGACCGTCATCGATCGGGAGGGGCTCGGCGTCGCCGACTCCGGCGAGGTCGAGGCCGCCGTCGAGGCCGCCATCGACGACAACCCCGACGCGGTCGCCGACTACCACGACGGCGACGAGGGCGCGATCAACTTCCTCGTGGGACAGGTGATGCAGGCGACGGGCGGGAGCGCCGACCCGGGCGAGGTGAACGGGCTGCTCCGCGAGGAGCTGGACGGGTAGCGACCGATGCGCGTCACCGTCGCCGAGGGGCGCCCGTGAACGTCACCGTCGAGGTCGTCGGCGAGGGGGCCGCGGAGTACGACCTCCCCGAGGACGCGACCTACGCCGACCTGATCCGCGAGGCGGGGTACCACCCGCAGGAGGCGTCGGCGCTTGTCGACGGCTCGCCCGTCCCCGGCGACCGCGTCGTCGACGCCGAGTCGGTCCGACTGCTCCGGCTCATAAAGGGTGGGTCGACGGACGGCGGACAGACGGACGACAGCGCGTGAGCGCGGAGCGCGACACGCCCGACGCCGTCGGGATCGAGACGGCCACGCCGGACGACAGACTGGACGTGCTCCGGGTGCTCGACGCCGCCATGCTGGAGACGGACTCCGAGACCGTCGACGCCGCGATCGACGCGGGCGACGCGCTCGTCGCCCGGTTTAGCCGGACCGGCGCGGTCGTCGGCGCGCTGGTCGCGACGCGTCCCGACCCGGGCCGTATCCACGTCGACGCCGTGGCCGTCCGGCGGGCGCGCCGCGGGCGGGGGATCGGCTCCGCGCTCGTCGCCGCGGTGGTGCGGCGCGCCGAGCGCGACGCCGCGGTCGAAACCGTCACCGCGGCGTTCGACGCGGATTTGCGGGCGTTCTACGCAGACCTCGGCTTCGCGATCCGGTCGGCTGAAGACGCAGACGAGAGCCGACCCGCAGACGCGGTCGGCAACTCCGGAGCGGATCGCGCCGCGGGACGGAGCTCGGAGCGTCTGTGGGGACGGGTGACGGTGGCCGAACAGACGCCGCCGTGAACCGGGCGCAAGCGGTGCGTCCGACTCGCGGCTGACTGAGTTTTTTCTATGTGGTATGTGTACACATATCTCCCGCAAACGATGTCCGCTACATCCGGCACCCACGAGGATCCCGACGGTATCGAGGTGAAGGCGGTGGACTCCATCGACGGCCCGTGGTTTCGATCGACCGCATCTGCGCGCGCGCGGTCGGAGCGCGAGCAGCCGCCCGACTACCACCGACGCGTCCGCGCCGCCGCGCTCGCGGCCGAGGTAGAGGCGCTCGAAGCGGAAGTAGAGGCGCTCGAGCGGGCCGTCGAGTCGAAGGAGCGACAGCGACAGCAGGTGATCGACACCTACGAGACGATCGTCGAGGAGCGGTCGGAAGCCGAGCACGCGTCCGAATCCGACGCGTCCAACGAGAGCAAGGGGTGGCGGCCGCTGGGCGCCGTCGCGTCGTGGGTCGAACGAGCAGCCGCGCGGCTGCGCCGCCCGAACGAGTGATCGGAGCCGTCGCCGGTCCGGGCCTCCACCAAACCGGACCCCCCATCCAGCCCGGACCTCCACTGAGTCGATCCGCGATCCCCGAGAACTGCCCACCGATGTCCATTTCCGGGTCGGTCCCGTCGTTCCGGGTATGAACGCCGATTCGCCCGCGGTTTCGACAGACATTCGGCCCCGACCCGTGGTGAGAGACGTATGAGTGGAAAAGACGAGTACTACAACAAGTCGAAACAGCAGGGGTACCGCGCCCGGTCGGCCTACAAGCTGAAACAGATCGACGAGGAGTCGGACCTGTTCGATCGCGGCGACACGGTCGTCGACCTCGGCGCCGCGCCCGGCGGCTGGCTTCAGGTCGCCGCCGAGGAGGTCGGGGAGTCGGGGACGGTCGTCGGCGTCGACCTCCAGCGCATCGACGACCTGGAGGAGCACGACGTTGAGACGATCCGCGGCGACATGACCGAGGAGCGCACCCGGCACTACCTGCGAGAGGCGGTCGGCGAGCGCGGCGCGGACGCGGTGCTCTCGGACATGGCGCCGAACATGACCGGCGAGTACGCCCTCGATCACGCCCGGTCGGTCCACCTCGCGCGGCAGGCGTTCGACGTGGCCGAGGAGCTGCTCGCGCCCGGCGGCGACTTCGTCGTGAAGGTGTTCCAGGGCGAGGATCTGGACGCGTTCCGCGAGGACGTCCGGAAGGAGTTCCAATACCTCCGGACCGTCTCGCCGCCCGCGTCTCGCGACTCCTCATCGGAGGTGTACCTCGTCGCCAGAGGGCTGAACACGGCCCCCGTCACGGCGGGCGACCGGATCGAGGTGACGGTCGAGGAGCGCGGCGACGAGGGCGACGGGATCGCGTACGTCGAGGGGTACTCGCTCTTCGTCGCCGGCGCGGACGTGGGCGAGACCGTGACCGTCGAGGTCGACGACGCGAAGCCGCGGTTCGGGTTCGCGACGCCGGTCCATCCCGACGAAGACGGCCACGACGAGAACGCTCGCGACGAGTAGACAGCGCGGGGCGGCGCGGACACGGCGTAGACAGCGCGGGGCGGCCACGGCGACGACGGGATCGACGCGGCGACGAACCGGCGAGCGAGGAGTTCTGTCCCGAACGCCGGGATTGTTATTAACCGAGATAATTCGCGTCGAGCGGTTATATACTCTCACGCGAAACGAACGGCAAATGGATCGCAACGGCACCCGGAACCGATCGGACGAGTCGGAGATGGACCGAGAGATCGGGTCGGAGTCGAACGGCCGCGACCCCACTGAAGCGGCGGCACAGACGACGGGCGGGGAGAGGACACAGACCGCGAACGGAGAGACGACCCAGGCCGCAGGTGGCGACGTGCCGATCGACGCGTTCCGCGAGGTCGCGGCGCAGCTCGCAGGGGGCGACCTCGGGGCGCGGTTCCCGGAGGCGGCGGCGAGCGGTGAGGCCGCCGCGCTCGCGGGGGATCTCAACGCGTTCGTCGAGGGGGTCGCCGAAACCCTGTCCGCGGCGGAGGGGTTCGGGGACGAGGTCTCGGGGGCCTCCGAACACGTGCGGTCGAACGTCGCCCGAGCGAAGGGGCAGAGCGGCGACGTGTACGAGGCGGTCGACGGGATCGAGGCGGCGGCGACCCGCCAGCGAGACGACATCGCGGAGGCGACCCGAGAGCTGCAGAGCGTCTCGGCGGCGACGGAAGAGGTCGCGGCGTCGGCGGAGGAGGTGGCGACCACGGCGGGGAACGTCGCCGAGCGCGCCGACGAGGGGAACGACGCCGCGGCCGCGGCGATCGAGGAGCTCCAAGTGGTCGACGAGCGGACCGAGACGGCGCTCGACCGCGTCGAGGAGCTGGAGGCGGAGGTCGCGGCGATCGAAGACGTCACCGACCTCATCCGGGACATCGCCGACGAGACGAACATCCTCGCGCTGAACGCCTCCATCGAGGCCGCCAGAGCGGGCGAGGCCGGTGCCGGGTTCGAGGTCGTCGCCGAGGAGGTCAAGAGCCTCGCCGAGGAGTCCCGCGACGCCACGAGCGAGATCGAGTCGTCGATCGGCTCGGTGCGCGACGAGACCGACGCCACCGTCGCGGAGATCACGGACATGCGCGAGCGGGTCGGCGAGGGAATCGACACCGCCGAGAGCGCCCTCGAGGCGTTCACCGACTTGGCCGACGACATCGAGGAGACCACGAGCGGCGTCGAAGAGATCAGCGACGCGACCGACGACCAAGCGGCGGCGATCGAGGAGGCGGTCGACATGGTCGAAACGGTCGGGGAGCTCGCGGCCGACACCGCCGAGGACGCTGCCGAGGTGACGACGATCGCCCACACGCAAAAGACGTCGCTGACCGAGGTGGCGGCCGGCGCGTCGACGCTGAGTGACCGGACCGGAGCCCTCGACGACCGGCTCGACGCCTACGACCTCGCCGGGAGCGCGGCGGGCGACGACGACACGGTCGTCGAGTTCTGGCACGCGCTCGGGGGACGGAAAGCGCGGCTGCTCGACGAGTTCGTCGACGAGTTCGAGGCGGCGACCGAGGACGTCTCGGTCCGCCCCTCCTCGAAGGGGAGCTACCGGGGCGTGTTCGACGCCACCCTCGCCGCGGCCGACCGGGGCGACCCTCCGGCGATCGCGCACCTCTACGAGATCGGGACCAAGCGCGCGCTCGACAGCGGGGCGTTCGCCCCGGTCGAGGACCTCCTCGCCGACGTGTCCCGAGGGAGGGGCGGCGTGGCCGACGAGATCGCCGCGGAAGCGAGCCTCGACCCCGACGACCTCCTCGACCCCGTCGCGAACTACTACCGGACCGACGGTCGGCTCCACTCGCTCCCGTTCAACGCCTCGACGCCCGTGCTCTACTACGACCGCGATGCCTTCGAGCGCGCCGGGTTGAATCCGGACGACCCGCCGTCGACGTTCGCCGAGGTGCGCCACTGCGCCGAGCGACTGGTCGACCGCGGCGGCGCCGAGGCCGGGATCACGTTCGCGAACTACTCGTGGTTCGTCGAACAGTGGTTCGCCGAGGCGGGGCAACCGCTCGTCGACGCCGAGAACGGCCGCGCCGGAACGCCGACCGAGGCGTACTTCGACGCCGAGGCGGGCGAACGCGTGTACGAGTGGATCGCCGACATGGCCGCCGACGGCCTCTACCTCGACCCCGGGATCGAGGCCCGAGGACGGGCACGAGAGGCGTTCCACGAGGGACGCGCCGGGATGTTGATCGGGTCGACCTCGGCGATGGTGGGAGTGCGCGAGGGCGCGTCGTTCCCGGTCGGGACCGGGTACTTCCCGGTGGCCGACGAGCGTCACGGCGTCGTCGTCGGTGGCGGCTCGCTGTGGATTGCCGACCGGGCGTCGACCGAGCAGCAGCGGGCGGCTGCCGCGTTCCTCGGGTGGCTCGCCGCGCCGGAACAGCAGGCGCGGTGGCATCGGGAGACCGGGTACTTCCCGGTTCACGAGGGCGCCGTCGATCGACTCGCGCGAGACGGGTGGTTCGACGGGAACCCCGGGTACCGGACGGCGATGGATCAGCTGCTGGACGCCGAGGCGTCACCGGCCACGTCCGGTGCGCGAATGGGTCCGTTCGACACCGTCCGGACCCTGGTCGCCGAGGCCTCCGTCGAGGCCCGCGAGCACGGCGTCGGCGAGGCGCTCGACAGGCTCACAGAGAGCGCGGAGCTACAGCTCCGATCGTACGCGGAGCACGCCGAAACGAGAGTGGACACCCGGTAGGCAAATCAGGCGGAACGGTCGCGCCGGACCCACTCCCGAAGCGTAAACCGGTCGAACGCGGTCTCGGCGGCGACGGCCCACTCGTCGCCGTCCCACGCCGGGTAGAACGTGTCACCCTCGTAGCTCCCCGCGATGTGACTGAGAAACATCCGGTCGAGGTGGGGTTGGAACAGCTCGTAGATGGCTCCGCCGCCGAGGACGTAGACGAACTCATCACCCCCGATCCCGTCGTCGCCCGCGACCTCCGCCGCGCGTTCGATTGCCGAATCGATGCCGTCGGCCACGATCGCGGTCGGGACATCGACGGCCTCGACGCTCCGACTCACGACGATCTGCCGGGAGCCGGGGAGGTCGGCGCGCATCGAGTCGAAGGTGCGGCGTCCCAAGATCACCGGCGACCCCGCGACGCGTTCGCGGTACTGCCGAACGTCGGCCTCGATGTGAGGCCACGGAACCTCGCCGTCCCTGCCGATCGCTCGGTTCTCCGCGAGCGCCGCGACGCTGACGAGTTGCACGGCCGACCTACGAGCGCGGACGACAAAAGCGGTCGGGGGAGGGGTGCGTGAGAGCGGTCCGACGGGACAGAGAGGGTGCCGCCGCGCTACTCCGCGAGCCCGAGGAGGTCGAAGGGGTAGCCGTTGTCGTTGGCGTTGGCCTGCTCGTAGACGACGCGGGCGGCCGCCACGTCCTGAATCGCGAGCCCGGTGGAGTCGAAGACGGTGACGCCGTCGACGGCGGCGTCGGGTCCGTCGCTGTCGCTGCCGAACCCGGCGCCGGTGCGTCCCGGACGGTTGCCGACGACGATCTCGCCGATCTCGCCGTAGATGTCGTCGTCCGTCAGCGCTCCCGCGGCGTAGGGGACGTTGATCTCGCCGGAGTGGGTGCACTGCTCGTGGTCGTCGATGACGACCGTCGCGTCCAACAGGAGATCGTCGGCGAGCTCGTGTTTGCCCGCCGCGTCGGCGCCCATCGCGTTGATGTGGGTGTGTCCGCCCACGTCGTCGAGACCGACGATCGGGTCCTCGACGGGCGTCACCGTCGAGAGCACGTCACAGTGGCCGGCCTCCGTGACCGAGCCTGCGCGCACGTCGAACCGGTCCCCGAAGGCGTTGATGAAGTCGGCGACGCGCTCCTCGTCGAGGTCGCTCACGACGACCTCCTCGATGTCGCGGACCGCCGAAATCGCCTCCAGTTGGGTGTACGACTGGACGCCGGCGCCGACGATCCCCAGCGAGGTCGCGTCCGGGACCGCCAGCTCGTCGGTGGCGACCGCGGCCGCCGCACCCGTGCGCTTCATCGTGAGCGTCGTGCCGTCGAGGATCGCCAGCGGGAACGCCGTCTCGGGGTCGGAGTAGATCATCGTCCCCATCACGGTCGGGAGGTCGTGGTCGGCGGGGTTGTCGGTGTGGACGTTCACCCACTTGATCCCGGCGGCGTCCCACCCGTCGTCCTCGGCGGTGTCCTCGGTCCGGACGTCGAGGTAGGCGGGCATCGAGCGGAAGTCGCCGTTGTACTCCGGCAGGTCGATGTACGATTTCGCCGGCATCTTGGCGTTGCCGCGCTCGTAGGCCGTGAACGCGCCCCGGACCCCGTCGATGACGCGGTCCATCCGAGCGTTCTCGTCGACGTCGTCGGCGTTGAGAAGCAGCGTCTGCATATCGCAAGCTTTGCCGGAGGGATACTTGAACCCTGTTGAATCGACGACGGGGCGGGGGCGACGGTGAGACGGGGATCGGAAACGCCGGCGACACGGCTTATAAATGCGCGAGACGGATGCGACGACCGGTTATCGATCGAGTACGGTGCGGCAGCGCGCCCCGGTGAGCGGCCCGAAGGGCCGCGAACCGACGGTGCGAGGGAGTCGGTGGTCCGGAGCAAAGCGGAGGACCACCGACGAGGTTGGGGAGGTGTGAGGCGCGATGCTGTGGGGGCGGGGTTGTGGGTGGAGGGGTGCTGTGGGGGGCGGGGCTTTGGAGGCGTTCGGCGCTAGATCGGGGCCAGGGGCCAGCTATGTAGAACCGATCGACACAGTCGTCGAACCCCCTGACCCTGGAACGCCGTGCCGTCGGGAACACGGTTATACCGACTCACGCCGCACGTCCACCCATGAGTCTCTCGCTCGACGCCGACCAGCTCGACCGGTACTCCAGACACGTGATCATGGACGAGGTCGGCCCGGAGGGCCAAAAGCGGCTCCTCGAGGCGAACGCGCTCGTGGTCGGGGCGGGTGGGCTCGGCGCGCCGGTCATCCAGTACCTCGCCGCCGCCGGCGTCGGCACGCTCGGGGTCGTCGACGACGACGTGGTCGAGCGCTCGAACCTCCAGCGGCAGGTGATCCACGGCGACGCCGACGTGGGCGAGCCGAAGGTCGAGTCGGCGGCCCGGTACGTCGACCGGCTCAACCCCGACATCGACGTGACGACCCACGAGACGCGGCTCGACGAGGAGAACGCCCGCGACCTGCTCGCGGAGTACGACCTCGTCGTCGACTGCGCCGACAACTTCCGGACCCGATACGTCGTCAACGACGCGGCCCGGATCGAGGGGCTCCCCGTCGTCCACGGCGCCATCTACAAGTTCGAGGGGCAGGCGACGACGCTCGTTCCCGGGGGACCCTGTTACCGGTGCCTGTTCCCGGAGGCCCCCGAGCCCGGGACGGTGCCCGACTGCGCGGCGACGGGCGTGCTCGGCGTGCTCCCCGGAACGGTCGGCTGCATTCAGGCGACCGAGGCGATCAAGCTCCTGATCGACGCGGGCGAGCCGCTCGAGGGGCGCGTGCTCTTCTACGACGCGATGGACATGACCTTCGAGTCCGTTCCGTATCGGCGCAACCCCGACTGTCCGGTGTGTGGCGAGGACGGCATCGAGACGATCGAGGGGATCGACTACTCGGGCGGCTGCCGCGTCGACGCGGACTGACCGCGCCGCGAGCGGCTCACAGCGATCGGTTCGGCACCGCCGCCCCCGCGGCCCCACCGGTCCCGTCGTCGACGAAGCCGGAACGAACGCACCAGCGACAGAACTGGTAGCCGGTCCGGTTTTTCGCGCCGCAGTGGCGGCAGACGACCGTCTCTCCGTCCGCGTCGAGCGGCGGCGGATCGCCGGTCGGTGTCGAATCTTCCGGGGGCGTCTCAAAGCCCGCGGCCCCGTCGCCGGACGGCTCCGGATCGGCTTTCGCCTCCTCGGGGACCTCGCGCGCCGACCCGAGGAAGTCCGCCGGGTCGCGGTCCGTGCGCGTGAACAGCCACGCGAACGCGAGGTTGATCAGGGCCACCGCGCCAAGGATCGCGACGAGCGGGGCGATTTCTGCTACAGTCATATGATGTGTGTTAGCACGCAAAGAATATAGGGGCAACGGTGGTGAGCGGAGCGAGACGCGTTCCCCGGTCACTTTATGGACGCCCGTCGAAGGCGGAGGCGTATGAAGGAGACAGTCCACACCGACGCCGCCCCCGCGGCGGTCGGCGCGTACAGCCAGGCGACGACGAACGGTGACCTCGTGTTCACGGCCGGGCAGATCCCGTTGACGCCGGACGGCGAACTCCTCGCCGACGCGCCGATCGGCGTACAGACCGAGCAGGCGCTCGACAACCTCGTGGCCGTGCTCGACGAGGCGGGTGCGGCGCCCTCGGACGTGCTCAAAACGACCGTCTTCCTCGCCGACATCGACGACTTCGACGAGATGAACGAGACGTACGCGGGCTACTTCGAGGCGTCGCCGCCCGCCCGGTCGGCGGTGCAGGCCGGTGCGCTTCCGAAGGGCGTCGGCGTGGAGATCGAAGCCGTCGCCGTCGTCGAGTAGATGGCCGACGACTCCGCCGAGGGGGCCGCTGACCGACCCGGCGTTCCGGCGACCCCTCGGGCGCGGGTGCGGTCCGCGGCCCTGTGGGGGCTCGTCGGCGGGTTCGCGTTCCTCGTGCTCGCGCAGGGGTACCTGCTCGTCATCGGCGGTCTCCCGGTCGGATACGTCGGACTGTTCGTGCTCGCTGGGGGGATCGCCGTCGCGTCCGGCGGGATCGCGTACGCCGTCGAACACCGGCTCCACGCGAAAAGAAGGACTTAACAGTCCCACCGGATTAACTCAGACCGAGCCAGGATGGCCGAGTGGTAAGGCGCACGCCTGGAAAGCGTGTTCCCTTCTGGGATCGGGGGTTCAAATCCCTCTCCTGGCGTTTCTGATGTCATCGCCCTCGTAGCCTCGCCTAGCGATGCGGTTCGGCGGCGCCGTCGACGTTTCTACACACCGACACAAGACTCATATGTATGGGTAGTGTTGTCACGGGTGACGATGCCAGACACGAAATCAGGTCGCGAGCAGAAGGGACAGAACAAGCGCCGGCAGTTGGAGAGTCACCTCAACCGACGCGAGCTCGACGCCGCCGACGAACCACCGGAACCGACGATCGACGAGGTCGACTCGGAGTACCTCACCGACGCCGACGAATTGGATCGGTGACCGCTCGCGGCCGACCCCGCTTCTCCGTTCTCGTTCGGTAACTCGCTCGACGGACCACCGGCGGATCCCGACAGCGACGCCCGACCGCAGGTCTGGCGACGCCTGATGACCGCTCCAGCGACGGCCAACCACGATCGAGCGACGCCACCGGTGGCGACGCACGCACAACGCGTCCCAGGAAAGCGTTCGCCGTTCGGGGAACTCCTCGAAGTCAGGGGCCCGGCAGAGACATATATAAACACACCAGATGAGGCCCTTCGATCGGATCGAAGTCCCGTGCTAACTATACACATAAACGGTACCCGATAGCCGCAGTGTACTGCGGTTTTTCTACCACACCGGCGGGCTACCGCGGTTCCAGACGAACACCAGTCAACAACACATTTATATAGAATCACAATCAATCAAACGGTGTATGAGTCAGCGAATGCAGCAGGGTCAGCCGATGATCATCATGGGCGACGACGCCCAGCGCGTCAAGGACAAGGACGCACAGGAGTACAACATCTCCGCGGCGCGCGGCGTCGCCGAGTCCGTACGCTCGACGCTCGGGCCGAAAGGGATGGACAAGATGCTCGTCGACTCGATGGGCGACGTCACCATCACGAACGACGGCGTCACCATCCTGCAGACGATGGACATCGACAACCCGACCGCCGAGATGATCGTCGAAGTCGCCGAGACGCAGGAGGACGAGGCCGGCGACGGAACGACGAGCGCAGTCGCTATCGCGGGCGAGCTCCTCAAGAACGCCGAGGATCTCCTCGAACAGGACATCCACCCGACAGCCGTCATCAAGGGGTTCAACCTCGCGAGCGAGTACGCCCGCGATCAGGTCGACGAGGTCGCCACGGAGGTCGACGCCGACGACACCGAGGCCCTGAAGAGCGTCGCCGAGACGTCGATGACCGGCAAGGGCGCGGAGCTTGACAAGGACGTGCTCGCCGACCTCGTCGTCCGAGCCATCCAGGGCGTCACCGTCGAGGCCGACGACGGCTCTCACGTCGTCGACCTGGCGAACCTGAACATCGAGACGCGCACCGGACGCGCGGCCGGCGAGTCCCGGCTGCTCTCCGGCGCCGTCGTCGACAAAGACCCGGTCCACGAGGACATGCCGACCGACTTCGAGGCGGCCGACGTGCTCCTGCTCAACGACCCGATCGAGGTCGAGGAGGCCGACGTTGACACCTCCGTCAACGTCGACTCCCCCGACCAGCTCCAGCGCTTCCTCGATCAGGAGGAAGAGCAGCTCCGCGAGAAGGTCGACAAAATCGTCGAGTCGGGCGCCGACGTGGTCTTCTGTCAGAAGGGGATCGACGACCTCGCCCAGCACTACCTCGCGAAGGAGGGCATCCTCGCCGTCCGTCGGACGAAGAAGTCCGACCTCAGCTTCCTCAAGAACGTGCTCGGCGCACCGATCGTCAGCGACCTCGACTCGCTCACCGCCGACGACCTCGCGGTCGGGTCGATCACCCGCGACACCGAGGAGGAGCTGTTCTACGTCGAGGGTGAGGACGCCCACGGCGTCACGCTCCTTCTGTACGGCACCACCGAGCACGTCGTCGACGAGCTCGAACGCGGCATTCAGGACGCCATCGACGTGGTCTCGACGACCGTCTCCGACGGGCGCACGCTCCCCGGTGGCGGCGCCGTCGAGGTCGAGCTCGCCAGCCGGCTGCGCAACTACGCCGACTCCGTCGACGGCCGCGAGCAGCTCGCCGTCGAGGCGTTCGCCGACTCGCTCGAACTGATCCCGCGCGTGCTCGCCGAGAACGCCGGGCTCGACGCCATCGACCTGCTCGTCGACCTCCGCGCGGCCCACGAGGCCGGCGACACCGACGCCGGGCTCAACGTCTTCTCCGGCGAGGTCGAGAACACGACCGAGGCCGGCGTCGTCGAGACGGCCCACGCCAAGGAGCAGGCGATCGCCTCCGCCGCCGAAGCGGCGAACCTCGTCCTGAAAATCGACGATATCATCTCCGCGGGCGACCTCTCGACCGGCGGCGACGACGACGAGGGCGGCGCCCCCGCCGGCGGCATGGGCGGCATGGGCGGCATGGGCGGTGCGATGTAAGCGAGGTTCCGAACGAACCACCTCCCGGCCGCGAATCGCCCGTTTAACTACGCACGCTCGCGTTCCCCCATTCCAATTTTTTGAACCCCGGCCGAAGAGCTGCGGCGCTCGCCGGTCGATCGTCGCGGCCAACGGGCCGGTAAACCCGAAGCAGCACTGCCGCTAGGCAACTGATAAACGGAGGAGATCGAGGGCGGCGGCCCGTTACTTGCCCTGTCGGTCGTTTCCGGTGACGCTCGGGCGGGTCTTCTCCGTACCCTTCCCGCGCGTGCGCTGGCCGCGACCCTTGGTGCCGGCGGAGGTGAGGCCGCGGAAGGCGCGCCCCTTGTGGTCGTCCGAGGTGATCCACCCGAGGTCGTCATCGTTCTCGATCGCGGGGTGGTTCGGGTCGACCAGAATCACTTCGTGCCACTTCTGGGAGCCGTCCTCACCGACCCAGTAGGAGTTGAGCACGCGGAGGTTCCGGTACTTGCGCGACGCGCGCTCCTCCGAGATGCGCTGGATCGATTTGCGGCGCGAGAGGCGGTTGACGCCCTGGCGCTTCGAGCGGCGACCCGCCTTGAAGCGCTGCTTGCGGGAGCCGCCCTTGCGGACGCTCACGCGGGCGACGACGACGCCCTGCTTCGCCTTGTAGCCCAGCTCACGGGCCTTGTCCAGGCGGGTGGGGCGCTCGATACGCTCGATGGCGCCCTCGTCGCGCCACTCCTGTTTGCGCTGCCACTGTAGCTCTGCCAGTTTCCCCTCCTTGGGGGACCGCCACGCCTCCTTGATGTGCGAGTAGAAGCTTCGTGCCATATGTTGTCCGCGGACGGTTGCGATTCAGCCGCGAAGCGGCCACATGTCGTCTCGTCCCGGGGTGCGGCGTCGACAGCGACATCGAACCGGCCCCGGCGGCGAGTGCCCGCTGTGTCCGCACCAGCGAGTTGTCCGTAATTCCCGCGGTTCCCCCTTAACCGCTTCGCTACGGCGTTCGCGTGGGTGACGGTGGCACCCGTGGTCGGGAACGGAGAGGAGTCCGTCCGAAGATCCCACACGTCGCGGCGCTACTCCGAGGCCGGCCCGTAACGATCAGTGTCTAGATCCGCCGTGTCGGGATGAGCCTGGATCCGGTTCGCGAAGTCGGGGTCATCGTCGGTCACGACGGGTTCGTCGAGTGCGATAGCTCCCACTCCGCGTCGTCGACGCCGACGCGCTCGTGCTCCGACCCGGCCTGTCTCGCCGCAGAGCTCGCAGTCCCGGTGGTCACCGCGCATCGGTCACGATGATGAGATCGCGTCTCGCGGTCGGCGCTGCGTAGTGCCGTCGCTCGGCGGTCGAGGCGTGGCGGAGCGCGATAAAGAAAAGCCGCGAAGGAGTCGACCCGTGAGGGCCGATAGTTAGCGAGTGTGGTGAATCGCTGCTGCGTTACTCGTTACGCCGCGTCGCGAGGAGCGCAGCCGCGATGAGGGCGACGAGCGCGACGAACAAGACGCCACGATTCAGAACCATCATGGCTGTCGTCGGTGTCGTTGATGGGGAGCAGGTCAGTCGCATCGTCGCCAAAGCGGAGAGATTCCGTGCGTGTAGCTCAGCAGCATGATCGTGATGAGGTGTGCCGACAGCGATCAGCGTCGCCAAGGGAAACCGCCTTCTCTCGGCGCGACCGAAACGATTAGACCGTCCGCGCGCATAGGCCGACGTGGGCATCCCCGCTCCCGCACGCGACCGGGCACCGATCAAGTAGGGTCTTCGCCCGGTCGTCTGCGGTCAGTTTTCGGCGTCGATCTGCACCACTCTCCGGAGCGACGGCGACGGGAGCCGACGATGACGACCGGAGGTCTCTCGCCGAGCCGCGACACCGACGGGCGTTCGGAGCGGCTGCCGGCGGCTCGGTCCGAGCGAGTATTCCCCAGAGACTCCCCGAATAAGAACGCTCTTGTGAATCCGGGGTGGACGGAGCGGTATGCCCAAGATAAGCGTCGAGATCCCGGGCGAGCTGCTCGAGGACCTCGACGACCACGTCGGCGACGAGGGGAAGTTCGTGAACCGCAGCGACGCCGTCCGCGCGTCGATCCGCAAGACGCTCGACGTACTCGACGAGATCGACGCCCGACACGATCGGCTCGACGACGGGGACGAAACCGATCGCGGCGACGACGGGAGCGATGAGTAGCCGGACGGACGGGCGCGCCGGGACCGGCGGGACCCGCGGCCCGTTCGCGGCCGACCCCCTCGACCGCTCCGCGGTGGCCGCGGTCGGGCTGATCACGCTGTTCGTGGTCGCCCTGGCGACCGCGCAGCTCACCGCCGCGAAGGTGATCGCCCTGCCGCTCCCGGTCGCGCTCCCGGTGGTCGGCCCCGAGATCACGCTGCCGGGCGCCGCGCTCGCGTACGCGCTGACGTTCCTCGCGTCCGACTGCTACGCCGAGCTGTACGGCCGCCGCGCCACGCAGGTGGTCGTCAACGTCGCCTTCCTCGCGAACTTCCTCGTGCTCGCGCTGGTCTGGTCGACGCTCGCCGCGCCGGGCGTGAACCCCGAGGTCGCCGCCGCCTTCGAGACCGCGCTCGGCCCCGCGGCCAACGTCGTCGCCGGCAGCCTGCTCGCGTACGTCGTGAGCCAGAACTGGGACGTGTTCGTCTTCCACGCGATCCGCGACCGCACCGGCCGCAGCATGCTGTGGCTGCGCAACGTTGCCTCGACCGCCAGCAGCCAAGCCATCGACACCGCGATCTTCGTCGGCGTCGCGTTCTATCTCGCTCCGACGCTGCTCGGCGTCGGCAGCCCGCTCCCGGGGAGCGTCCTCCTCGCGCTCGGGCTCGGCCAGTACCTCCTCAAGCTCGCGATCGCCGTCCTCGACACCCCGATCGTCTACCTCGTCGTCGGGGCGGTACGGGAGTAGCGGGTTCCGGCTCCGTTCTCCACGTTCCTACGCTCTTTCTCCGCCCTCGTTTCACACCACCGCGAGCGCCCGCGCGGGCGACGCCGGCAGGTCCGCGGACACGCGCTCGAACGACTCGCCGGCGTCGGGGGTCCGGTAGAGCCCCTCGTTGTGTACCGCCCAGACCACCCCGTCCGCTCGCCCGCTCGCGAGGACCGCCCGGTAGGTCCCCTCGCCGGTCGGGATCCCTCGACCGTCGAGCCGCTCGAAGCGGGGAGCCGAGCCGGACGCGGTGCGCCGGTAGAGGTACGCCTCGCCGCGTCGGTGCGCCGCCATGGCGCCGGTGGCCGCGCTCACGATGGCCGTCTCCGGATTCCCCGGATCGACCGCCACCCCCCAGACGTACCCGTGGTCGAACCCGCGGTCGACGACCCGCCACGACTCTCCCCGGTCGTCGCTCTCCGCGAACCCGTCACCCGCGGCCGCGTACACCCGGTCCGGCGCGTCCGGGTGCGTCGCGAGCGCGTGGGAGTCCCGACGCGACCCCTCGGGACGGTCCGTCCACGTCTCGCCGGCGTCGGGGGTGACGACCAGCGCGCCGGCCTCGATCCCCACGAACCACCGCGCCGGATCGGCCGGACACGGCTCGATCCACCTGACGTGGTGAGTGTCGGGGCGGGGCGGAAACGACCACTCGGGCGCTGACGGAACGGCTGTCAGCCCGCCGACTCGCTCGGCGGTTCGTCCGCCGTCCGTCGACCGATACACTCGGGAGGGTTCGGTACCGATCCAGACGGTCGCGGGATCGTGCGGGCTCGTCGCGATCGCGGTGACCGCCTCGGGTCCGGCCCCATCCGGCCCGAGGCTCTCGCTCGCGACGCGCTCGAAGGACTCGCCCCCGTCGGTCGAACGGAACAGCCCCGCGTCGAACGTCCCGGCGAGTACCCGGGCGTCGGCGACGTCTTCCGAGGGAGTGGCCTCGCCGCCCGAACCGACCGAGAGGCACTCGACGCTCCGGTCCGCCAGCCGGAGCGACGCCGATCCCGTCTCCGGATCGACGAGACGGAGCCCGTCGTCGTACCCCACGTAGACGCGCGCGTTCATGGCGTAGCGTTCGACGTGCGGCGGCAAAAGCCTTCGACGGGCGCAAGAGACTTATCCGACGCACCCATGAGAACAGTACGCATGGATCTCCGCGTACAGGGGGATGTTCCCCCCGACCCGTTTCTCGGCGCCGCCGACCTGTTCGAGACCGAGTGCTCCCTCGACGACCCGGTCCACGTGAAGGTGCGCGAGGACCCCGACGAGCGGACCTGGGCCGGCCACTACGACGGCTACCACGTCCTGAACGTCTCGAAGCGCGCCGCCACCAGCGCGATGGCCCGCGAGCTCGCCGTCCACGAGCTCTCGCATATGGCCCGCTACGAGGAGGGCCACGCCTCGCACGTCCAGTCGACGGAGGAAGCGCTGTACCTCGGGCTCTCCGGCGAGCAGGTGGAGCGCCGCAAGCTCGCCCACTGCTACCAGATCGCGAACCACATGAAGGACATCTACGCCGACGACATCACGCTCTCCGTCGCACCCGCGGACAAACTCCTCGGCTTCCTCGAGTCGACCCTCGCGGCCGCGGTCGCCGACCGCCCCGAGGTCTCGCGGGACGGCACCCAGCCGGTCACGGGCGGCGCGGACCCGGAGATAACTGCGGTCAACGCCGCGTTCGCGCTCGCCTTGGTCGAGCGCCACGACATCGCCGGTCCGGGCCACCGCATCTACGACCTCGCGCGCGCGGCCGGGAGCGACACCGACGCGGTCGACGTCGACGCGTTCAAGCGTCGGTTCCTCGACCTCGGTCCCGATCCCTCCGAGAGCGACTACCGGAAGGCCCTCGTGGCGGCCGCTCGCGCGTACGCCGTTTAAACCCGCGAGAAGAGCCGGTTTCGGATCGAGCCTGACGAGCGACGAGTCGGCAGGGCGCGACGGTCCTGTATAACCAAGAATGCAGTCGGCGCGCGCCTCCGAGTGGCCGATAGGCCGCGAGGAGCGCGTGCGAGGGACGCCGCGAGCGCTTTCAAGCGCGAGCGGCGAGGCTGGGGAGGCGTGAGGTGCCGTGCGGTTGCGGGTGGGTGGGACGCAAAGGGGCAGCCGCGAGGACGAAGCTCGACGACGTAAGGACCACAGCGAAGGAGCGGAGCGACTGAGCGAGGACCGCAACGAGTCGCGCGAGTCCTCGCGGCTGGGGCTTTGGAGGTGGCCACTGCGGAGTCACCGATCGCGTCTGACCGAGCGACTGGGGCTTTGGAGGTGGTCACCCTCGATCCGCCGTCAGTAATCAGTTATAAGCGATCGACAGAACTACCAGAGACGCTCTCCGTCCGATCACTGTTCACGACAACGTACTACTCCGCGTCGTTCGGGGGCGCTTCGGGCTCGGCACCCGGCTCCGCCGCCTCTTCCTCGGCGATCGACTCGGCCGTCTCGGCGGCGTCAAGCACGGTCACCCGCGCGGACATGATCCGGGTGTTGTCCACGCGCTCGATCCGGATCCGGATCCCGTCGAACTCGATCTCCTCGCCCTCCTCGACGAGACGCCCGGCGCGGTTGAAGACGAAGCCGGCGAGCGTCTCGAACTCCTCGCCTTCGGGGAGGTCGATCCCGAGTATCTCGTTGACCTCGTCGATGTTCACCTCGCCCTGCACGACGGCGACGTTGTCCTCGATGAACTCCACGGGGGCCTCCTCGTCGCCCTCCAGGATCTCGCCGACGATCTCCTCGACCATGTCCTCCAACGTGATGATCCCCTCGGTGGTGCCGAACTCGTCGATGACGGTGACCATCTGGAGGCGGTTGTCCTGCATCTCCGCGAGCAGCTCGTCGGCGTTCTTCGACTCGGGGACGTGCAGCGTCGGCTTAACGACCCGCGCCAGCGACGGCTCGCCCTCGGAGTAGCGCAGCTCGCGGACCAGGTCGCGCACGGTCACGACGCCGATGATGTTGTCGAGGTTCCCCTCGTAGACGGGGACGCGCTCGTGGTCGGCCTGGATACACTTCTCGATCGCCTCCTCGACCGAGGACTCCTTGGCGACCGCGGTGACGTCGAGGCGGGGCGTCATCACCTCCTTGGCGATGGTGTTGTTGAACCGGAAGATGCGGTCGAGCATCTCCCGCTCCTCCTCCTCGATGACCCCCTCGCGCTCGCCCGTCTCGATGATGTCCTGAATCTCGTCGCGGGTGACGTACGTCGACTCGATGGCGGACGACCCGCCGATCACCTTGTTGACTCCCTTCACGATGTAGTCGAACAGGACCACGAGCGGGTACAGCGCGTATTCCGAGAGCTTGAGCGGGCGGGCGATCCGGAGCGCCCACGACTCGGTGTTCTCGACGGCGTACGACTTCGGCGCGCTCTCGCCGAAGATCAACACGAGCGTCGTGATGCCGAACGTCGTCGCCAGCACCGACTCGCCCCGCGAGAGGTAGATCCCGAACAGCGCGGTCGCGATGGAGGTCATCGCCACGTTGACGATGTTGTTCCCGACGAGGATCGTCACCAGCAGGCGGTGGGGGTTCTGTTTCATACCCCGGATCGTCTCCGCCCCTGTTACCCCCTCGTCGACGAGGCTGTCGACGCGGTGTTGCGGCAGCGAGAACATCGCGATCTCCGACGAGGAGAAGAACGCCGACAGCCCGACCAGGACGAGAATCGCGGCGACGCCGAGGACGGTCACGACGCCGTCGCCGGGCATCGGTAGCTGGAGGACATCGGCCGCCGACACGCTGGACGACAAACCCATATTCGTTTGCTTTCTGGCTCCCCGCGATTAAAGCGTTCCCTTCGCACACTCACTGTGCCGGTCGAGTAGCGATTACGGTCGGCCGCGCTCGGTCGAGCGACGATCACCGAACCGGCGATCCGGAGGGCTCCGCCCGCGAAGTACCGCCGCCGACATGATTACCCGTCTCGCCGGCAAACGGCGATGTATGAGCGACCCACCGATCACCTTGTACCGACTGCAGGCGTGTCCCTACTGCGAGCGCGTCGCCCGCACCCTGAACGAACTCGACGTGGCGTACCGGTCGCGGTACGTCGAGCCGATGCACTCCGAGCGCAACGTCGTCAAGCGCGTCTCCGGGGCGCGCAGCGTCCCCGCCATCGTCGACCGCGAGACGGGCGTGACGATGTCCGAGAGCGCGAACATCGTGGAGTACCTGAAGGGAACCTACGGCGAGGGGGGTGCCTGAAATGCCCGACTTCGACGTCGTCTCGCTGCCCGAGACGGACCACGTCGCCGAGGGCGACACGGCGCCCGACTTCACCCGACCGCTCGTCGACGAAGAGTACTGGGAGGACTGCGCGCTCGACGAGGCCGTCGACGGGCCGACCCTCCTGCTGTTCCACCCGATGGACGGCGCCTTCCAGGCGACGTACCTCCACAACACGGTCGACGACCACGGGTGGGCGGCCGATCTGGACGTGCTCGGCGTGTCGATCTCCTCGCCGTACGCCCACAAGCGCCTCCTCGACGAGCGTGCCGACGGCGTCCGGCTCTTCTCCGATCCCGGCGCGGGCGTGATCGAGGCGTACGGTCTCGCACACGACATCGACGGGATGAGCGGGATCACCGAGACGCGACCCGCCGTGTTCCTCTTGGACGCCGACCGGACCGTCGAGTTCGCGTGGGTCGCGAGCGAACACCCCGAGTTCCCGGACGCGGAGGCGATCGGCGACGCGATCGACCGGCTCGTCGACTGACTGCGAAACTGACCGCGCAGACGATCGCCACCCCCGGCACCCGGTTGCCGGTGCCGATCGTCACCCCCACTCGTTACCCTTTTTCGCGACCGCCACGAACGCGATGGTGTGACAACGGACAGCGACACCCTCCGACGAGCGGCCGAGGCGGTCGCCGACGGCGATCTCGTGGTCTACCCGACCGAGACGGTGTACGGGCTCGGCGGCGACGCGCTCGACCCAGACGCGGTCGAACGGGTGTTCGATCAGAAGGGACGAGAGCGCTCGAATCCGCTCTCGCTCGGCGTCCCGAGCGTCGACGCCGCGCTCCGACACACCAAGCCCACCGAGTTCGCGATCTCGTTCGCCCGGGCGTTCCTCCCCGGCCCCGTGACCGTGGTCGTCGAGCGCGGCGACGCGGTCCCCGACGCGCTCACCGCCGGACGCGACCGCGTCGGGATCCGCGTTCCCGACCAGCCGGTCGCCCGCGACCTGCTCCGAGAGACCGGACCGCTCACCGCGACGAGCGCGAACGTGTCCGGACGGGGGAGCGTGACGAGCCTCGACGACCTCGGCGACCGGATCCGCGAGGGTGTCGCTGTGCTGATCGACGACGGCGAGACGCCCGGCACGGAGAGCACCGTGGTCGATCCCGAGGCGAGGACGATCCACCGCCGCGGCGCGATGGCCGGCGCCATCGAGGCGTGGCTGGACGATCCGCCGGTGTGAGAACAGAGTCGAAACCGCAGACGGACGGCGGCGTCAGACCGACAGTTCGCCCTTCGCTTTGATCACGTCGAGCTCCTCGGCGTCGATCGTGTCGACGTCGAGCCAGTGAGGGACGTACTCGCGTTTGTCGTAGGCCTCGCGCTCGTCTTCGGTGCCGACGGTACACCAGAGCTGGGGCTCGTCCGGGCCGTGCCAGCCGCCCTGGACGTTGATACCGAAACACACCAGCTCCTCGCCCTCGTACTCGATCACCGCGTCCCGCCGGATCCCGGGGTCGCCGCGAATGATGAGGTGTTGCATATCCCGTCGTTCGCGGCATCCCCGCTTAATCGCTTCGATACCGCGGATTCGGGTGGGCGGGTGAGAAGTGGAGCGGAACGGAGCGAGGACGGGAACGGAGCGAGACGGGAACGGAGCGAGGGAGGAAGCGGTGTCAGGTGGAGTAGTAGTACTCGCCCTCGCGCTTCTGCGAGCTGTCGAGCTGCGAGCCCGGCTTGTTGATCCGGGGGCGGCCCGTCCGCTCGTCGCGGCGGAAGGTGATGTCCAGGTCCGCGAGGAACTCGTTCATCCCGTCGCGCATCTCCTGGGGCGGAGTCGCGTGCCCGCGCTCGGCCGGCTCGCCGTCGAACACCATCAGGCGGTCCGCGAGGAGATCGATCATGTAGATGTCGTGGTCGATCACCATCACGGTCGCGTCGTGATTCTCGGCGTACCGGCGGATCGCGGTCGTCGCGCGCACCCGCTGTTCCACGTCGAGGTGAGCGGATGGCTCGTCGAGGAGGTACAGGTCGGCGTCCTCGGAGAGACACGCCGCGATGGCGACGCGCTGGCGCTCCCCGCCCGACAGGTCCGAGAGGTTCTGCTCCATCACGCGGTCGAGCTGGAGCGGCTGAGCGATCTCGGTGTTCCAGTAGGAGCTGCCGAACTCGTCGGTGATCGAAGAGAGGAAGGCGTCGACGCGCATCGGCTGGTCGATATCGATGTACTGCGGCTTGTACGAGATGTCGAGCGCGAAGTCGAGCTCGCCTTCGTCGGGCTCAAGCGAGCCCGCGAACAGCTTCGCGAGCGTCGACTTCCCGATCCCGTTCGGGCCGACCACGCCGAGCACCTCGGAGCGGTTGATTTCGCCGCCGTCGACGTGAAGCTCGAACTCGCCGTCGCCGTACGACTTCGAGAGCTCGGGGTACTCGATCAGCGTCTCGCTGCGCGAGGAGACCCGCGGCGCGTGCTCCTCGAAGGTGATCGCGGACGGTCGGATCCGCATGTTCTCGTTGTCCAGATACCCTTTCAGGTACTCGTTGATCCCGTTGCGGACCGACTTGGGATCGGTGATGACCCCGTACGCCCCCGGCTCCCCGTACGCGACGTGGAGGGTGTCGGCCAGGAGATCGAGGATGGCGAGGTCGTGCTCGACGACGAGCATCGAGCGCTCGGCGGTGTCGTCGTCCGCGAGCTCGCGGATGAGTCGCGCGACGACCATCCGCTGGCCGATGTCGAGGTACGGCGTGATCTCGTCGAGGAAGTAGAAGTCGGCGTCGCGGGCGAGACACGCCGCGATGGCGACGCGCTGCAGCTCGCCGCCGGAGATGGAGTCGATCGGCTGGTCCATCACCGGCGCGATGTTGAGCCGGTCGATGAGGGAGTCGAGCGCGCCGCGCTCGTCGGTGCGCTCCAGCAGCTCGCGCGTGTTGCCGTCGAACTGGTTCGGGATCTGGTCGACGTACTGCGGCTTGCGGGCGACCGTCACCTCACCCTCCTTCAGCGATTCGAGGTAGTTCTGCAGCCCGGTGCCGCGGAACCGGTCGAGCACGCGCTCCCAGTCGCCCTCCGACTCGTGGTCGCCGAGGTTCGGGACCATCTCGCCGGCGAGCGCGTGGACCGCGGTCGACTTCCCGATCCCGTTCGGGCCGAGGATGCCGGTGACGTTGCCCGGTTTCGGCGTCGGGAGCCCGTACAGCGAGAAGGCGTTGTCGCCGTAGCGGTGAACCGGGTCCTCGTCGAGCTCGGAGGGGAGGTTGATGATCTCGATCGCGTCGAACGGACACTTCTCGACGCAGATTCCGCAGGTCTCACCGAGGCAGATCTCCTCGGAGATGTGAATCTGGTCCGGGTCGCCCTCGACCGCGTCTTCGCCGCGTTCGGTGATGCACTCCTTCCCCGTCCGGTTGGGCGGGCAGTAGTTCGCGCACTCGTAGTTACACCGGTCAGGCTGGCACCGATCGAGGTCGACGACGGCGATGCTGTCGTCCGCCATCTTACGCCACCAGTTGCACGCCGGAGGTCGCAAGCACGGTGTAGCTGATGAACCACAGCGTGAACGTCAGAAACGCCACGTAGAGGTTGTCCTTGACCCCGAAGTCGCCGACGCCGATCACCTTGTACAGCGGGAACTGGGCAACCACGAACGCGCCCATCACCAGCACGCCGGTGGTGCTGGCGGCGTCAACCGGATCCGTCCCGACGTACGCGGCCGAGACGACGCCGGCGGCGATCCCCGCGAGGCAGCAGATCGTCGTGACGACCACGCTTCGGGTATGGCCAGAGATCCCCGAGTCGTCGCTCATACGAGTCGATCCGCGAGCACAGGTGAAAAGCCGTTCGTTCCGCCGAGCGCTCGGGCCCGAACGCCGCCGACGGGGACCGCCCGACCCGTGACGAACCGCTGTAACGACCGCAGAGGTGACTCGGCAGCTCCGGAGTCGACCCGGCAGGCGCTGGCGGCGAAGCGCGCGCGAGCGACATCGCTGACTGACTGGTCAGTTTGCCGGAGAGATACCGGATTATATTGCCACATCGCTCGCCAATAACCAGCAGAAATATCCGGTAACGGCGACGGATCGCCGGGTTGAACGCGGTGACGCATCAACATTTATGACGATGTGCGGTTTCCGTTCGTAACGATGGAAGGAACCCAAACGGAGGGACTCGACGACCTCCCGCCGAGCGCCAAGCTCGTCTTCAAGGTGCTCGAGTACAACGGGCCGTTGACCCAGAAGGGGATCGTCCAAGAGTCGATGCTGTCGGCTCGAACCGTCCGCTACGCGCTCGAGCGGCTGGAAGGGATCGACGTCGTTGACGAGGACGTGTACTTCGCGGACGCCCGGCAGAACCTCTACAAGCTCACCGAGCCCGCGCAGGAGTTCACCGGCGACGAGAGCGACGCGTCCTGTACCGCCGACTGATCGACGCGGTCTCCAATCTTCTACTCGCCGCCCTCTTCGGACTCGCCAGGCATGTCTCGCGCCCCGCGAACGGCTTCGGCGACGGTGAGTGCGATGGCGACGAGCAATGCGAACGTCGCCGCCAGCACGAACGCCAACAGCAGGAACCACGCGTCCGGCCCGAACAGCGGATACTCTCGGGTGTCGATCACCGGCCCGAGCAGTTCCAGCGTTCGAACCGCGTACAGCAGGACCGCGAGGGCCGCACCGGCGACGAGTCCGACGCGGACGTTCCGGTAGAACGCCAGCGACTCCAACAGCACGAGCATCGGCGGCTTGGTCGACGGGTCGGTCGGACTGTCGTCGCTCACGGACGCCCTTGCGAGCGCGCGCGCAAAGAGCCATCGGAACGATCGGGACCTCGATCGGCATGGTCTGGACCTCGCAAGGGAGAATCGACTCGCAGGGGAACCGAGGCGAAGCGACCCCGACTCGGGAGACGATCACGATCGAAAATCGGTGTTTCAGGAGCTGAAAACGCGAGAAAGGCGTCAAGTAGGGCGGGACAAATGTTGGCGTATGGCCAGAGTTGTGCTGTCGGCGTTCCCGATGATCGACCCGGAGACGTACCGCGAGACCCTCGACGACGCGGTGGACGAGCCCGTCGAGATCGAGGTCGCCGAACTGGGGTCGACCGAGCGCCTGATCGAGGCGGCAGCGGGCGCCGACGCGGTGGTGACCGACATCAACACGCCGGTCACCGCCGAGGCGCTCGACGCGCTGGACCTCCGGGTAGTCGTCCGGTCGGCGGTGGGCGTGGACAACGTGGACGTGGGCGCTGCCGCCGACAACGGCGTCACCGTCACTCGCGCCCCCGACTACTGTACCGACGAGGTGGCGACCCACTCCGTCTCGCTGCTCCTCGCCGGTCTCCGGTCGCTGAAGCGGTACGACGATCACGTCGCCGCCGGCGGATGGGGTTGGGAGCCCGGGCGGCCGATCCACCGCGTGAGCGCGTCGACTATCGGGTTCGTCTCGTTCGGTCCGATCGCACAGCGCGCGGCCGAACAGCTCGCCGGGTTCGGCGCCGACCTCGTCGCCTACGACCCGTTCGTGGAGGCCGAAGACATGGCGGAGTACGGCGTCGAGAAGGCGGCGTTCGACGAGCTGTTCGACCGCGCCGACCACGTCGGCGTCTACGCGCCCCTGACGGACGCGACGCGGGGGATGGTCGACGCCGACGCGCTCGGTCGGCTCGACGAGAGCGCGGTCGTCGTCAACGTGAGCCGCGGACCGGTCGTCGACGACGCGGCGCTGCTCGACGCGCTGGAGTCGGGATCGATCAAGGGCGCCGCCCTCGACGTGCTCGACGACGAACCGCCCGAGGACGACCCGCTCGTCGGGCGTGACGACACGGTCGTCACGCCACACGCGGCGTGGTACAGCGAAGAGGCGCGCGACGACCTCAACCGAAGCGGCGCCGCCGACGTGGCGGCCGTCCTCAACGGCGATCCCCCGGCGGGGCGGGTCGATCCGGACGCCGACTGGCTGTAGCGGGGAACGCGCTACCGCGGATCGTTACAGTCGGTCGAGGGCGTCGAAGCCGTCTTCGTCGCCGTCGCTGAGGTCGTCTTCGTCACCGCCGTCCGATCCCGCCTTGGCCGCGTCGAGCGCGCCGT
Organism: Halorubrum sp. FL23; assembly: GCF_052439115.2. Classification (NCBI taxonomy): domain Archaea; kingdom Methanobacteriati; phylum Methanobacteriota; class Halobacteria; order Halobacteriales; family Haloferacaceae; genus Halorubrum; species Halorubrum sp. FL23. Next base: position 236,482 of record NZ_JBQVRO020000004.1, read on the forward strand.
CGTCGAGCCCCGCAGCGAGGCCGGGGCCGAGATCGTAGGTGTCGCGCACCGTCTGGGCCAGCACGCCCTCGCGGTCGAAGACGACGTAGACGGCGACGAAATCGTGGGCGGCGGGACGGAGAACGAACACCTCGCGGGGGTCGTCGTCCTCTCGCGACTCGTTGACGCGCGCGACGAGGGGCTCGACCGGGATCCGTCCCGCCCGGAGATCGGCGAACGCGTCGCTTCCCGGCGCGTCCGCGAACAGGTACAACGCGCCGTTCGGGTCGCCGTCGTTCGACCGGGTGGTGATCGAGCCGACCGCCTCCCCCGCGGAGCGGATCTGGTCCCACGCGTCGACGGCGGCTTCGAACATCCCCTCCACGCCGTCCGCGTAGCGAAAGCGACTCTCCCGGACGGTTTCGACATCCGCGAAGCGGGCCGAACCGTCGGTCCACGCGAGCGTCGCGTCGACGACGACCCCCGGATCCAGCGACGCCACCCGGTCGGCGAGGTCCCCCTCGTACCCCTCGGCGGCGGCGTACAGCGGGTCGAACCGATCCTCGGCGTCGGGGTCGGTCGGGTCGATCGGCTCCTCCGGATGCTCGACGAGAACGAACTCCTCCGGTGGATCAGACGGTCCGGTCCCGTCGATGTCGGGACGGGGGCGGCGGTCGTGGACGCGGAAGCGGCCGCTCGTCGTCGGTTCCATACCCGACGGTCGGGCGGCGAGCGGAAAAGCGGGTCGGAACGGGAGCGCGCGTCGGGGACGCGGCGGCGACGGCCGCAGGGGATCCGTGTCGTTATGGGGCGGGCGACCCAAGCAACCGGTAAATGGGGATCCTCGAGGACAAGTCGAACGCCCGGGTGTTCTACAAGTACCTCTCGAAGGTGTACGACAAGATCAACTGGTTCAACTGGAACGAGGAGATGCGCGCGGAGGCGCTCTCGTGGCTGGAGTTCGGCGACGATCCGAAGGTGCTCGACGTGGGGTGTGGCACCGGGTTCGGCACCGAGGGGCTCCTCGAACACGCCGACGACGTGCACGGGCTCGACCAGAGCGTCCACCAGATGGAGAAGGCGTTCGAGAAGTTCGGAAGACACGACCGCGTGAGCTTCTACCGCGGCGACGCCGAGCGGCTCCCGTTCCGCGACGACACGTTCGACGTGGTGTGGTCCTCCGGCTCGATCGAGTACTGGCCGAATCCGATCGAGGGGTTACGAGAGCTCCGCCGCGTCGCGAAGCCGGGCGGGCAGGTGCTCGTGGTCGGCCCCGACTATCCGCACAACCGCGTCCTCCAGCGGGTCGCCGACGCGATCATGCTCTTCTACGACGAGGAGGAGGCCGACCGGATGTTCGAGGCCGCCGGCTACGAGACGTACGAACACCACATCCAGCAGTCGACGCCGCGGAGCCCGCGTGCGATCACGACGGTCGCACGGGTCCCCGAACGGTAGCGGGTGACGCTCGAACCCCCGTTCCCCACCCTCGCTCCTTATCCCGAGTCGACGACCGCCTCCAGCGTCGCAACGGGTCGTCCGTCGACCGAGATATCGACGGCCACGGTCCGACCGGGTTCGAGGGTCGGATCGTTCGTCTCCGCGACTCGGAACGACGCCGTCCCGCCGACGCGCCAAGCGCCGTCTGTCGCGGCGTTGAACGCGCCGGTCGGTCCCGGGTGGAACCCGGCCGCCGAGAAGAACGGGACCGGCGGCTGCCGGGCGAGCGGTTCGCCGTCGACCCGCACACGGACCGTCAGTTCAGTCGCGTTGAGCGCGTCGCCGCCTCGGTGCGTGACCGTAATCCGGTCGTCGGTCGCCGACAGCGACAGGGCGGTCGTCGGCGCCGGTTCGGTCGGAGCGCCGATCGTCGCGGTCACGACCCCGCCCGCGAGCACGACCGTGATAGCGAGCAGCAGGACGCCGGCGACGGGCACGAGCGCACGGGAAGAAACGACGGTCGACCCCGTAGCAACGGCCGCCGGTCTCGTCTCGGTCGGTGGGCTCCCCCCGGCCGATTGGTCGGTGTCGGTTGGCACGGGGGGAGTGCCGCGGGATCCGTGAAAAGCGTCGGGGGCAGCCGCGATCCCTACGCGTCGTCTCCCGCAACCGGACGCGGCGTCGCGATGGGTTCGAGGTCGTCGACGAACACCGCGCGGGGCTCGTCGACGACGGTGACCCGATAGGACTCCGGGGGCGAGAGCGTCCGAACCACACCGTCCGCGTTGGTGGTTCCGATCGTCTGACTGTCGCCGCCGCCGACGCTTTTGGTGACCGTAACGTCGGAGACGGGCTCGCCGGTCTCCTCGTCACGGACCGTGACTGTCACCGGACCGCCGGCGTAGCTGCGGTCGACGGTGACGTTGAAGCCGTCCCCGGTCTCGGAGACGAGTTCGGTGTCGGGGAACGCGTCGAGCGCGAGGCGTTGGTGCTCCACGAACACCTGACTCGTGCCCCCGCTGACGAAGGTGCGCAGGACACCGAAATCGTGGGGAATGGTGATCCGCTGGACCGAACCGGCGCCGAAGGCGTCGGGTTCGCGGAGCGACGCCGTCTCGGGGTAGGCGGCCGACGTGACTTCGATCGCCTCGTCGTTCCCGATCGCTCCGCCACCGCGGTCCCAGCGGTCGAGCCGGAAGACCTCACGGACGTACTCGCCGTCGATGATCGCCGCCAGCACGACCGACTGGTTGCTCGACTCAATGTACAACTCAGTGGCCGCCACCTCGCCGCGCGCGGCCGAGAGCGCGTAGTCGCGGACGGGGCCCTCGTACACCTGCAGCGCGACTTGGAGCTCGTCGAGCCGAGTCGGAGAGCTGAACCCGTCGGTCTCCTCGGCTAGCGCGTCGAGCGCTTCCAGTCGCGCGTCGTACTCGCGGGCGGTCGCGGCGATCCGGACGAGCTCGTCGAGGAGCTCCCGGTCGGAGAGTTCGCCGGCGGCGTGTGCGCTGAACGCCTCGGCCTGTCGGCTGTTGAGCGTCACCTCGTCGCGCTCGACGCGGTTGATCGCGGCGAGGATACGGCGCTGCCGCTCCGGCGTCGTCTCGGCGGCCTCGACCCGCTGAACGACCGCCGCGGTTTCCATGGCCGCGTCGGTCTCGTCGACGGCGAACCCGACCGACGAGCCGAGGTTGGCACCGCGGCTCCCGGATCCGAAGCGCGTCTCGCTGTCGCTCGGCGTGGACAGCGTCCGGAAGGTGAGGTTCTCCGAGGCCACCTGCGGACGGCCGCGGTCGCCGTCGCCGCCGGCGAGCACGCCGGTCGCCGCGGATCCGACGCGCGTGACGGTTGCATCGGTGCCCTCGACGACCGAATCGGGGGCGGTCGCGGGGTCGGCGACCGACCCCGCGACGGCCGCCGGGGACGCCGCGCCGACGATCGACGCGAACAGAAGCAGCAGCGCGAGGGAGACCGGGAGGGCTCTCATACAGCGTTGGTTCGCGTCAGGATATAAAAAATCCACCTCAACGAACCGACGGGCCGGCCGGGATTCGGAGCCGGTTCGGTGGCCGCGAGCCCGTCGGCGAGCAAAACGAACGATGGAAAGCGTTTTGCCCGGCGCCTGAGTGCCCTGATCCGTATGCGGAACGCCCCGTCTCGCGCCCTCCTCGTCGGGCTAGTGGCCGTCGCACTCGTTGCGAGCGGCGTCGCGCCCGTCGCGGGAGCCGCCCCCTCGCCCGCACCCTCCCTCGACGCGGGCGCGTCGGCCGGCGACGCGTCTGCCGTCGACCCGCTGGCCGTCGACCCGTCGGCCGCCGAACAGATCGAAGAGCCGTTCGACCCGGCCACGTCGACGCGGATTCTGATCGAGCCGACGCCGGACCGGGACGCCCGGTGGACCGTGTCCGTCAGGTACGCCCTCACCGATGGGGCCGACCGCGCGGCGTTCGACGCGGTCGGAGACAGGTTCGTCGAGGGCGAGATCGGGCCCAAAGCGGCGCTGTTCGAGGGGTTCGCTCGTGAGGCCAGTCGGAACGTCGACCGAACGATGCGGATCGAAGACGCCGCGCGCGAGGTCGTCGTCCACGACGACCCCTCGTCGTTCGGCGTGGCGAGCGGCGAGACGGCGGCGGTCGGCGAGCTCCGCCTGACGTTCGTCTGGACCCAGTTCCTCGACGAAGACGGCGAGAACCTGGTGCTGGGCGACGCGTTGACGACACCCAACGGCGGGACGTGGCTGCTCTCGCTGGAGGAGGGGCAGACGCTCGAAGTGGCGACGCCGGAGGGGTACACCATCACCGGGACCTCGGACGCCACGGACCGGCTGCGGGACAACGCCGTGATCATCGAGGGGCCGCGCGTCTTCGGCGAGGAGGAGCGGGTCGCGGTCGTGTACGCGCCGGCCGCCTCGCCTCCGTGGACGATGATCACCGCCGCGATCGTCGTCGCCGCCGTGCTCATCGCCGGGAGCATCGTCGGATACCGACGCATCGACGGCGGTCCGGCCCCCGCGTCGGGCGGGAGCACGAACGGGGCGACCGTCGACAGCGACGGCGGAGAACGCGCCGGCCCCGAAGGGCGCGACGACGCAGAGGGCGCCGCGGGCGATCCCGACCCGACGGTCGACGGACCGGAAGCGGGCGACGACGCGACACCCGAGGGGGACGACGAGGACCTCTCGCTGCTGTCCGACGAGGAGCGCGTCGAGCGCCTCCTCGAGGAGAACGGCGGGCGGATGCGACAGGCCGACATCGTCGCCGAGACCGGGTGGTCGGACGCGAAGGTGTCACAGCTGCTCTCCGCGATGGCCGATGCGGGGCGCGTGGAGAAGCTTCGGCTGGGGCGCGAGAACCTGATCTCGGTTCCAGACAGCGATGGAGCCGGCGGCGACGACGGTCGCTCCGACAGCGAGCCCGGCGGCAACGGCGAATCCGAGAACTGAGGCCGATTCCGGGGACGGGAGCGGAGCGATCGGGAGTGGATCGCGAAAACTGTGCCCCCACGGTGCGGCGTTCCGAAAGCTCTTACAGGTCGAACGACGGAATGTTGATCATGAAAGTTCTGGTGACAGTCAAGGAAGTCGCGGAGCCGGACGACGACTTCGCGATCGAGGGCACCGACATCGCAGCGTCCGACCTTGAGTACGACCTCAACGAGTGGGACGACTACGCGGTCGAGGCGGCGGTGCAGCTGGCTGAAGCGGGAATTGCCGACGAGGTCGTCGCCGTCACCATCGGGCCGGAGCGCGCGGAGGAGACGATCCGGATGGCGCTCGCGAAGGGTGCCGACCGCGCCGTGCGGGTCTGGGACGACGCCTTCGAGGCGGGCTTCGCCGACGTGCCCGCGAAGGTCGCGACGTTCGAGGCGGTCGTCGAAGCGGAAGAGCCCGACCTCGTTCTCGGCGGCGTACAGGCCGCTGACACCGGGTTCGGCGCGACGGGCGTCGCGCTCGCCGAGCGGATCGGCTTCGAGCACGCCGCCGTCGTCAACGACCTCGAGGTCGACGCCGACGCGAGCGTCGCGCACGTTCACCGCGAGCTGGAGGGCGGCGTCGAGGAGCTGACCGAGGTTGACCTCCCCGCCGTGCTGACGGTTCAGACGGGGCTCAACGAGCCGCGCTACGCGAGCCTCCGCGGCATCCGGCAGGCCCAGCGCAAGGAGATCGACGCGACGGATCTGGCCGACCTCGGGCTGTCGGCCGACGACGTCGAGAGCTCGCTGACGATCACCTCGATGTACGAGCCGGAGAGCGAGTCGGACGCCGAGATCATCGAGGGCGACGCCGGCGAGAGCGCGTCGCGCCTTGCTGAGGTCCTCCGCGAGAAGGGGGTGAGCGCGTGATGTCCGACGTGCTCGTCGTCTCGGAACACCGTCGCGGGGAGCTTCGCGACGTCTCCTACGAGGCAATCGAGGCCGGCCGTGAACTCGCCGACGCGCAGGGCGGCGACCTCCACGTCGCGGCGGTCGGCGGCGATGTCGACCGGTTCGCCGAGGACCTGAACCGCGAGGGCGTGGACGCGGTCCACGCGGTCGCGAACGGCGAGGAGTTCGACCACAACGTCTACCAGTCGGCGGTCGGTGCGCTCCTCGAGAAGACCGACGCGGAGACGGTCGTGGTCCCCAACTCGGTCAACGGGCTGGACTACGCGCCCGCCGTCGCCGAGGCGTACGACCTCCAGCTGGTGACCGACGCGATCGGCTTCGAGTACGACGACGGGCTGACCGTCACCCGCGAGATGTACGGCTCGAAGGTGGAGACGACCGTCGACGTCGACGGCGACCGCTTCCTCCTCACCGTCCGCGGCGGCGAGTGGGCGCCCGCGGAGGGCGTCGGCGACGCGTCGGTGGAGTCCGTCGACGTCGACCACCCTGACTCCGGCGCGCGCGTCACGGGCTTCGAGGAGGTCGGCGGCGGCGACGTCGACATCGCCGACGCGGACGTGCTCGTCTCGGTCGGGCGCGGCATCGAGGAGGAGGAGAACTTGGAGCTCGTCGAGGAGCTCGCCGACGCGCTCGGCGCGACGCTCTCCGCATCGCGGCCGATCGTCGACAACGGGTGGCTCCCGAAGAACCGGCAGGTCGGGCAGAGCGGGAAGGTCGTCACCCCGGACGTGTACATCGCGGTCGGGATCTCCGGCGCGGTCCAGCACGTCGCCGGGATGAAGGGGTCGGACACGATCGTCGCGATCAACACGGACCCGAACGCGCCCATCTTCGACATCGCCGACTACGGCATCGTCGGCGACCTGTTCGACGTGGTTCCCGAGCTCGTCGACGAGTTCGCGTAGTCGACGCCGGCCTCGGTCCGGCAGCAACGTTCTTTTGGTTCGGCTGAGTACCGGCCGATGTCGACGGCGTCCGCCGTCGCTCACGATGACCCCGATCCGCACCGCCGTCCCGACCGTCGAGGAGGCGAGAGCGCTGCTGACCGGGCTCCGGCGGACGGCCGATGTCGACGTCGACGTCGACGCGATCGCCGCGGAGCTGGCGGACGACGAGCCGGACGCGGCGCTGCTCGATCTCGTCGCGACGCCCTTCGCGTCCGTCGCGGACGTGGACGAGCGGCTGGCCCGAGCCGAGTCGTACCTCCGTGAGCGCGGCGACCGGCGCGCGGTGTTTCTCACGGTGTACAGTCGGATGACGGCGACCGTCAGAACGGCGATCGACGACGGCGCGTTCATCGACGCGGAGTGGGCCGCGTCGTATCTCGTCGCCTTCGCGGAGCGCTACCGCCGGGCGCTGGTCGCGTTCGAGCAGCGGGACTTCGAGTCGCTCCCGCGTCCGTGGCTGATCGCCTTCGCCGCCGGCGCTCGCGGCGAAACGCTCGTCGCGCAGGACGCCCTGCTCGGCATCAACGCGCACATCACCTACGACCTCACGTACACGCTCGGCGACATCGGCATCGACCCCGACCGCGACGCCAAGCGCGCCGACCACGACCGGATAAACGCGATCCTCGCGCGGCTCGTCCAGACCGCACAGGACGCGCTGGTCGAGACGTACGCCGCGGTCGGGATTGCCGGCATCGACCGGCTGCTCGACCCCCTCGACGACCGGTTGGCCCTCCTCGGGCTGAAAGGGACTCGGGAGTTCGCCTGGCGGAACGCCGTGTTGCGCGCCGACCTCCCGGCGTGGGCCGGCGAGCGGTACGTCGACTGGCGCACCGAAACGCTCTCCACCGGCGCCGCGGCGGTCGTACTCGCACCGGACGGCGACGGCGACACGGCCGCGCGGCTGCGCGACGCGGAGGCCGAGGTCGACGCGGCGAGCGCGTTCTGTGAAACGGTCCGGCGGCGGCTGTGAGCGGATGGGTGCGGGAGAAACACCTATCAGGGTCGTCGCAGATGTGACGGTTATGCCACATATCCGGGGGACGATCCACGGCGTCGCCGCGATGGTGATGCTCGTGGTCGGCTCCATGCTGACGAACACGATCCGCGCGGAGTACGAACTGTTCGCGCAGCTCGCCGCGACGACGACGCATCTGCTCGTCGACGTGGCGAACCTGCCGATCTCGAGGGAGATCGCCGAGGTGGTCGTGCCCGTCGGGGTGCTGATGGGGATCTGGGTGTTCGCCTACGAGCTCCAGCGGCTCTCGCGGAGCGGCTGACGGCCGAGCGCCGCGGCGCGAACCGGCTGGCGCCGCGCTCCGTCGCGACCCGTTCTCGGGGCGTTTATCACCCCGCCGACCCTCCGATCCGGCATGAGCGAGGCCGACGAGCAGACGGCTGCGACCGCGACCGGCCGGGAGATCTGGATCGAGAAGTACCGGCCGCAGTCGCTCGACGACATCCACGGCCAAGAGGAGATCGTCGAACGGCTCCAGAGCTACATCGAACAGGACGACATCCCGCACCTTCTTTTCAGCGGTCCTGCCGGAGTCGGAAAGACGACCGCAGCCACCGCCATCGCCCGACAGGTGTACGGCGAGGACAACTGGCGCGGCAATTTCCTCGAGCTGAACGCCTCCGATCAGCGGGGGATCGACGTGGTGCGCGACCGGATCAAGGGGTTCGCGCGGTCGTCGTTCGGCGGCGACTTCCGGATCGTGTTCCTCGATGAGGCAGACTCGTTGTGCGTACCGCCGGGAACCGAAGTTGTGACGGGATATCCGTCGAAGCCCGAAATAAAACCGATCGAGGAGGTGAGTACCGAGGGCGAACCGATCCCGTCTGTCGATTTCGAGACCAACGAGATACAGTCCGACAAAGGGAAACTCGTCGACTCCGGTACCGCGGATTTCCTCCAAGTGGAACTGGAGGACGGCCGAACCACGATTGCGAGTCCGACTCACCCGTTCTTCGTGGTCGGCGAAGATGGGAGACTCGTAGAGAAGGAGCTCAGAGAACTATCATCGGGGGACGAAATCGCGGACTTCAAAGACGAGATCGGGGTGTCCCAGTGCGAGATCTGTGAGTCGTGGACGGCGGGGCGGTTCTGTTCCGTCGAGTGCAAAAATGAGGGCCACAGCCGGAAAATGCGCGGAGACGGTAACCCGATGCACGGGACCGAGTGGTCCGACGAGCGGCGAGAGAAGATCGTCGAAAAGCTCTCTGACGGTCGCTTTGCGGGGAGTAACAATCCGAATTACGGCGGGGATTTCCATGGCGTCAACGTGTGGGAAATGGACGAGGAGACAGTGGAACGAGTCCGCGAGACGATCAGCGAGATGCGGTCGGGAACGTCGTGGGAAGAGTGGGTTGTCGACGCAGATCCCGACGAGGTGAAAGCAGACATCGGCGCGGCCACGGTCGAGTGGTGGGAAAGCTTGGACGACGACGAGAGACAAGCGGTAATCGAAAAGAGCGTCGAAAACTGTGACTATCCGGTTTGTGACATCAGCGGCGACAATAACCCGATGCGTGATCCGGAAGTCGCACAGAAGGTGTCCGAAGCGCTGAAAGGTCACGAGCCGACCGGCGGCAACATCAGGCACAGCGACGAACTCGGACATCTGGTTCGATCCGACTGGGAGTACGATGTCGCGAAGGCGCTGCAGGAAGAAGGCATCGAGTACGAGTACGAACCGGCATTCGAGCTGTCTGACTCCGTATACCACCCCGATTTCCTGCTCGGAGACACGGTAATCGAGGTCAAAGGAGTCGCCGAGCTTTGGGGGCAGACGGAGAAAGTCGAGGAGTTCCTCGAGACGTACGGCGACGAGTACACCTACGTCGTGGTCGGCGACGGCGCCATGCCTCACCACGAGCACTACGAGAAAGAGGAGTTCGAACCGGCGGTCGTCACGGACGGCGGACTACAGGGCGTCCAGACGGTCGCGATCGACAGCATCGAATACAGCCATCGCGGCAAGGCGTACAACATTAGCATGGAGGACACTCCCAACTTCATGCTCGCAAACGGGGTGTTGACGCACAACACCGATGACGCTCAGTCAGCGCTTCGCCGGACGATGGAGCAGTTCTCCGACAACACGCGCTTTATCCTCTCGTGTAACTACTCGTCGAAGATCATCGACCCGATCCAGTCGCGCTGTGCCGTCTTCCGCTTCTCGCCGCTCTCCGACGAGGCCGTCGCCGCGCAGACCCGCGAGATCGCGGCGGCGGAGGGGATCGAGGTGACGGACGCGGGGGTCGACGCGCTGGTGTACGCGGCCGACGGCGATATGCGCCGCGCGATCAACTCGCTGCAGGCGGCGGCGACGACCGGCGACGTCGTCGACGAGGAGGCGGTGTACGCGATCACGGCGACCGCGCGGCCCGAGGAGATCGAGTCGATGGTGACGAACGCGTTGGAGGGGGACTTCTCGCGGGCGCGGGCGACCCTCGACACGCTCCTCACGGAGACGGGGATGGCCGGCGGCGACGTGATCGACCAGCTCCACCGCTCCGTCTGGGAGTTCGACCTGACCGAGCGCGAGGCGGTCGCGCTGATGGAGCGGATCGGCGAGGCCGACTACCGGATCGCCGAGGGGGCGAACGAACAGGTGCAGTTGGAGTCGCTGCTCGCCTCGCTGTCGCTGGAGGAATAGGTCGTCTCCCGCTCGGCGGCTCGTTCGGATCGCGGGCGGCGCCGCCGGACGTGTTTTTTAAGCCGGACGCGCGCCGACGGAGCGTATGCTCGTCGTCGTCTCGGACACCCATTCACGCGAGGAGTCGAAGCTGCAGGGGCGGACCGCGGAGGCGGTCCGCGAGGCCGACCTCGTCATTCACGTCGGCGACTTCTACCGCGAGCCGGTGCTCGACGCGTTCGAGTCGGCCGCCCGAACGCTCCGGGGCGTGTACGGAAACAACGACGACGCCGCGATCCGCGACCGGCTCCCCGAAGTGCTGACCGTGGAGTACGAGGGCGTCCGGTTCACCGTCACGCACCGGCACCGCAGCGGCGACACCGGGCTCGTGATGCTCGCCCGGGAGCGCGACGCCGACGCCGTGATCTGCGGCCACAGCCACCGGCCCCGGTTCGACGACTCGGGCGCGCTCCCGATACTGAATCCCGGGAGCCACGCACAGCCGCGCGGGAACCGTCCGGCGCACGCGGAGCTCGAACCGGCCTCCGAGGGGGCAAGCGCGCTAACCGGGAGCCTCGTCACGCCGGGCGGTGAGGTCTTCGAGGAGTTCCGGATCGATCCCTGAGTCGGGCGTGGGTGGGCGACAGCGGCTGGGAGCGGTCGCTGGCCGGATGAAAACGCCCGCCGAACGGGGTGGCAGGGGGACTGAAGGGCATCGGCGGACGGACACGACACCCCGCCCGGTCGGTCACGCCGGGACGCAGGGGGGGAGGGAGCATGGAGTGACCCGAACAGGCAAGCGTTATCGGTCGTCGCGGCTCGCCAGGGGGTGACCGAATGTGGGGAGAGGGCCGAAGCGGGGGTCGCATCGATAACTTGTGTCGGTGAGATCATATAGGTGACTGAGACACAAAGGCGCGTTTTAGTCACCGACTGACGGTGAGCGCATTACCCCGGCGAGAGAGCCGATCGGAATCGGCGGGCGACCGGGGTGCCGAAACGCATAACACCGTGCCGACGGATCCGACTGTATGCTCCCGGTCGAACCGTTGTTCGTCGTAATTCTCGTTGTCCTACTCGGCTTCTTCTTCTTCGCCTTTCTGCTGGTCCGGCGCACCCTGACGGGGCTCCGCGAAGGGTTCGAAGACGGGCAGCAGTAACATGGTCGTCGCAACCGTCGCCACCCTCGGCGTCGCCGCCGCCGCCAGCCTCTTCATGGCGTGGTCGATCGGCGCCGGCTCCTCCGGATCGACGCCGTTCGCTCCGGCCGTCGGCGCCAACGCCATCTCCGTGATGCGCGCGGGGCTTGTCGTCGGGGTGTTGGGGCTGCTGGGCGCGATCCTCCAGGGCGCGAACGTGACTGAGGCGGTGGGAACCGAACTGATCGGCGGCGTCACCCTCACCGCCGGCGCCGCCATCGTCGCGCTGCTCACCGCGGCCGCGCTCGTCGCGATCGGCGTGTTCGCCGGCTACCCGATCGCGACCGCCTTCACCGTCACCGGCGCGGTCGTCGGCGTCGGCCTCGCGATGGGCGGGGATCCGGCGTGGCCGAAGTACACCGAGATCCTCACGCTGTGGGTGCTCACTCCGTTCGCCGGCGGCGGCGTCGCCTACGTCGTCGCGCGGGGGCTCATCGGCGACGCGCTCCCCGAGCGGCCGCTCACCGCCGCGCTCGCCGGACTCGTCGGCGCGCTTGTCGCGAACGTCGGGTTCGCGCTGCTCGGTCCGCCGGGCGAGCAGGCGTCGTTATCGGCGGCGATCGGCACCGAAATCGGCGTCGGCGCGTTCGGGGACGCGCTCGTCACGGCCGCGGTCGCGGCGGTCGTCGCGGCCGCGGTGTACGCCGATCTCGGTCGGGACCGCGAGGGCGCCCAGCGCCGGTTCCTCCTCGCGATGGGCGGCCTCGTCGCGTTCTCGGCCGGGGGGTCGCAGGTCGGCCTCGCCATCGGGCCGCTCGTGCCGATATTCAGCGAGGTCGGGGTCCCGTTGTGGGCCCTGCTCGTCGGCGGCGGCGCGGGGCTGCTGGTCGGGTCGTGGACCGGCGCGCCGCGGATGATCAAAGCGATCTCGCAGGATTACGCCTCGATGGGACCGCGGCGGTCGATCTCGGCGCTCATCCCGTCGTTCGCGATCGCGCAGACCGCCGTCGCGTTCGGGATCCCCGTCTCGTTCAACGAGATCATCGTCTCCGCCATCGTCGGCGCCGGCTACGCCGCGGGCGACGCCGGCGTGAGTCGGTCGAAGATGGGGTACACCGTGTTCGCGTGGATCGCGTCGCTCGTCGGCTCGCTGACGCTCGGGTTTAGCGTCTACACCGCGGTGCAGTTCGTGATCTGACGGCGATCCGATCGGCGAACCGCGGTGGTCCGGCTATCATCCGGCTATCGTCCGGCGTTACCGGCGGCTCGGCGGCGGATGACTTCGAAACCCGAAGGGCACCGCGCCGGCGTCGGCTACTCGTCGTCCGGGTACGTCGGCAGCCGCGCGGAGCGGGCGCTCCCGTCGACGGACGCGAACGGGAGGTCGGTCCGCGTCGCCGACACCTCCGCGCCGTCGACGCGCACGGTGGGGGCGGCGAGATCGGCGTCGAACCGGACGAGCGCCAGCGCGATCGGATCGCCGGCGGCGGGGCCGACCGCCGCGCGGGTCACCTCGCCGACCGCCTCGTCGCCCGCGAAGACGGCGGCGCCGGGGGAGGGCAGGAGCGCGTCGTACTCCTCCGGGTCGGTGTCGCCGTCGATCTCGGCGGTCGCGTCGGCGAGGCCGTCGAGGGCGAGCCCGACGAGTCGGCGGCTCGGGCGCCCCTGGTTCTCGACGCGGGAGACGACCTCCTGTCCGACGTAACACCCCTTCTCGAAGTCCAGCGCGTTGCGGAGCCCGAGGACGTTCGGGACCGTCCCGTCCAGTTCGTACTCGAAGAGCGGCGTGCCGGCTTCGAGCGAGAGCGCGTCCCACGTCCGGTACCCGAACGGCGCCGCGTTGAGCCCGCGGTTGATCAGGGTGTCGAGCACCTCTTCGGCGTCCGCGGCGGCGCAGACGACCTCGTACCCCTCCTCGCCCAGGGGGGCGTCGCTCGCGATGACGGTGACGCCCGCGTCGACCATCGATCCGCGGACGAACGAGAGCGGCTTCTCGGGGGCGCCCGGCCCGCCGAGCACCGAGGCGATCTTCTCCGTCGACTTGGGCCCGTGAACCCCGAAGACGGCGAGCTCGTCGGAGATGTCGTCGATCGCCACGTCCTGGATGAACACCTTGTCGGCCCAATCTTCGGCGACCGCCTCGGTCCGCTCCGGCGGGAGGAAGACGAGCAGGCGCTCGTCGGCGTTGTACACGTACATGTCCGTCTCGATCCCCCCCTGCGGATCGAGCAGGAGCGCGTACACGCCCTGCCCGTCCTCGTCCGGGACCCGGTTGGAGACGGCGTTGTCGACGAACTCGACGCGGTCGTCGCCCGTGACGGCGAGGACGCCGTACCCCATCTCGATCGCGCCGACGACGTTGCGGACCGCCTTGCCGACGCGCTCTGGTTTCCCGTAGTGATCGACCACTTGCCGGCCGCCGCGGTCGCGGTACACCGCGCCGTGGGCACCGTGGGTGTCGGAGACGAGAGTCATACCGGTAGAGAGTCGGGGGAGCGGCAAAAGGTCGCTGGCTTCGGCAGGCCCGAGCGAGGCCGCGTCCCCGCTCGCGCACGCGCCGTGTCGCTACAGTCCGAGCCGGTCGCGGACGGCGTCGATGAGGGTGTCCGAGCTATCCTCGATCTGATCGTCGGGATCGGGGATGACGCGGTCGTGCGCGTAGACACGCACCCGTTGCTCGCTCTCGACGGTGATGAGCGAGTCCGCTTTCAGCGTCGACAGCGCCTCCTCGACGGCGTCGATGTCAGCGTCGACGGCCGCGCGAAGCTCCAGCACCGTCATCCCCTCGTCGCCGCGGTCGACAAGCGCGTCCAACAGCGCGACCTCGACGTCCGGCCGGTCGCGGTACTCCGGCTTTGCGGCCATACGCGGTAGTTGGACAGGATGCGGTTTACGTCTACCGGCGGGAACCGAGTCGCTCCCGAGCGACGGCGCCCTTATCGAACGAGCCGCGAACAGGAGCCGCAGAGGTTCTCCTCTTTCACGTCGACCTCGCGGACGGTCGGGGAAAAGGACATGACGCACTTGCTGTTGTCGCAGTGCTCCAAACCGAGGGTGTGACCGATTTCGTGGACGACTTCCTTGCGGACGCGGTCGGCAAACACGTCGACTGCGGGCTTGGTGGAGACGCCCCCGTCGGAGGACGTTCGGAGCCGGTGAGTGGAGATCACGGAGCCGTTTCCGTTGAGGTACGCGAGTCCGAACACGTAGTTCCGACGGCGGTAGTAGAGGTCGCGCGGGGTGATTCCGATGTTCTTCTCGCCGCCGCCGACGCGACCGACGGTCTCGATCAGGTCCTCGGCGCGGTACTGATCGCGGCCCTCGTCGTAAGCCGCCCCGGGAATCGGCTGGTCGTCGTGGACCGTCACGTCGCAGTCGTACACGGAGCGGAGCGCGGCGGAGGCCTCGCGTTTCACGCGGGGCGTGACCTCCCCGACTGGGACGATGTCCACGAGCATGGAATCGCTTATGACCGCCGCAATCATAAAGCCCGCGCCGTGGTCTCACTCTCTCGCCGGGCGCTGGTCGACGAACTCGCCGAACACGACACCCTCGTCGAGGTCGGCGTCGGCGACCGACCCGAAGTCGCGAGAGCGCTCGCAGAGCGGGGCTGTCGCGTCGTTGCCGTCGACATCGAACCGGGGGATCGAACCCGGTCGGCCGCGAGAGAAACCGACAGCGGATCGGTCGCGGGGTCGCTTCGGATCCGCCGGGGGAACGTGCTCGCGCTCGCGGACGGGGAGCCGGAACGCGACGCCGAGCCGCTGGTTGACGAGAGCGGCCGCATCACGGGTGAGGCGGCCGATCGTGTCGCGACCGGTGCGGACGGCCGCGCGGCGGTCGACGCGGTGTACGCGTGTAACCTGCCGGCCGAGATCCAACGGCCGACCGTCGCGCTCGCCGACCGTCTCGACGCCGGCTGCGTGTTCACCACCCTCGGGTTCGAGGAGCCGGTCGTGCCGGTCCGACGGCGCACGATCGAGGGGACCGTGCTGTACGTCGCACGCGACGGCGACCGCGAGGGGCGATCGGCCGACCCCGTGTGAGGCGGGAGTCCGAGAGGCGCCCGATTCGACGAGAACCCGGAACGTTCTTTCCCGCTCCTGCCAGCCTACGGGTATGCAGGTCGACGCAGTCGTCCTCGACATCGACGGGGTGTTGGTCGACGTGGCGGACTCCTACCGGCGGGCGATCATCGAGACCGTCGAGCGGGTGTGTGAGAAGACGATCGATCGCGACGGCGTCCAGGCGTTCAAGGACGCCGGCGGGTTCAACAACGACTGGGAGCTGACGAACGCGGCCGCCCTCTACGTGTTGGCCCGCCGCGAGGGGCTCGGGATGGACGTCGAGACGTTCACCGACCGGGTGGCCGAGGGGGGCGGCGGGCTCGGCGCCGCGAAGGCGGTCGTCGGCGACCTCCCCCGGGTCGCACAGGCGCGGGTCCGCGACCAGTGGGACACCGACCTCCTCCGCGAGACCTTTCAGGCGCTGTATCTGGGCGAAGAGCTGTACCGCGAACTGGAAGGCGGCGAGCCGCCGCTGTCGGCGCCGGGGTATATCCACGACGAGCCGACGCTGATCGACGCGGAGACGATCGCCGCCCTCACCGACCGGTTCGACGTGGGCGTGCTGACGGGACGGCCCGCAGCCGAGGCGGAGATCGCCTTAGAACGCGTCGGCCTCGACGTGCCCGACGACCACCGGTTCACGATGGACGACTGGGAAGAGGGGAAGCCGCACCCGCGGGCGCTCGTGGAGCTCGCGGAACGGTTCGACGCCGACCGCGTCGCCTTCGCCGGCGACACCCTCGACGACGTGCGGACCGCGCGCAACGCCGACGACGAGGACCCGAGCCGCGTCTACTACGGGATCGGCGTCCTCACCGGCGGCCTGACCGGCGACGAGGGACGCCGGAAGTACACCGAGGTCGGCGCCGACGCCGTCATCGAAGACGTGAACGGGCTCGTCGAGCTGTTGGAGTAAAAAGATGGGCCTTGCCGGATTTGAACCGGCGATCACTCCGTTATGAGCGGAGGGCTTTGAGCCAGACTAAGCTAAAGGCCCGTGGTGCGGGCTAAACGGGACGAGCCCTTTAGCGTACCGAATCGGTGTGATCGCCGGACGGGACCGGGAGTGAACTTGTCGATAGAAAGCCGGAGTCGTCACCAAACGGTATGCGGAGTAGGAACGGAAAGAGGCGCCGAAGCCAGGACTCGAACCTGGGACCGCCTCGTTAACAGCGAGGCGCTCTACCAACTGAGCTACTTCGGCTCGATTCAGCGTACTCGATTCGTTTTGATAGGGCTTTCGTTTCCGCCCGACCCGAGTGCGATCGGTTGGCGCACCCAGATCGCTCCCAGCCGCCGTCTCCCGATCGACTCGCAGAGCACGCCACTCGCCCGGTGACCGACACGTTTTCGGCCGGACCGCGAGAAGCGAGTTTCATGGACGATCTCGAGGCGGTGCTGTCGCGGGTGCGCGACCGAGTGGTGCCCGAGCCCGCTGAGCGCGACCACCTGCGGACGGTCGCCGCCGAACTCGCCGAGCGGACGCGAGCAGCGATCGCGGACCTCCCGGTCGACGCCGACGTGGTGCAGGTGGGGTCGACCGCCCGCGGTACGTGGGTCTCCGGCGACCGCGACATCGACCTCTTCGTGCGGTTCGACGCCGACCTCGACCGCGAACAGCTGGAGGAGTACGGGCTCGCCGTCGGCCACGCCGTCCTCCCGGACGGCCACGAGGAGTACGCCGAACACCCCTACGTGAAGGGGACCCACGAGGGGTTCGACGTGGACTTGGTCCCCTGTCACGACGTCGAGACCGCCGGGGACCTCGTCTCCGCCGTCGACCGCACCCCGTTCCACGACGCGTACCTCTCCGCGCGGCTGGACGACGATCTCGCGGACGACGTCGTGCTCGCGAAGGCGTTCCTGAAAGGGATCGGGGCGTACGGGAGCGACCTCCGCACCGAGGGGTTCTCGGGGTACCTGACCGAGCTGCTCGTCCTGGAACTCGGGGGGTTCGTCCCCCTCGTGGAGTCCGCCCGGAGCTGGCACCCGCCGGTGGAGTTCGACCCCGAGGGGCACGCCGAGCGGACCTTCGACGACCCGCTCGTCGTGGTCGACCCGACCGATCCGACGCGGAACGTCGCGGCCGTCCTCTCGGCGGCGAACCTCGCGCGGTTCCAACACTACGCCCGCGAGCTGCTCGCGGCGCCGAGCGAGGACCCGTTCGAGCCGGCTGACCCCGCCCCGCTCGACGCCGGTGACGTCCGGAGCCATCTCGATCGACGGAACACGACGCCGGCCGCCGTCGTGTTCGACGCTCCCGACGTGGTCGACGACCAGCTGTGGCCGCAGCTCCGGCGGTCGCTCGACGGGATCGTCCGGGGGCTGAACGAGCGCGGGTTCGACGTGCTCCGCGCGCGTGCGATGACCGACGCGGAGGGCCCCGATCGCGAGGGGGGCGGCGCCAAGCGCGCGGCGCTGTACGCCGAACTGGAGGTCGCAGAGCGGCCGGCGGTGGCGCGCCACGAGGGACCGCCGGTCGCGGTGCGGAAACACGCCGCGAGCTTCTACGAGTCGTACGCCGACGACGTGGATCCGGAGACGTACGGCCCGTTCATCGACGGCGATCGCTACGTCGTCGAACGAGAGCGGGAGTTCACGACGGTCCGCGAGTACCTCGAGAGCGACGCGGCCGGCGACGTGGCGCTCGGCGCGCAGGTGGAGCGGGAGTTCGCCGAGCGCGACGTGCTGGTCGGCGACGCGGTCGCGACCCTCGCGCCGGCGTTCGGGGTGCCACTCAGGGAGTTCTACGAGCCGCACCCGTGAGCGCGTGGCGGGAGCCCGAGAGCCGAGAGTGAGGAACGACTTGACGAGAGAGGGGGGCTACCGAGAGAGTCGGTCCGAGACGAGGTAGACGAGCGCGACGAGCGCGACCAAGACGGCGCCGATCGCCGACATGAACGCCGCGACCTGCGGAAAGACCAGCCAGAAGGCGACGTAAAACGAGAACGCGAACGCGAGCAGGCCGGCGATCATGACCCCGCGGGTCGGGTTTTGGACGGCCGCAACGAACGCGCGCTGGGGGAGCGAGAGGGTCCCGAAGTCGATCGGCGCGTCCGCCGAGTCGGGAGAATCCGCCGCGTCGGCGGTAGCTGCGGCGTCGGCGGTGCCGGGAGCATCGGGCTGGGCGTCCGCGGGCGGAGCGTCTGCCGTGGACCCGTCTGGGGAGCTTCCGTCCTCGTCGTCGGTCACGAGACCCAGTAGGGCACGGAGGCGCCTGTACCTGTCGTTCCCCGAGGTCCGATCAGGCGGAGTCCCGGCGGCGTCCGTTCCGCGTCGGCGCGCCTCCGGCGGTTATCTCGGACCCCCCGAATCCGCAGCGCATTCCGGAGATCCGTCTCCGGGGGACTCCCCCGCGACCGCGGCGGTCCGGCTCGCGCGGGGGCTCCCGCCGCCGTGCGGGGTCCGGCGCTCACGGACGCGAACGGTGTGTGCCGTTTCCGTCGCGTCGTCGACGACGAGCGCCTCGCCGGTGTCGGTCGGAAGCCGCGAGGCGAGGTCGCCGGCGAGGTAGGTCGCCTCGGCCTCGGCGAGCCGATCGAGGTCGCGTTCGGCGGTGAGACGATGGGCGACGATCAGGTCCGACTGGGAGACTGCGACGCTCGGCACCGCGCCGGGACGCTGCGTCGCACAGACCAGCGAGACGCCGGGCGCGCGACCGCGGGTCAACAGCGTCCGGAGTGCCGGGTCGGCGACGCCGCCGAAGAAGGCGTGCGCCTCGTCGATCAGGAGCCACGGGAGGCGGTCGAGGTCGCCGTCGATCCGGGCGTCGTAGAGTCCCCGAGCGACCGCCCGGACGACCGCGGCCGCGGCCGCCTCGGGGACGCCGGCGAGGTCGATCACGGTCGGGTCCCCGCCGGCGAGACGGGTGACCGGCGGCGCGGTCGCGTCGAACACGCCCCACGACTCCGCGAGTCGGAGGTGGTTCGTCGCCGCGCGCCGGTCCGCCGCGGGCGCGTCCGCGTCGTCGACACGGTCGCGGAGCGTCGCAAGCGAGGGGGAGGGGTCCGCCTCCTCCCGGTCGTCTCCGGCGTCGGTGGCGGCGTCGAAGGCATCGGCGACGACTCGCCACGCCAGGCTTCCCGGGCCGCTCGCCGGGTCGAGGCCGAGCAGGTCCGGCCACGCCTCCGGCGGGATCGCCGTCGGTCGGATCCGCGGTTCGACGACCCGTCCGCCTGCGGCCCGGAGCCCACCGAAGACGCCCATCGGATCAACCACGATCGGCGCGACGCCGCGCGAGGCCGCGAGCCCCTCCGCGAGGACGCCGAGCGTGTACGACTTGCCGGTGCCCCGCTTGCCGAAGACGACGCCGGCGTGTGGCGTATCCGCGTCCACGCCGACACCGGCTCCCGCGCTCCCGTCGCGCGCGAGGAACGATCCGAGCCGAATGGTCGGGAGACGGCCGCCGGCGGTTTCGCCGTCCGCTCCGGCGGGAGAACTCTCGTCGGGGCCGGCTCCACCGTCCGAACCGGCTTCGCGTCCGAGCACGTGCATAGCCGCGGTGCGCCCGGTATCGCACAAAAGGCCCGGGGAGAACGCGGTCGGTAACAGCCCGCCGGAGTGACGGTCGCGGGCGAGAGACGGTTCCCCCGACCTGCTCGGTCGACCCCGTCCAACTATTTATCAGTGATACCGCGGCCACCGGCGGTATGCCGCACTCGAAACGGGACGGACGCACCGCGAACAACCGATCGTTCCGCGCAGACCGACGGGCGATCGAGGGGTTGCCGGTCAGGCTGGTCATCGCGCTCGTCGTCGGCGTCGCGAGCCTCAGCGTGATGATGGGGATGATCGGCGATATCGAAGGGCTGTCGGCGACGGAGCTCGACGCGCAGCCGCAGCCGGAGGTGACGACGCCGGGCGACCAGTCGCTCGACGTCGCCGTCCTCGATCCGGACGGCTCCCGCGTCGCGGACGCGACGGTAATCGTCCGAAGCGGATCGGCACAGATAGACGGCGTCGCCACCGGAACGACGAACGAGGACGGGATGGCGACGGTCGATGTCGACCCGGAACTGGGGCCGAATCAGCCGGACGGCACCCTCACCGTCGAAGTGAAACCACCCGCGGAAGGCGACTACGTCGACGAGCGCGGGAACACGGAGGTGCTGGTGGTCGCGGAATGATCAGAGGCGGTCGTCCCAGTCGATCCAGTCCTGCTCCCAGCCGTGCCGCGCGAAGTGACCCTGCTCGGCGCGCTCGGCGTCCTCGCGGCGGGTGCGGTTCCGCTCGACGCCGCGCTGCTCGCCGTCGACGAGCATCGGCTGGAGGCGGGCCGGACCGGCCGTTTCGACCGTCCGGAACCCCGTCGGGGCGGTATCGTCGTCGATCGCGTCGTCGGTCGCGTCTCCCGCCGAGTCCGGCTCGATCGCGGCGATCGTTTGCACCGCCGTCCCGCGGGGGTAGACGATCCGGCCATCGTCGGCGAGCTGCTCGCGGAGCGCGCGCGGCGGCTCGACGACTCCGGCCTCGAGGAGGATCCGGTCGTACGGGGCGTATTCGGGGAGCCCGTTCGCCCCGTCCCGCCGGTCGACGAGGACGGCGTCGTATCCGGCCGTCGAGAGGTTCGACCGGGCGAGCGCGACCGCCTCGCGGTCGATGTCGACGGCGTGGACGTGCCTCGCGCCAGCGATTTCAGCGAGCAGCGCGACGGAGTAGCCGACGCCCGCGCCCACGACGAGCACCTCGTCGCCCTCGTCGGCGTCGAGCGCGGCTAACAGCCGCACGACCGTCGCGGGCGCGAGCGACCGGTCCCCGTTGCCGCCGCCCCGGCCGGTCTCGCCCCCGGCCGTCGAAGCGTCGTCGACGAACGGGTCACGTGAGACGCGTTGGAGCGCCGCTAACACGGGCTCGTCCAGCGTCTCGCCGATCTGGTGTTCGAGCCCCTCGATCATGTCGGCTCGAAGCGACGCCTCGTCCATAGCGTGGCTCGGTGCTCGGCCCTCTAAAAGCGCTCGCTCGGTGTCGTGCCGCGTGTCACCGAGTCGCCCGTCACCGCATCGGAACGAACCGGACACCGCCGTGGTCCTCGCGGTCGACGCCCTCCGCTCCGATCGTCAGTCTGACGAGCCGCTGCGCGCCGGCGCGACCGACCGGCGCGACGACCCGGCCGCCCGACCGCACGCGCTCGACGATCTGGTCGGGGACTGCATCGGTCGGCGCGCAGGTCAGATACGCGGCGTCGAAAGGCGCTTCGTCGCGGAACGCTGTTCGCCCGTCGCCGGCCTGGACGGTCACGTCGTAGCCGAGCCGCCGGAGCCGTTCGCGGGCCGATTCGGCCAGCTCCGGGACGTACTCGACGCTGTACACGTTCCCCGGGCCGACGATCTCGGCGACGACGGCGGCGTGGTAGCCGCAGCCCGTACCGACCTCCAACACCCGGTCGCCCGGTCCGACATCGAGCAGGTCGGTCATGAGCGCCACCATATGCGGCGCGCTGATCGTCTGATCGTGGCCGATCGGGAGCGGCCGGTCGGCGTAGGCGCGCGATCGGTGACCCTCCGGGACGAACGCGTGTCGCGGTACCGATCCGATCGCCGCGAGCGTCCGCTCGTCGACATCGAGCCGGCGACGGAGGCTGGCGACGAGGTCGCGACGGGCCGCTTCGTGGTCGGCGTCGTCCATGGGCCATCGTAGCACGCGAGGTGTGGAGAAAGTGTTGGCGTGAGAAGGGGGGCGGGGACGAGAACGGAGATGAGAACGAAGATGAGAACGAACGCGGGGAGCCTACGCCACGTCGATCCGGTGGCCCTCGTCTGCCACGTCGGCTGTCTTCGGGAGCGTGACGGTGAGCACGCCGTGGCGGTACGTCGCGCTCGCGTCCTCGTCGACGACGGGTCCGGGGAGGTCGACGGATCGGGTGGTCGACTCGTGGCGCCGCTCGCGTCGGAGGTAGCGACGGTCCGCCTCGTGGTCTCCGTCCTCGCGCTCCGTGTCGCGCTCGGCGGTGATCGTGAGCCGTCCCTCCGTCGCCCGCACGTCGATGTCCTCGCGGTCGTACCCCGGGAGGTCGGCCATGACGACGAACTCGTCGTCGTACTCGGCCACGTCGATGTCCGTCGTTCGGAGGTCACGCCCCCACGCGCGGTCGCCGCCGAAGGAGGCGCGGCCGAGGAACTGCTCGATCTCGTCGAAGGGGTTTGTTCTGTTCATGGTCACCTATAGAGACGCGTTCAGTGGTATTAAAGACGACAGGATAGCTGATAGCTCGTGTCAGCCGGCTCGGAAGACGCGAAGCGACGGCGACGAGAGAGCCCGAACCCTGACCGGTCAGTTCACGTCGATGCTGTGGCCGGCGGAGTCCGACGACGCCCGTTTGAGGAGGATGACGGTGAGCACGCCGTCGTCGTACGAGGCGGTCGTGCCGTCGCGTTCGACCGGTTCGGGGATCGGAACCCGGCGCGACACCGAGCGGCGGCGGCGTTCGTGGCGGTGGTAGCGAACCGCCGCGTCGCCTCCGGCCTCAGAGCCGACGCCCGCGTCGTCAACGCTGTCTTCGTCTCCGGCCGCGTCGGCTTCGCCGACCGTCGCCTCCGCGTCCCGGGTCTCCTCGCGGGTGGCCGCGATCGAGAGCGCGTCGTCGTGAAGCTCCACCTCGATCTCGTCGGCGCCGTAGCCGGGGAGATCGGCGAGCACGGTGATCGACTCGTCGTCCTCGATCACGTCGACGGCGACGTCGCGGGCCCCGGGGAATCCGGGCACCTCGGGCCCCGGCGCGTCGAGCGTGCCGCCCAGCTCCTCGAACTCCTGTCCCATCCGTTCGAGCAGGTCCTCTATCTCGGTGAAGGGATCGCGTCGCGTCATACAGGACAGGATTCGACGCGGAGCGACTTGAACGTACGGGCGGGTCGCCGAGCAGAGGGGAGCGACGGCGACGCGGCGAGGAGGCGACCTCAGAGGAACGGCCGCCAGTAGTACGGGCTCACGAACCCCTCGATGAACGCGGCGACCGCGATCAGCGCGCCGACTCCCACCAGCACCCAGAACGCGCGTTCGAGCACGTCGGCGAACGCCTCGTGAGACAGGCGACCGCGGAACGTCCGCCACGAGACGATTCCGAGGTGGATGCCGAGGGCTCCGGAGATGAAGAGCGCGGGGATTTCGAGAACCCCGTGGGGGACCACGAACGCCACCAGCGCGGCGAGGTTCTCCTCCAACGCCGCGACCGCGCCGAGCGCCAGCCCGTTGAACGCGATCGACGAGATCGCCGGGATCACGAGGGCGACACCTCCGAGGGAGGTCGCGATCGCCACCGACCAGTTGTTCCCGAAGAAGTTGAGGGCGGCCGCCGGCGGGAGATGGCCGACCAGCCGCGAGTCGATAGACGTGGTGACCGCGCCGACGAAGGGGTCGGCCGCGAGCCACCCGACCGCACCAAATCCGACGCCGACGAGGACCGCGACCGCGTGTAACCCCGGCGTTCGCCGGACGAACCCGGTCATCTCACGCCAGCCGCGGCGGACGCCGTCGAGGAATTGGTCGCGGAGGCGAGCGTCGACCGGGTCGACGGGCGCGACCGCACCGCGGTGGTCGCCGTACAGGACGGTCTTGAGCAGGTCGAGCGCGGGGGCGGCGACGACCGCGCTGGCGAGCGCGACGACGGCCCCGCCGCCGAAGAACGCGAGCGCGGACGCGGCCGAGGAGATCGCGACGAGCACGCCGACGGCGACGACGAGGTACGCGAGGGCGTCGACGGGGTTCGATCGGATGAACCCGGCGGCCCCCTCGACGGCGCCGATCACCCCCGTCTCGTCGACGACGACCGCGGCCGGTGCGAACGCGAACACCGCGCGAACGAGGAGCAGGGCGACCAGTCCGACGAGCAGCGCGACGAGCGCGACGAGCGCGCCGAGGAAGGGGTTGACGAGGGACGCCCCGCCGACGGCGACCCCGGCGAGCAGCAACACGCCGGCCCACAGCAGAATCTCGGCGACGTAGAGGCCGAGGAACGTGAGCCAGCGTCCTCGCACGCCGGCGATTCCGGCGGTGAGTCCGCGACCGCCGCGGACGCGGCCCGCGACCGCCGACATCTGTCCGGCCGAGACGGCGGCGTACGTCAGGATCGCCAACAGGAGCGTCGCGGCCGTGCCGACGGTGAGGAGGAGGATCGCGGTCGGCGACGCGAGGGGTTCGAGCGCCGGGGCGACGCTCTCGGCCCACGCCTGGACCGCCTCGGGGTCCTGCGTGTCGGGCGGCGTCAGGTCCAGGTCGGCGAGCGCTCGGCGCGCGTCGGCGAGCCGACCGGTCAGCTCGTAGTGGAGGTACGTTCCGGCGACCGCAACGAAGAGGCCAACGCGAGCGACGACGGGGACCGCCGTGCCGAGGAGGTAAAACGGGAGCAGGTCGGCGGGACGCCGTCGGAGGGTCGACGCGGTAGCGGAGACCGCGGAGGACAGGTCCATGCGAACCGGTTCGGCCGTCTGATACTTAAAAACCCGAGCGGTGGGGGTCACTCGGAGGTGCGATCGGCCGGCTCGGTCCGCTCCGACCCGTCCGCCGGCGACGCGTCGACGACCTCGTCGCTCCCGCGCTCCGCCATCATCTCCGCGGCGCGGCCGGCCCACCCCGAGTAGCGGAAGCCGACGATGACGACGAGCGCCATCCACGCGTACGCGAGGAACACGCCGACGTACGCCCCCCGTGGACCGAGTCCGGCCGTCCGCCCGAGCAGCCACGACGCGCCGAGAAAGAGGCCGAACATCCCGGAGACGCGAGCGACGAGCGGGACCCTGGTCTCGCTCGCGCCCTGCAGCGCGCCGGAGAGCGCGGAGAAGCAGACCAAGACCGCCCCGGCGACGCCGTAGACGCGAGCGAAGTCGACCGCGTACGCGATCGTCGGGCCGTCGTCGGTAAAGAGGGGGACGAGCCGGGGCGCGAGCGCGACCAGACCGAGGCCGATCGAGCCGACCGTGAGGACGCCCAGTCCGGCGACCGCCCACCCGTTGAACCGGGCTTCGTCGGGGTCGCCGGCGCCGAGCGACTGCCCGACGAGCACCGAGGCGGCGACGTTGTACCCCCGCGAGAGCGGGCCGGTCACCTGTTGGTACACCCGCCGCCCGATCTGGAACCCGGCGTTGACCGACTCGCCGAAGCCCAAGAGGAGCGCGTTGAACGGGAACTCGGCGAGCTCCGAGCCGAACCCCTCGAGCACGCGGGGGGCGCTCACTCGGAGGAGCTGGCTCGCGATCGTGAGGTCGCGGGGGCGCGCGAACGACGCTTCGGTCCACGGGCCCCAGATGGCGAAACAGAGGAGCCCGGCCGTGAGCACGTTGGCGCCGGCGGTCGCGAGGCCGACGCCGACGACCTCCAGCCGCGGGAGACCGAACAGGCCGAGCCCGAGGACGACCGACCCCGCGATGTTGACGGAGTTGGCGGCGACGTTGACGTACATCGGCGTGCGGGTGTCGCCGGTCCCCTGGAGCGCGCGGGCGGCGACCAGGGCGACGTGGCGCGCCGGGGCGGTCGCGAAGACGATCGCGAGGTACGTCGACCCGAGCGCGACGACGTCCGGGGAGGTTCGGTCGCCGACGAGCCGCCCGAACACGTCGATCGCGTACTCGCCGAAGAAGAGTCCGAAGAACACGAAGGGGATCCCAGCGAGCGCGCCGACGAGGATCGCTTGCGTCACCGCCTCGTCGCGCGTGTCGGTCGCGCCCGCGCCGGTGTCCTGCGAGGAGAGCGCGATCGCCCCGCCGCCGAGGCCGAGCCCGATCCGGAGGGGAAACCGAGCGTAGAGGTCGGCGAGCCCGATCGCGACCACGGCCGCCGGCGAGAACAGCGCGGTGACGAGGATGTCGGTCGTCCGCATCGCGGTGCGGAACGTCTGCTCGGCCATGACCGGCCACGCGAGCGCGAACACGCGCGTCCAGACGCGCCGCAGCCGCGAGAGGTCCATGTGTCACCGCGGAGGGCCGGACAGGCTTTCACCGTATCGGAGGCGGAGAGCGCCGCCGGACGCGACCCGTCAAGCGCCGGACACCGTCCCCCTCCGGCTTCGTTCACCCCTTCGTCGCGGCCCCTACCGCGAGCCCGCACGTGGGAGCGTCACCGTGATCCGCGCACCGCCGTCGTCGGACTCGCCGATCGAGAGGTCCCCGTCGTAGCTGTCGATCAGGGTCGAAACGATCCGGAGGCCGCCCAACGCATCGTCCTCGGCCGCTCCCTCGCCGAGCAGCGAGTCGCGGTGTTCCGGGGGGATCCCCGGACCGTCGTCGGCGACCGTCAGCGAGACGTTGTCATCGCCGACGCGGACGACGACCCGGACGGTGACATCGGGGCGGCCGTGTTCGATCGCGTTCTCGACGAGGTTGTCGACCACCGAACGCAACCCCTCGTTCGCCCGGACCGGCGCCGTGTCGGCGATGTCCGCGTCGATCGTCACTCCGCGACGGTCGGCGACCCCGGCCAGCACGTCTCGCGTCGTCTCGGCGAGGTCGACGTGTCGGAGCGGTGCCCGTCCGAGGAGGGCGTCAGCGACGGCGCCCGTCGCCTCGATCCGGTCGAGGCCCTCGTCCGCCTTCCGCGCGATGACGGCCGACGTGGACGAGGGGGCGTCGAGAGCTGAGTCTGGCGGGGAGTCGGAGCCGAGCCCGCCCGGCGGCTCGTCGGCGCTGGGGGCCGCTCCCCCGTCCATCAGGTCGGCGTACCCGCGGATCGCGGAGAGGTCGTTCCGGAGGTCGTGACGGAGGAGACGGTTCACGAAGGAGACGGCCCGCGTCGCGTCCCGCGCGCGCTGGGCCTCGGCCGCGCTCCGGACCGCGTAGTAACCCGCAACCGTGCCGGCTAGCGCCCCGGCGCCCGCGGCGACCAGAAGCGGGAATGCGGGCTCGACGAGCCGGCGCCCCTCGAACGCGCGAACGAGGAGTGTCGCGCCGATCGCGCCGACCGCCGTGAGCCCTCCGGCCACCGTCCACCGGGCGATACGGCGCTCCTCGTCCGAGGAAAACCCCATCGCAGCGATCCGGTAGCCGGCGTAAACGACGGCGGCCGCGATCCCGCCGTCGAGCGCAAGCGCGAGCAGCGGCCCGGTAGCGCCCGTGACGGATCCGATCTCGAAGCCGTGATGGGCCGTCGAGGCCAGCAGCAAGAGCGCCCCAATTCCCGCGACAACGCGGTGACCGCGGGGTCGATACATGCCGTCACTCACCGATGGGATGGGGAAAAATCGTTTGGATTGGAGGCGGAGAGCGCCGCCCGAACGTTGAAGCGTGCGAACGACGCACACAGCCTATGGACGTCTTCGTGTACGGGACCCTGACCGAACCGGAGCGCGTCGCCGGGGTGCTCGACTCGTACGTGTACGTCGGCCCCGCGACGCTGTTCGGACTCCACCTCGTCGAGGGGCAGTACCCGACGCTCGCGCCGGGGGGAGAGACCGCGGGACGGCTCCTCCGCACCGAGGAGCTGGACGCGCTCGACGCGTACGAGCGCGTCGGGGAGGGGTTGTACCGCCGGGTGGCGATCCCGCTCGAAGCGCCCGACGGACATCCGGACGAGGCGGCGGTGTACGTCGGCGACCCCGACAGGCTCGACGCGGACGCGACGTGGCCGGACGCCGGAGACGGCGGCGACCGCGACGGTGCCGGAGGAGACCGCGGCAGCGACGAGTACGGGTTCGCCGATCGGGTCGACAGCTACCTCGAACGGGAAGCCGTCCGGGTGCGCCTGACCCCCTGAGATCGCGTCTGACGGAGAGATGACGGCGCCGCAGTCGTGCGCTTTCACTTTCACTCCGCTAGCCCCACCTTTTTGTATTCGGCACGTCTCGTTCCAGTCGCACGTCACACGCGTGCATTCCCCCTTTCACAGACGGCGAGCCCGTGGCTCGGTACGAACGGCGGTCCTGTGGCTCAGTTACGAACCGCGAGCCCGTGGCTCGCCTCGTTCGACGGCGAACCGCGACGGAACGGACCGGAACCGATTAGCGGCCGGCGCGGCGACACCGGGGCATGATCAGCCTCTCCGACGTTCGCGACGCGCGCGAGCGCGTCGACGAGGTGGCCCGGCACACGCCCTTGGAGCGGTCGCGGAGCTTCTCCGAGATGAGCGGCGCTGACCTCCACCTCAAGCTGGAGAACTTCCAGCGCACCGGCGCGTTCAAGATCCGCGGGGCGATGAACCGGATCGCCACCCTCTCCGACGCCGAGCGCGAGGCCGGCGTGGTCACCGCGAGCGCGGGGAACCACGCGCAGGGCGTCGCGCTCGCGGCCGACCGCGCGGGCGTCGACGCCACCGTCGTGATGCCGAAGTTCGCGCCCGTCTCCAAGGTGAAGGCCACCCGCGGGTACGGGGCGAGCGTCAGGCTGGAGGGCATCGACTACGACGAGGCGCAGGCGTACGCCCACGAGCTCGAACGCGAGGAGAGCCGGACGTACGTCCACGCGTTCGACGACCCCGTGGTGATGGCGGGACAGGGGACGCTCGGCCTGGAGATCGTCGACGACTGCCCCGAGCTCGACACGGTCGTCGTCCCGATCGGCGGCGGCGGGCTCATCTCGGGCGTCGCGGTCGCGATCAAAGAGCAGCTCCCGGACGTGCGGGTCGTCGGCGTGCAGGCCGAGGGCGCGGCCTCCGCCGGCGAGTCGCTGAAAACGGGCGAGGTCCACGAGATCGACAGCGTCGACACGATCGCCGACGGGATCGCCACCCGATCGATCGGCGAGCAGACGCTCGACGTGATGACTGAGTACGTCGACGAGGTCGTCACGGTCGACGACCGCGAGATCGCCTTAGCGCTCACGCTCCTGTTAGAGCGCGCGAAGACGCTCGTCGAGGGGGCCGGCGCGGTCGCGCTCGCGGCCGTCCTTTCGGAGGCGTTCGAGTACGAGGAGGACGAGACGATCGTCGCCGCGCTCTGCGGCGGTAACATCGATCTCAACCGCCTCGGCACCGTGATCCGGCGCGGGCTGGTCCAGATGGGCCGGTACCTCAAGATCACCATCGACCTGAAGGACCGGCCCGGCGAGTTAGAGCGCGTCTCCAGTATCGTCGCCCGCACCGGCGCGAACGTGTACGCCGTTCACCACGACCGCACGTCGCGAGACGTCGCCGTCAACGCCGCGGAGCTCGAGCTGGAGCTGGAGACCGACGACGCGGAACACGCCGCCGACATCATCGACGCGCTCGAAGCCGACGGCTACGTGGTCGAAGTGCTCTCGTGATCGCAGACGGCTCCGGAGAACCGACCGACCGAGAACGCCACCGACAACGACGCGTCGGCCCCGCTACTCGTCGTCGAAATCGTCTTCGCTCGCCGCGGTCGTACAGACCGGACAGCCGGTGTCGAGGATCGTCTCCCGCATCTCGTCGTTGACCTCGATGGTCTGCGTGCAGTCCGAGCAGGTGAATTGAACGGTGGGCACGCTTGCTCTCGTTGTCGGAGACGGCGTCGGGCGATATAAATGACCGGCTTCCGGGTCGTTGCCGCGCGATCCCGCTCTTACTCGGTCCGGGGGACCGCGTACGCCCCGAGCGCGAGGAACGCGACAGCGAGCGCCGAGAGGACCGCCAGATCGCCGATCCACGGCCCGGGCTCGTGGATGATCGCTCGCGTCCCCCGCGCGAAGTACGTCAGCGGCGAGGCCGCGACCGCCGGCAGGAACCACTCCGGCAGCAGTTCGGGCGAGACGAACGTCTCCGAGAGGAACAGAAGCGGGAGCGCGACCGTGTTGCTCGCGGCGATCACGCCGTCCTGCGAGTCCGCGAGCGCGCCGAGCAGCGCGCCGAGCCCGCAGAAGAGCGCCACCGCGACGGCGACGAAGACGGGGAGGGCCGCCAGCGCGGGCGAGACCACCGGTTCCGCGTCGGTCACGGCCAACACGAGGCCGAGGATGAGCAGGCTCGCCGCGCCGATGATCGCGACGTTGACCAGCGTGTGGGCGAGCAGCCACTCGACGCGCGAGAGCGGCGTCGTCGCCAGCTTCTCGAACCGGCCGCCGTCGCGGTGGCGAGCGATCTCGGAGCCGACCCGCGACAGCGGCGTGAACAGCACGACGACCGCGAGGTAGCCGGGGATGTAGTAGCCCGCGGGCTCCGCGAACAGCCCGCCTCCGGTCGGCTGCGTCTGGACCAGCGCGCCGAAGATCATCACGAGGATCACGGGGAAGAAGAAGGTGAAGAACACCGCCGTCCGCCGCCGGAGGAACGACCGCGCCGCCGCGCTCGCCTCGGTCGCGATCCGACCGACGCGGCTCATCGGTCACCCCCCTCCGACGCGAGCTCGCCGAGATCCCCCGTCCGCGGCGAGTACTCCTCTCCCGTGAGCCGGAGGTACACGTCCTCCAGCGAGGGTTCGGACCACGCGAGCGACTCGAAGGCGACGCCGGCGGCCTCCAGCGCGTCGACCGCGTCGCCGATCTCCTCGGGCCGAACGCCGCGGATCCGGAGACCCTCACTGGTGGATTCGACCGCCGGCACGTCCTCACCCGCGGCCGCGGCCTCCCCGGTCGATCCGCCCGAGCGTTCCGCTCGGAGCGTCTCTCGGAGCGCCTCGACGTCGGCCTCGGCGGCGGGATCGTCGAGCGTGACCGCCAGCCCGGGGTCGCCCCCGTGAGCGGCGATGAGTTCGTCTGGGGCGCCGACCGCGACGACCGCGCCGTCTCGGAGGAGCGCGACGCGGTCGGCGAGCCGCTCGACCTCGTCCATCGCGTGGCTCGTGAGGAAGACGGTCGTGCCGTCGCCGGCGAGCCGCTCGATCAGCCGGTGGATCGAACGCCGGCCGGCCGGGTCGATCCCGGTGGTCGGCTCGTCCAGAAAGAGGAGGTCGGGGTCGTTGACGATGGCGGTGGCGACGCAGGTCCGGCGCTGCTGGCCGCCCGAGAGCGACTCGTACCACGCGTCGGCGTCGTCGGCCATCCCGACGTCGCGCAGGACGGACGCGGTGTCGCGCGACGCGTCGTACAGCCCGCCGTAGTAGTCGACCAGCTCGGACGCCGTGAGCCGCTCCGGCGGGTCGAACGACTGCGGGAGCAGGCCGATCCGCTGCGGGTCGACCTCGCGCGGCGGAACGCCGAACACCCGCAGGTCGCCGTCGGCCTCGGTCGTCCCGGTCAGCGCGCGGACGAGCGTCGTCTTCCCCGCGCCGTTGGGACCGATGAGCCCGAACACCTCGCCGGGCTCGACGCGGATGTCGACGCCGTCGAGCGCGTCGACCTCGCCGTACGACTTGCGGACGCCCTCGCCGACGACGACCGGGGCGGTGCCAGCGGCGTCGGGGGCGTCGCGGTCCGGCTCCCCGTCCTCGGCCGCGGACGCCGTCGCGGCCGCAGTCTCGTTCATGCGAACGAGTCGGGGTGCCGCGCGCGTAAGGGTTGCTCTTCCGGTCGGGCGGGGGGAAGGCGGACGAGAGTGGAAGAGAACGGGAAACAGCCGGGACGGCGCTCCCGGTCCGTTACGCCTAAGCGACGGCGAGCCGACCCACGGCGTATGCACTACCACGAGGCGGCGGCGTTCCTCTTCGACCTCCGCCGCTTCTCGGTGAAGCCGGGGACCGAGCGCGTGGCGGCCTTACTCGACCGGCTCGGGAACCCGGAGGAGGACGTGTCGTTCGTGCAGGTCGCGGGATCGAACGGGAAGGGGAGCACGGCGCGCATGACCGAGTCGGTCCTCCGAGAGGCCGGGCTCTCCGTCGGCCTCTACACCTCCCCGCACCTCTCCGCGCTCGCCGAGCGGGTCCGAGTCGACGGGCTGGCGATGACCGAGGACGCGATTGCCGACTTCGTCGAGGAGGTGAAGCCGTGGCTCGTCGAGCGCGCCGCCGCCGGCGAACCGCTCACCTTCTTCGAGGTCGTCACGGCGATGGCGATCCGCGACTTCGCGCGCCGCGAGGTCGACGTGGCCGTCTTGGAGGTCGGGCTCGGCGGCGAGTACGACGCCACCAGCGTGGTCGACCCCGTCGCGACCGCGGTCACCAACGTCTCGCTCGAACACACCGCGGTCCTCGGCGACACGATCGCGGAGATCGCCCGCACCAAAGCGCGGATCGCCGACGCGGGCGCCCCCCTCGTCACCGCCTGCGAGGGCGAGGCCCTGTCGGTCGTTCGCGAGGTCGCCGCCGACGCGGGCGCCGCGGTCGCGACGGTCTCGGGAGCGGGCGAGGACAGCGAAGCCGCCGACGAAGACCCCGCCATCTCCGTCGCCTACGAGGGCCGCGTGAGCCCGACCGACGCCGAGGTGACGCTGTCCGGCGAGGCGGCCGGAACCTACCGGATCCCGCTCGTCGGCGACCATCAGGCGACGAACGCCGGGATCGCGGTCGCGCTCGCCCGGCGCACCGCAACCGCCCTCGGTGACGGGAGCGACGCCGACCTCACCGACGCCGCGCTCCGCGACGGGCTCGCGCGGGCGACGTGGCCCGGCCGGTTCGAGGTGGTCGACACGGAACCGCTGACGGTGCTCGACGGCGCGCACAACCCGGCGGCCTGCCGGACGCTCGCGGGGACCCTCGCCGAGTACGGCTACGATGACCTCCACCTCGTGTACGGCGCCATGCACGACAAGGACCACGCGAGCGCCGCGAACGCGCTCCCCGACGCCGCCTCCGCGATCACCTGTCGCCCCGACCTCGACCGCGCGGAGGACCCCGAGGTGTTGGCCGCCGCGCTCCGGACGGCGGGCGTCGGCAACGTGACCCCCGGGGGCGACGTGGCCGCCGCGCTCGACGCCGCTGTCGAACGCGCCGCCCCCGGCGACTGCGTGCTGCTCGTCGGCTCGCTGTTCGCGGTCGCGGAGGCCCGCGCGGCGCGCATGCGGACCGTGACGCCGCGGCGGATGGGGGGCGGAACGAGTCCCGCCGCGAACGCGGCGCAGGCGCTCGACGCCGGGGGGGTTCCCGCCGGGGACGACTCTGGCGTTGGCCGACGCGAGGGGATCGACCACCGCGTCCTCTCACTCCGGCTCCGCGGCGACCGCGCCGAGCGGATCGCCGTCGCCCTCCGCGAGGAAGGCGGCGACGCGGCGATCGGCGGGCTCGGCGCCGGCGGGGGACGAGTTCCCGGCGGCGAGCGCGTGCCCGTCACGCTGGCGGGGACGGTCGCGGAGTACCGCGACCTGCTCGACCGGCTCCGCGAGCGCGAGGGCGACGGGTTCGCGGGCGTCGCGGACGACATCGCCGACCGGCTCGGGATCGGCGACGGCGACGAACCGGCCGCCGCCGGACCGACCGCCGCCGACTACCCGTGGACCGACGGCACCGCGGTCATGGGCGTGCTCAACGTCACGCCCGACTCCTTCCACGACGGCGGGCGACACGCGGGCCTCGACGACGCGGTCGCGGGCGTCGAGCGAATGGCCGAGGCGGGCGTCGACATCGTCGACGTGGGGGGCGAGTCGACGCGACCCGGCGCCGAACCTGTGCCGGTCGACGAAGAGATCGACCGAGTCGTCCCGACCCTCGAAGCGATCGAGTCCGTGCCGGCGGTCGCCGACGGCGACGTGCTGGTCTCGGTCGACACCCGGAAGCCGGCTGTCGCGGCGGCCGCCCTCGACGCCGGCGCCGACATCATCAACGACGTGACCGGGCTGGCCGACCCGGAGATGCGCGAGGTCGTCGCCGACGCCGGCTGCCCGGTCGTGGTGATGCACAGCCTCGACGCGCCCGTCGATCCGACGAACGACCCCGAGTACGACGACGCGGTCGACGACGTGATCGCGGCGCTCCGCGAGCGCCTCGCGCTGGCCGAGACCGCCGGGATCGACCGGGAGAACGTGATCGTCGACCCGGGGATCGGCTTCGGCAAGTCGGCCGCCGAGGCGTTCGAGCTGATCGACCGCGTCGGGGAGTTCGACGCGCTCGACTGCCCGGTGTTGATCGGCCACTCGCACAAGTCGATGTACGGGGCGGTCGGCAGAGCGCCGGACGACCGCGAGCACGCCACCGTCGCCGCGACCGCGCTCGCGGCCGACCGGGGGGCCGACATCGTCCGGGTCCACGACGTTGCCGAGAACCGCGCCGCGGTCGACGTCGCCGCCGCGGTGAACGGCTCGCGCTCCGAGGACGGAGCGTCGGCGGGGAGCGACCCCGACGAATGACGGCAGCGTTTTGCGTCGCGACCCCCTCGCGCCGGTATGGCCCGGCGTCTGCTGCTCGGCTGTAGCGCGGTCGGGAACACGCTCGTCGAGCGCACCCGCGACTCGCGCGGCGAGCTCATCGCGATCACCGACGACACCGGGTGGGCCTCGACCCTGCGCGACCGCAACGTCGCCACCGTGGAGGACGACCCGACCGACCCCGCGACGTATCCCGACAGCGCCGCGGTCGTGCTGGTCGCCAGCGACGATCCGGAGCGAAACGTCGCCGCCGCGGAGGCCGCCCGACGCTCCTACCCGGACGCGATGATCGTCGCACACGTCGGCACGGATCCGACCGCGGCCCAACAGGACGCGCTGGAGGCGGTCGCCGACCGCGTCGTCGACCCGGTCGAGGCCGTCGTCTCTCGCGTTCGCGAGGCGACCGGCGCCGACGCCGACGAGGAGCCGTCCCGGCTGTTTCGCGTCCTCCGTAACCTCTCCGGTCCCCTGCTCGTCGTCGCCCACGACAACCCCGACCCCGACGCCATCGCGAGCGCGCTCGGGCTGACGCGGATCGCCGAGTCGGTCGGCGTCCCCGCGGACGCCTGCTACGGCGGCGAGATCGCCCACCAGGAGAACCGCGCGATGGTGAACCTGCTGGACCTCCCGCTGCAGACCTTCGACGGAATCGACCTCGACGACTACGGCGGGGTCGCCCTCGTCGACCACTCGCGCGCCGGGATCAACGACAGCCTCCCGGAGGGGTATCCGGTCTCCATCGTCGTCGACCACCACCCGCCGAGAGGCCCCGTCGCGGGCGAGTTCGTCGACATCCGACCGGACGCGGGCGCGACGAGCACGCTGATCGAGGAGTACCTCTCGCGGCTCGGCATCGAGCCGGACCAGCCGCTCGCGACCGCCCTCCTGTACGGGATCCGGATCGACACGAAGGACTTCACGCGGTCGACCTCGATCCCCGACTTCGAGGCGGCCGCGTCGCTGTCGGCGTCCGCCGACGAGTCGACGCTCGAACGCGTCGAGAGCCCGAGCGTGAGCCCGGAGACGCTCCGCGTGCTCGCCCGCGCGATCGAGGGGCGAGACGTGCGCGGCTCGACCGTCGCCTCCTGCGTCGGCGAGATCGGCGACCGCGACGCCCTCGCGCAGGCGGCAGACCGCCTCCTCGATCTGGACGGGATCACGGTGACGTTCGTGTTCGGCTACATCGACGGTGTCATCTACGGCTCTGCACGGGCCCGCGGCGCGGACCTCGACGTGGGCGAACTGCTCCGCGACGCGCTCGATCCGGTCGGCTCCGCCGGGGGGCACGCGACCATGGCCGGCGCGCAGGTCTCGCTCGGCATCTTACAGGAGGTGTCCGACGAGGAGTCGCTCGAAGACGTCGTCGAGGCGTTCGTCGCCGGCCGGTTCTTCGAGGCGCTCGACGACGCCCCCTCGCCGCCGACGGGGGCACTGCGGGAGTTCCCGACCGACTGAGGTCGGTCATCCCCGGATTCCGGCGCGTTCCGCCGCTTCGACGCCCGACTCCCCGCTGTCGCGGCGGGCGCCTCGCTCGGTTTCCCGTCACTCGCGCCCGAGGGCGCAACCTACATACTTCGCGACGGCGAATCGGTACGTATGACCGACGACGTCGTCGAACACCGCCGACTGATCATCGCCGGCACCGGTATCGCGGGACTCTCCGCGGGAATTTACGCCGCGCGGTCGAACAACGACCCCCTCCTCATCGAGGGCGACGAGCCGGGCGGGCAGCTCACGCTCACCACCGACGTGGAGAACTACCCCGGCTTTCCCGAGGGAATCTCCGGGCCGGAGCTCATCAACAACATGAAAGAGCAGGCGACGAAGTTCGGCGCCGAGACCCGAAACGGGGTCATCGTGGACGTGACCAAAGAGCCCGCGGGCCACTTCCGCGTCGAGCTCTCCGACGGCGACGTCTACACCGCCGACGCCTTCGTCACCGCCTCGGGGGCCAGCGCCCGCACGCTCGGCGTCCCCGGCGAAGACGAGCTGATGGGATACGGGCTCTCGACGTGTGCGACCTGTGACGGCGCGTTCTTCCGCGGCGAGGACATGCTCGTCGTCGGCGGCGGCGACGCCGCGATGGAGGAGGCGAACTTCCTGACGAAGTTCGCGGACACCGTCTACGTCGCCCACCGCCGCGAGGAGTTCCGCGCCGAGGACGTGTGGATCGAGCGCACGATGGAGAAGGTCGAGGACGGCGAGATCGAGCTCCTCCTCAACACCGAGCTCACCGAGATCCACGGCACCCCCGAGGACGGCGTCGACCACGTCACCCTCGTCGAGCACCCTGACGGGCACCCGAAGGAGAAGCTGGAGGACGCGGCCACCGCCGACGAGGTCGACGAGTACGACTTCGACGTGGGCGCCGTCTTCTTCGCCATCGGCCACACCCCGAACACGGACTTCCTGGAGGGGACGGGGATCGAGACCGACGACGACGGCTACCTGATCACCGAGGGCGGCCGCGGCGGGAACCAGACCGCGACGGGCGTCGAGGGGCTGTTCGGCGCGGGCGACGTGGTCGACTTCCACTATCAGCAGGCGGCCACGGCCAGCGGGATGGGCGTGAAGGCCGCGCTCGACGTCGACGAGTACCTCACCGAGCGCGAGCGCGCCG
The DNA here is from genome assembly GCF_052439115.2 of Halorubrum sp. FL23. Taxonomy (NCBI): domain Archaea; kingdom Methanobacteriati; phylum Methanobacteriota; class Halobacteria; order Halobacteriales; family Haloferacaceae; genus Halorubrum; species Halorubrum sp. FL23. The sequence goes on from NZ_JBQVRO020000004.1 coordinate 273,742, forward strand.
GCGAGCTGTACGAGCCCGAGGTCGACGCCGCGACCGCGGACGACTGAGGCGCTTCGTGATACCGGGTGGGATACGGGAGCGTTCGGCCCCGTTCCGGGAACGCGATCGCTCGACGGTGGATGACTCAAACCGTTCTTTCACTTATATCAGGTGTTATACTCCTCTCTCCTGTTGTTCGACACACAATGAATCGACGCGGGCTGTTCGCCGTCGCCGGGGTGCTCGTGCTGGTGGGCCTGGTCGGGACCGGGAGCGTCATCGCCTTCGCCGGCTCCGGACCGGGCGGGGTGGGCGGGCCCTTCGGCGACACGAGCGATCCGCCGGCGTTGCTACACTTCGAATCGGCCGGGGCGCACTGTCCCGACGACTTCTCGGCCAACAGCTCGACGGCCGTGAGCGCCGGCGCTGCGAACACGGAGATTACGTACTCCAGAAACGTCTCCCTGCCGGGGCCTTCGCACGCCGTCGGCGGCCCGACGTTCGAACGGGTGAACGCGTCCGCCTACGTCCTCGATGTCCCGATGGCGGAGACGGAGAACGCGCCGCGGTCGTGTTCGGGCGTCGCCCGCTACAACGGGACGATGCGGATTCCCGCGGGCGACGGCCCGTGGACCCTGATCGTCAGACACGACGGCGAGACGGTCACCACGCTGCGCGGTGACTCGAACCGCTCCCTCCTCGGCGGCTCGACGAGCGTGAGCGGAAGCGCTTCGGCCTCGGACTCCGCGACCAACTCCACGAGTTCGTCGGCGTGAACTGCGGGAGACCGCCGTCGAAACCCGATCGCTCTCGGTGATAACCGAACTCCGACAGCCCGGCGGCGCCAACCTCCAAATCCCCGGCTGGAAGGGCGAAGCGCGACGACGCGAGGACCGAAGACCACTGCGAGTCGCGTGAGACCTCCCGACTGGGTCTTCGGAGGTGTTCACCGCAGGGCTGCCGAGAGCCTTGTAACCAGCAACGAGAACGGAACCCCTCGAGTCGACGGCTCACGGACGACCGGCGGTACGCGCCGGTGAGACACGATCGACGAGCTACCGATTCACTCTTCGTCGCGGTCGACGACGACGGTGCGCCCGGTGAGCCGCTCGGGCTCGAACCGGTACAGTTCGATGTCGAGGTCCGCCTTCCCCTCGGCCCAGATCTCGAACAGCGGCCGTCGAGCCTCGCCGTACTGCGCGATCGACTCGGGCGTGAGATCGTCGAGGTCGACCCGGTGGAGGGTGCCGACGCCGACGACGCTCGCGTACTGCTCGCGGTCCCCCTCGCCGCCCTCCTCGTACACCACGATCCGCGCCTGGGGAGTGGACGCGAGGAACTTCCGCTTCTCGCTGTCGGGCGTTGACACGAGCCGGAGGAAGGCGTGCCGCGACTCCTCGTCGAATCCGTATGAGATCGGGATCGCGTACGGGGTCTCGTCGCGCGCGAGGGACAGCACCCCGGTCTCGTGCCGGGACAGGAGCGCGTCAACCTCCGCGTCGGACATCTCGACCTCGCTTCTCGTCGCCATACGCTATCTCTCTGGGCACGAAGGCATAAAGGACACGAGACTCGGCGAGGAGGGGCCGACGGCTGCCGATGGCGACGGCCGCAGCGGGGGAGCGACGGCCGGGGGCGGAAGCTCCACGACGGAAGCGGGGACCCAGAGACCGGAGGGGAGCGCGAGCGCTACGCGGTCCGCTGGTCACCGATGTCGCCCTCGGTGAGCGGGGCGCCGCAGACGACGCAACCCGCCTCGAGCAGCGTCGCCCGCATCTCGTCGTCCACCTCGATCGATCGGCGACACTCCGGGCAGACGATCGTGTGTGTCCGTGGGCTCATACTGTTGAGTACGGCACCGATCCACATGAAGGATAGATCGGATTCCTGTGAGTTCGGAATCCGACAGGTCGGAGATCCGATGATCGACGGCGCCGAGAACGACGGCGAGGGGTGGCACAATCCCGATCAGTCGAGCAGCGTCGAGAGCAGCTTTCGCTGTGCGGCCGCCATGTGCTCCGAGAACGTCGAGCGATCGATGTCGAGCGACGCCGCGACCTCGCCGGCGTTGGCGCCCTTCGGATGGTCGAAGTAGCCGGCGTCGTAGGCGGCGGTGAGCACCTCGCGCTGGCGCTCGGTCAGTTCGCTCCGGTCGACCGTGACCAGGTCCGACTCCTCGGGCGTCGACGACGACTGGAGCAGCCGCAACACCTGCATGTCGGAGCAGAACTCTCGGAACTCGTCGAGCACGGAGCGGAGCGTCGGCAGGTCGGTCGTGTGAAAGGTGAGGAGCAACCGCCCGTCCCGGATCGTTGTCTCCGACGCGGGGACGCCGTGCCGGTCGAGCACCGCGAACGGCGATGCGTCGACGCTGGGGGCCTCGAACCGGTAGGCGGCCTTGGCGCCGTAGTCGAACACGACGTCGACGCCCTCGGGAACCTGGAGGTCCGCGTCGGCGATGAACTCGAGGACGACCGTCTCCGTGTCGTCGGCCGACGTGCTACGCGCGACGCTGTATATCGGCGACGACCCGTCGACGACGCCGTCGAACGGGGAAGGCGCCGCCGTCGGGAGCGAGACCTCCGCCCTGATTCCGGACCCCATCTGCTCCATTCGTATCAGCCCCCCGGCAAAACGTTGACGCCGTCGATCGGGGGAGGTCGGCATCGATGCGGCTCCGCGGAGCGCGGTGTCGGTGCCGGCGTGAGCACGCGGAAGGGTGTCGACGTGGCGGTTCCGAACGACGACGATCGGCGTTCCCTTATAAAATACCCCACATATGCAGGGCCGGTGTTGGGGTAGTCGGAGCCGGTACCTACGTCCATGAAGCGAAACGCGCCGCAGGCGGCCGGGCCGACGACCGCGACGGAAGGAGACGAGACGCTCGACGACACGTTCGAGGCGCTCGCCGACCCCGACTGTCGAGCGATCCTCGGAGCCGCCGACACGGCGATGACGACGAGCGAACTGGCCGAGGCGTGCGACATCGCGCTCTCGACCGCGTACCGCAAGGTCGAACGGCTCAGCGAGACGCCCCTGCTGGTCGAGGGCGTCCGCTTCGACCCCGACGGCGATCACGCGGCGGAGTACACGCGAGGGGCGACCGACGCCACCATCGAACTCGGCGAGGAGGGCGTCACGCTGACGGTCGACGACGCGGCCGCCGACCCGGTGAGCGCCGCGTTCGACACCACCGGCGTCTCGGCCGACTGAGCGCGCAGTCGGGTTATTTCACCCGTGATAATTTGGCGGTCAGCCTTATTAACCACCTCGAGAAGCGGTAACCATATGACCGAGCCCCCGGATCCCGCCGTTCTTTTAGATCTCTCGGGGGACAAAATCGCGGTCCTGGACGAAGACGGGATCTACCGTCATCTCAACGCGTCCGTCGCCGATCTGCTGGGGTTCCGCCCGGAGGAACTCATCGGGAGGGACGCCTTCGAACTCGTTCACCCCAACGACGAGGAGCAGCTCCGGGGTATCTTCGCGCGGATCGTCTCCGGCGAGCTAACGCCCGACGAGCCGCAGGAGTATCGATACCGCACCGCTGACGGCACGTGGGTCTGGCTCCGGACAGCGGTACATCCGCCGGCGGAGACGGGTGTCGACGGGTACGTGTTGACTTCGCGGGACATCACGGCCGAGGTCGAGTCCAGACGCCGACTGGAGACGATCGCGTCGGTGTCGGCCGACGTGTTCTGGATGTTCTCCGCGGAGTGGGACGAGCTGCTGTTCGTCAACGACGCCGTCGAGGAGATTTTCGGCGTGTCGGCGGCCGCGCTCGAACAGCAACCCAAGCGGTTCCTCACCGCGGTCCATCCCGACGACCGCCCCTACGTCGAGCGCGCCATGGAGCGGCTCTCGAACGGGGAGTCCACGCTGATCGACTACCGGCTCGGGTCGGCCGACGGGACCACGAAGTGGGTCCGCGTGCCAGGCGAGCCGGTGATAGAGAGCGGCGAGGTGGTCGCGGTCACGGGGTTCGTGCGCGACGTCACCGACGAGTACCGGCGCGAGCGACAGCTCGCCGTGATGGACAATCTCCTGCGACACACGATCCGCAACGACATGAACATCGTCGACGGGACGGCGGAGCGCATCCTCTCGTCCGTCGCCGCGGCGGACGCGTTCGATCCGGAGACGTGGAGCGGCGCCGTCGCGGACGCCGAGACGGAAGACGGTGGCGACGATCGGGGCGGCGGCGATGGTGGCGACCGGGTCGATCCCGACGCCCTCGCCGAACTCGGCGCCGACTTACAGGAGTACGCCGAGACGATCCGGCGGGTCGCCTCCGACCTGTTGACGACGGCGGAGAAGCAGCGGGGCGTGATCGACCTGCTGCGACAGCGCAGAGCGCCCCAGAAGGTCGAGCTCGCGCCCGTGGTCGAAGAGGCGCTCGGCATGGTCGTCGACGACTGCAACGACCCGATCGATCTCGCCTATCGGGACCCGGTCGAGGACGGGGAGACAGCGGGGAGCAACACCGGAGACGAGGCGTGGACGGCTTGCGGCGAGACGGCAAGCGGAGAGCCGAGCGGCGGCGACGGCCCGACCACCCCGCAGGTGTCGGTGTCGTACCCGCCGAACGCGAGCGCGTTCACGCACCCGGAGCTCGACTACGCGATCGCGGAGCTGGTCGAGAACGCCATCGAACACGCGGAGTCGACCCCGCGGATTCGGATCGACGTGTGCGTGACGGACGAGGAGGTCGAGGTGTCGATCCGCGACAACTGCCCGCCGATCCCGGTCGAGGAGCGGTACGTCATCACCGACCGGTGGGAGATGGACGACCTCCGCCACACCGGGGGAATGGGGTTGTGGCTCGTGTACTGGGTCGCGAACCGGTCCGGCGGCGACCTGACCTTCGACACTCACGACGGCGGAAACATCGTGACGCTCACCGTGCCGAGCGCAGAGACCGGCGAGACCGACGAGGGGTCCGTCGGAGCGAGCCCGCCGAACCGCCCGAGGACCGCCGCCATGAGCCCGATGAACGCCCAGATACGAACGGACGGGTCCGCCCCCGGAGAGCCCGAGAGCCGCGGATCGGACGCCAAGGGCGGCGACGACGCGGAGTGAGCGGGTCGGTCAGGACGCTCGACGGACCGCGATCCGAATGGGGGTCCGAAGCGTGGGAATGCGGACCGAACCGGGGATTACAACTCCGGTCCTCAAACGAGTGGGCGTCGATGCGATCGGTTGTTCATTAATATTCAGCCGATGAGAACGCTCCCGTCGATCTTAAACCGTCGGTGCGTATAACTACGTACCGATGGGTACGCTCAATGAGCTGTTCGACCCGGGCCGGGTCGCCGTCGTCGGCGCGACCGCCCGAGAGGGGGCTGTCGGACGCGCCGTAACGTCGAATCTGCTCGACGACTTCGACGGCGACACCGTCCCCGTCAACCCGAACTACGACGAGGTGCTCGGCACACCCTGCGTCGACGAGGTCGCAGACGCCGACGCCGACGTTGCCGTGGTCGTCGTCCCGCCGTCGATCGTGTTGGACGCGATCGAGGCGTGCGGCGAGGCGGGCGTCCGGAACGTCGTCGTGATCACCGCCGGGTTCGGCGAGACGGGAGAGGACGGGGCCGCGAGGGAACGACGCCTCGCGGAGATAGCCGACGAGTACGACCTGAACCTCGTCGGCCCCAACAGCCTGGGGATCATGTCGACGCCCTCGGGCATGAACGCGACGTTCGGCCCGGAGAACGCGCTCCCGGGCGGGCTCTCCTTTATGAGTCAGTCCGGCGCGTTCGTCACCGCGGTCCTCGACTGGGCCAACGACAACGGGATCGGCTTCAAAGACGTGGTCTCGCTGGGCAACAAGGCGGTCCTCGACGAGACCGACTTCGTCGACCACTGGGGCGACGACGAGGAGACCGACGTGATAATCGGCTACCTCGAGGGGATCGAGGACGGGCGCGAGTTCATCGACACCGCCCGCGAGACGACGCAGGACACCCCGATCGTCGCCGTGAAGTCGGGGCGGACGAGCGCGGGGGCACAGGCCGCCTCCTCGCACACCGGCACGCTCGCCGGCTCGGACAAGGCGTACGAGGCCGGCCTCGATCAGGCTGGCGTCATCCGCGCCGAGTCGGTCGACGAGCTGTTCGACTCGGCGGGCATCCTCGGGAGCCAGCCGCTCCCCGACACGGACAGCGTCGCGATCGTCACCAACGCCGGCGGCCCCGGCGTGATGGCGACCGACGCCGTCGGCGACGCCAACCTCGATATGGCGTCGTTCACCGGGGAAACGAGCGACGCGCTGGCCGAGTCGATGCCCGACGAGGCGAACATCCACAACCCGGTCGACGTGATCGGCGACGCCGACGTGGAGCGGTTCCGGGAGGCGCTGGAGATCACCGTCGCCGACGACAACGTCGGGGCCGCCCTCGTGCTGGCCGCGCCGACGGCGACGATCGACTTCAACGACCTCGCGGACGCGATCAGCGAGGTAAGCGACGAGATGGACGCGCCCGTCGCCGCCTGCCTGATGGGCGGCGACCGGACCCGCGAGCCGAAACAGCAGCTCCAGTCGAAGGGGATCCCCTGTTACTTCGACCCCGCCCGCGGGATCGAGAGCCTCGCGACGCTGGCGCGGTACCGCGACATCAAACAGCGCGAGTACGCCGACCCGATGTCGTTCGACGTCGACCGCGAGCGCGCTCGCGAGATTCTGGGCGCGGTGCGCGACCGCGACGACAACCGCCTCGGCGTCGAGGCGATGGAGCTGCTCGACGCCTACGGCATCCCGACGCCGGCCGGTGAGATCGTCGACAGCCCCGAGCGGGCCCGCGAGGTCGCCGCCGACATCGACGGCGGCGTGGTGATGAAGATCGTCTCGCCGGACATCCTCCACAAGTCCGACATCGGCGGCGTCGCCGTCGGCGTCGAGGACGACGAGGTGACGGACACCTACGAGGACCTGATCACCCGCGCGCGCAACTACCAGCCGGACGCGACCGTGCTCGGCGTGCAGGTGCAGGAGATGGTCGATCTCGACGACGGCGTCGAGACGATCGTCGGGATGAACCGCGACCCGCAGTTCGGCCCGCTGCTGATGTTCGGGCTCGGCGGGATCTTCGTGGAGGTGATGGAGGACACCACCTTCCGCGTCGCGCCCGTCTCCGAGCCGGAGGCCCGCGAGATGACCGAGGAGATCCAGTCGGCGCCGCTGCTGCGCGGCGCCCGGGGACGCGACCCGGTCGACGTCGACGCCGTCGTCGAGACGATCGGTCGGCTCTCGCAGCTGGTCACCGACTTCCCGGCCATCCTCGAACTCGACATCAATCCGCTCGTCGCACTGCCCGACGCCGACGGCGGCACGAACGCCGCCGCCGTCGACGTGAGACTCACCGTTGACCCGGAGAAACTCGACCCATGACAGACACACCCACGACACTCGTCACCGCGACCGGAGAAGGCGCCGGAAAGACAGCGATCACCGTCGCGCTCGCGCGGCTCGCCGCCGACCGCGACCGCAGCGTCGGCTACATGAAGCCGAAGGGGACTCGGCTCCAGTCGAACGTCGGCAAGACGCTCGATCAGGACCCCATGCTCGCACGCGAGGTGCTCGACCTCGACGCCGAGATGCATCAGATGGAGCCCGTCGTCTACTCGCCGACGTTCGTCGAGGGCGCGATCCGCGGCACCGAGGACGCCGACGCGCTCCGCGAGCGGATCCGCGAGGAGTACGACGACCTCGCGGCCGATCGGGACCACATGTTCATCGAAGGCGGCGGGCGCTGGACCACCGGCGGCGTCGTCGGCCTCACCGACGTGGACGTGGCGGAGCTCCTCGACGCGCAGGTCGTGCTGGTCGCCGGGTACGACTCCCCGAACGACCTCGACGAGGTGATCGCGGCCGCCGACGCGTTCGGCGACCGGCTCGCCGGCGTCGTGTTCAACAAGGTCTCCGACGACGCGTTCGAGTCGCTCGATCAGGACGGGATCCCGTTCCTCGAGTCGAAGGGGATCACCGTGTTCGGCGCCATCCCGTCCGAGAAGGAGCTGGCCGGGGTCACCGTCGGCGAGCTCGCGGACGAGCTCGGCGCGGAGCTGCTCACCGACGCCCCGACCGACGGCTTCGTCGAGCGGTTCCTCGTCGGCGCGATGGGCGGCGACGAGGCGCTCCGCTACTTCCGCCGCGCCCGCGACGCCGCCGTGATCACCGGCGGCGACCGCGCCGACGTCCAGACCGCGGCGCTCGAAGCCTCGGGCGTCGCGTGTCTCGTGTTGACCGGCGGCCACCGGCCCTCGGGCGCCGTGCTCGGGAAGGCGGCCGACGCCGACAAGCCCGTCCTCGCGGTGAACACCGACACGGTCACCGCCATCGATCGCGCCGAGGGGATCGTCCGCGGCGGCCGCACCCGCGACGCGCGCACCGTCGACCGGATGGCTGAGCTGCTCGACGCCAACGTCGACGTGGACGCGCTGGTCTGAGGCGGCTCCCGTCGCTAGGCGAGGGGGATCCCCGTCCCGTCCCCCGCCGCAGGCGAACGTCTGACATACTGTTTTCAGGGAGGACGACGTAGGGCGCGTATGACCAGTCTCTCGGAGGCGTACGGCGGGCGGGGGCGCTCCGAGGTCGATCCGCGCCGGCTGTACGTCGGCGTGGGCGCGTTCGTCGCTGGAACGCTGCTCCTCGTCGCCGGGATCCTCGTGGCCGCGGAGGTCGTCCTCCCGAGCGGCTACAACTCCGGCGAGGCGCGGCAGCTCGGCGGCGTGCTCGGCGGCGTGGGCGTCCCCCTCGTGTTGCTCGGCGTGATGACCGTCCTCCCGGCGGACCGCAACACCCGCGTCGCCGCGGTCGTCGGGGCGGCCGTGATGTGTCTCGGCGTCGCGCTGTTCGCGTACGCGTACCCCAACCAGTGGGTCGGCGGCCCCCGTCCGGAGCTGACGGACCTCACGCTGCCGACCGCGGGGCTGTACTTCGTCGGCGCCGCGACGACCCTGTGGAGCGTGTTCGTCGGCGTGGCCAACTTCAAGACCCGGAACGACCCCGGCGGCACCGTCACGATGGAGGTGACCCACAAGGGCGAGACGAAGGTGATCGAGGTCGATCGCGCCGAGCTCAACCGCGGCGGCGGCGTCGGCCTCCTCGGGGGAACCCCCGACGGAAACGTGGAGACGCAGACGAACCGGCACGGTGAGAGCGGCTCCGGCTCCGGCTCCGAACCGGGCTCCCGTGGATCCGCCGGCCCGTCCGGGGGGACCGGATCGCCCCGCCCGTCCGGACCGACCAACGGATCGAACCCCGCCGGCGTGAGCGACGGGGGCGCGACCGCGACCGACATCCGGTCTCCGCTCGACGGGAGCGGCGGAGCGGGCGGCGAGCCGGCCGGGTCCGCCGGGCAGTCGCCGGACGGGACGGGCGAACCGATCACACCCGGCGTCTCGCCCACGGCGCGCGACGGCCCGGGCGACACCTACTGCGGGAACTGCGCGCAGTTCGACTACGTCCGCACGGAGCAGGGAATGCAGCCGTACTGCGGCCACCGCGACGAGCTGATGGACGACATGGACGCCTGCGAGGAGTGGACGCCGCGGTAAGCCGCTTCGAGAAGTAGCTCGCTTTTCACGCCGGGTCCGCCGACGGGAGCTGCGACTCCGCGACAGCGAACGCGAGCGTGCTCAACACGGCGGTGAGCGTCCCGGCCGCGAGCGCCATCGCGAGGTCGGAGAGCCCGAGCGACGTGACGCCCTGTGCCGCCGGCAGGAAGAACCCGGAGACGGCGTACAACACGACGGCGATCGAGAGCACGTAGAAGGGCGCGTTGAGGTACCGCCACCGGAACCGGCCCGCGAGGTACTCGTCGGTGATCTGGCCGAGACTGGAGGTGACCCCGGCGACCGCGAGCCACTGGACGAACCCGTGGACGAACGCCGCGAGCGCGACGCCGACGGTGACGCCCCCGCCGCGGACGCCGCGGACGACCTCGACCGTTTCCATCCCTTGGACCCCGCCGACGACGATCAGCGCGAGCGCGACGACGTAGGTGACGAGCGTCACCCGCCCGGTGTAAAGCACGTTCCGGACGGAGGCGGCCGCGCCGTCGACCGTGTCTTCGAGCCCGAGCCCGCGGAACAGCGAGTAGAGTCCGACGACCCCGGAGAGGATCCCGAGGACGGCGGCGCCCGCGATGTTGAACAGGTTGGCGACGACGACGAGCGGGTAGATGAGGAGGAGCACGCCGAGCGGCACCAGGATCGTGCCGCGCGTCTCGGGGTCCGCGAGCACCTGTTTGATCGTGTAGTAGAGCGATTCGAGGTCCTGCGCCTGCCGGACGACCACCCGCCGCATCCCGTCGATCGGCATCCGCGAGCGGATCACGGGGAGGACCGACTCATCCTGTGCGCCGTCGGTGATGACGACGGCCGAGACCTCCTCGCCGGTCGAGAGCTCCGCGAGCACGCGGTCGACCTCCTGTCCCACCGCGCGGTTCGCCTTCACGTCGGCGCCGTCGACACCGGTGACGGCGGCGACCTCGACCGACTCGCCGCCGGCCGCCAGCTCGTCGTAGATGTTGACGCCCTGAAACAGCACGTTCACGTCGGAGTCCTCCGGGTCCGCCGTCGCGAGCGCGACCGCGGCCTCGGTGACGTCGTCGGCGCCGATGACGGGCGTGGGGATCCCCGTCTTCCGGCCGAGGTCGTCGTCGAGGTCGACACAGAGGACGAGCAGCATCGTACGGGAGTACGCGGGGGGTCGGCATATGTTTTCGGCTCCCTCCGCTATCCCGCGACTTCGGCGACCGCGTCGCCGTCAGTTCTCCTCGTTCGGCTCGTGTTCGATCCCGTTCATCATCTGCCGAACGTTCTCACCGTCGCTGAACCCGGACGGATACGCCGCGAGGGGGAGCACGAAGTCGTCTCCGACGCCGACCGGCTCGCCGATGTGGAGCTCCAGTTCGGTGCTCGCGCCCGTCCCCTCGATCTCGCCCTCGGTCGTGTACACGACGACCTCGGCGTCGGCGGCGAGGATCGTCGTCGTGTACTCCGAACCGCGCTCTAAGTCGCCGACGTTCTCGTAGCGGTTCAGGATGAGATCGGCGAGCTCGCGGGTGCTCATCTCGGCGATCGGGTTGAGCGCCTGTCCGAGCACCTGTATCTGGGGGGTCGTCACCGCGGCGAAGACGGCCGCCTGGTAGCGCTCGCCGAACAGCTCGACGGCCTTGTCGTACTCGGCGACGGTGTTCGTCACGCGCACCTCGCGGGTCTGTCCGGCCACCTCGACCTCACGGGAGATCGGTCGGTCGGTCACCTCGTTGAGCTCGTACCCGCTTTCGTCGAGCGTCGCGTCACCGACCGTCGCGGTGCCGGCCGCGAACTCGGCGGGCTCCCCACCGGTGGCGACGTCGAGGGCGGTACAGCCGGCGAGGTTCGCGAGCCCCACCGCGCCGCCGACCGCGAGCGCGCGGCGGCGACTGAGCGCGTCGGTGCCGGTCGTCTCGTCGGCGGTCGTCTCGTTTCTCATACCCGCCGTCGTGCGGGGGGAGGTACATACTTTGTGTTCGTTTCGGGAAACGGACCGGTTCGAGAGCCCCGTGGAACCCCCCGTGATAACGGCTCACCCGGGGGCGCACAGTTCGGACGCTTTTTGAGGCCGCGGCCGGTAGAGGGGAGTAGATGATCTCCAAGGGCTGTGAACAGTGCGCCAAGGGCGGGAAGATGGTGCTTTTCGTCTACGGCTACTGCGACCAGCGGGACTGCTTCTACTGCCCCCTCGGAGAGAACCGAAAGAACGTCACCGACGTGTACGCCAACGAGCGGAAGGTCGAGTCCGACGAGGACGTGATCGCGGAGGCCAAGCGCATGAGCGCGCTCGGCACCTCGATCACCGGCGGCGAACCGCAGGAGGCGATGGCGAAGACGACCCGGTACCTCGAACTGCTGAAAGACGAGTTCGGCGAGGACCACCACACCCACCTCTACACCGGGATCACGGGCGGGCGCGAGAACATGCGCCGCCTCTCGGAGGCCGGTCTCGACGAGATCCGCTTCCACCCGCCGCTCGAGATGTGGGGCGACATGCACGGGACCGAGTGGGAAGAGATCCTCCACATCGCCCGCGAAGAGGGGCTTACCCCCGCCTTCGAGATCCCCGGCATCCGCGCGGAGCCGGAGTTCTTGGAGTTCCTCGACGAGGGCGCCGCCGAGTTCTGTAACATCAACGAGTTCGAGATGTCCGACGGGAACTACCGCCGGATGCAAGAGGAGGGCTTCGAACTGCAGGAGGGCCACATGTCCGCCGTCGAGGGGTCGAAGGACGACGCGATCGTCTCGGAGATGGCGAGCCACGAGAAGGTGTACTTCTGTACGTCCGTGTTCAAGGACGCCGCCCAACACCGGAACCGGCTCAAGCGGATGGCGAAGAACATCCGCCGCGAGTTCGACGAGGTGACCGACGACGGCACCCTCGTCTACGGGAAAGCGTTCGCGGACCCCGACCGCTTCGACGCGCTCGGCGTCCCCGAGGAGTTCTACACCGTCAAGTCGGACCACGTCGAGGTCGCGTGGTGGCTCCTCGAGGAGATGGTCGAGGACGGCGACTTGGCGGAGGGCGAAATCGTCGAGCAGTACCCGACCGTGAACGGCACCGTCGTCGAGCGCACGCCGGTCGCCTGAGTCGTCGTTCGAGCGTGGGCGGATTGGGCGGTGTTCGCCGCCGACCCGTCGCCGACGCAGTATCGATCCGTTCCCAGCACGACAGGCCGCTGAGCGTCTCGCTGACACGGACGCTTCGATAGTCGTGCTATTACCTACCACACTTATGGCGGATCAGCGCGTACAGCCGCGCATGGCCAGCGAAGAACCCGTGTTCGCCGACGTGAGCATCGGCCAGTCCGTGTACAACGAGGACGGAGACCAGCTCGGGACGGTTCGCGGGGTCGACGACGACGGCTTCTACGTGTCGTCGCCGTCGGGGTCGGAGCCGCTGACGCTCACGGACGCCCGCGACGTGTTCGGGACCGCCTACGTGATGTGGCGGTGCTGGGAGTGCGGCGAGATGGGCGAGATCGGGACCGAGCTCCCGGAAAGCTGCCCGAACTGTGACGCGCCACGCGAGGAGCTGTACTACTGGGCCGAGGACTGATCGGGACTACCGCGACGCCGCGACCCCTCACCCCGGCCTCGGTCGCACTCGGCGCGTCGGCTTATCGGCGATCGTCGCCGTCGCTCTCGGCCGGTTCGTCGTCCACTTTCTCGCGGAGGCGCTCGACCTCCACCTCCAGTTCCGCGATCCGGTCGGCGTCGGCATCGGCGTCGTCCGAGCGCGTTCTGAAAAACAACACGACCCCCGCGATGACGACGAGGGGGACGCCGAAGAGGAGCACGAGGACGACGAGGAGGATCAGCAGCTCCGGACCGCCGGGAACACCGCCGAACGCGGGGACCATCGGTACCATGTGGGCTCCCACTCACCGGGGCGACTAAAACGGTCGGGAGAGGCGGACGCCGCCGCCCCCTCACCCCGCGTCGACGAAGTCCCCGAGATTCGCCTGCAGCCCGGCCGCCATCGTCGATTTCCGTCGGAGGCGACCGAGCGACACGGGGAGGTGGTCGGCGACGCCGCGGACCGCCTCGCCGAACGTCTCCGCGGCCCCGTGCTCTCCCTCGAAGGCGTTCCGGACCGCCTCGCGCACCTGCCAGACGCCGACCGGACCCCAGTAGTCGTCGGAGACGTGCCGGAGCACGAGCGCCTTCGCCTGTCGCCCGCGGTCGTCGAGGTGTTCCAAGACGCCGAGCCGGGCCGCGTAGTAGGCGCCCGCGGTCTCCTCGACGTAGCCGGTCCGGCCCTCACGGCCCTCGCTGGCGGCCGCGAGGTACACCCCCGCCTCGGGATCGGGGTTCCAGATCGAGCCGGGGGACTTCATCTCGACGAGCTCGTACTCCCACCGTCCCGGCACGAGGATCACCCAGAAGGCGTTGCCGAGGTACTCGTTGCGGTGGACCTCGATCCGGTCGACGGTCGGATTGTCGCGGATCGAGCCGCGGAGGAACTGCCCGACCGTGTCGTCGACGGCCGTGATCGACCAGCGCGTCGGGACGAGCCGTCGGTTCCGTCCGCGGCCGAGCGCCCCCGCGGAGAGGATCGTGTTGATCTCGTACACGTCGAACCCGCGGCGGTAGAGGTACGTCATCGCGCCCTCGGCGCGCCAGTCGTCGTCTTCGAGCGTCTTCTTCACCGGGCGGGGGACGTGCGGATTCTCGCCGAGGTCGGCGGTCCTGGCCGCCGCGCGCGGGCCGGTCGGCGTCTTGATGTCCTCCGTCCCGACGTCGAAGTCGAGATCGGGGGTGCCGTCGAGGCCGATCTCCACGTCGACCGGGCGGTCCGCGATCGCGACCTCGCGTTGAACGCCCAACCACCCGTCCCACGCGTCGTGGACGCTCTCGGCCGGACCGCCGCCGCCGACCGACTTCACCCCGCCGGTCGCCCCGGCGTCAGACACGTCGACTCCCCGCGTCGAGTTGAGCAGGCTGGTCCGGCGGTCGAACACGTCCGAGATGGAGACGCCCTCGTCGTACCACGCCGCGGAGGTCTCGAACGCGTCCGCGCGCTCCTCGCGCCCGACCGGCGAGAGCAGCCCGGTCGAGACGTTGGGGTAGTTCGCACGGCCGACGAAGATCGACGGCGAGACGCTGCCGACCACGGCGTCGTCCGAGACGTGCTCCTCGAAGCGCCGCTCGAAGGAGTCGAGGTGGTCGAGAACCCCGTAATCCTTCTCGGCGGCGAGGCGCCGCCGCTCGGCGCGCTCGTTCGCCTCGAACTCGATGAACTCGTCGAGCCGCATTCGTCGACCGTTCGTGGCGCGGCGGCTTGAACGTTGCTAGCGGGCGGGAGGAAAGGGGCCGAAAAGACGGAGAGGGCGGTCGCGGCGGCGCCTAGCTGTGGATCCCCATCGCTTCGATCTGCTCTTGGTACCGGTTTCGGATGGTGACCTCGGTGACCTGCGCCACGTCGGCGACCTCGCGCTGGGTCTTCTTCTCGTTACACAGCAGCGACGCGGCGTAGATCGCGGCCGCGGCGTATCCCGTGGGTGACTTTCCGGAGAGAAGCCCCTGGTCGGCCGTGGTCTCGATGATCTCGTTGGCCTTCGACTGGACCTCTTCGCTCAGTTCGAGCTCCGAAGAGAACCGCGGAACGTACTTCTTCGGGTCGACGGGTCGCATCTCCAAGCCGAGCTCCTGGGAGATGTAGCGGTACGTGCGCCCGATCTCCTTGCGGTCGACCCGCGACACGTCCGAGATCTCCTCGAGCGAGCGCGGGATCCCCTCCTTGCGACAGGCCGCGTAGAGGGCGGCGGTCGAGACGCCCTCGATCGAGCGCCCGCGGATCAGGTCCTCGTTGAGGGCGCGTCGGTAGATGACGGAGGCGACCTCGCGTACCGACCGCGGAACGCCGAGGGCGCTCGCCATCCGGTCGATCTCCGAGAGCGCGAACTGGAGGTTGCGCTCGCCCGCGTCCTTCGTCCGAATACGCTCCTGCCACTTGCGCAGCCGGTGCATCTGCGACCGCTTTTTCGAAGAGATAGAGCGCCCGTACGCGTCTTTGTCCTTCCAGTCGATCGTCGTCGTCAGCCCCTTGTCGTGCATCGTCTTCGTCGTCGGGGCGCCGACGCGCGACTTCTCCTGCCGCTCGGAGTGGTTGAACGCGCGCCACTCCGGGCCGGGATCGATCTGTTCCTCTTCGACAATGAGCCCCGTCTCCTCGTGGATCAGCTCCCCGTCGGCCGTCCGGGTGAGCTCTTCGGGGTCGAACTCCTCGGGGTCTACCCCGTCGGCGTCGACCCCCTCGGCGTCGGTTTCGGTCTCGGCGTCGTCCTCGTCCCGCACACGCTGCCGGTCGTGATCCCGTTGCCGGGTTGGCCGTGTCATCGCATTTATATACTATCCAAACGGATTAACTTAAAATTTCGTGAGGGAAACGGGGTCGCGTTAAGTTAGAGAATGAGGCGCTCGACTTCAGAGTGTCTATGGCCGAAACCGAGCGCCTCAGCGAACGTAT